>DASPOT010000421.1:0-12598 GCA_035625875.1 Mycobacterium sp. | reverse complement strand
GGGGCCTTCAGGTCGTCAATGGTCGTGTTCTCGGCCATCGTGTTTCCTTTCGTGATTTTCGTTGTGTCAATCGGTTGGCATTGCTCGATGTCACGAGCTCGTGGGGGTTATGCGGGTCTACGCAGGCGCATTCCCCTCCCCGGCAGCTTCGTTCTGTTGAACGAAGGACGTGTAGGTGTCCAGTAGCACCTGCTTCTGCCGTTCGGTGATCGCCGTGTCCGTGACGATAGCGTCGCGGACTTCGCTGGACTCGCTCGGCTCGAGAATTCCAGCCTGCACGTAGAGAACCTCGGCCGAAACCCGCAGCGCCTTAGCGAGTTGCTTCAGCACATCGGCGGACGGTTTACGTAACCCGCGCTCGATCTGGCTGAGGTACGGATTGCTGACACCGGCTTTTTCCGCCAACTGTCGCACCGACACTTGGGCCGCCTCACGCTGCGCCCTGATGAAGCTGCCGATGTCGGACGCAGCGGTCGACACCACAGCGGCAAGCTTCTCTTCCTGCGGCATGGCGACTCCTCGTGTCGGACAATCGGTGCGGACGAGCCCCACAGTAAAACCTGGTGCTAACTTTTGCAAGCACTTGTTAGCAAGTGCTCAGAACAGCAGCTGCGCCAGCCCGTAGATGGCCAGCCCGGCCAGCGAGCCCACGACCGTACCGTTGATCCGGATAAACTGCAGGTCACGGCCGACGTGCAGTTCGATGCGCCGGCTGGCCTCCTCGGCATCCCAGCGCTCGATCGTATCGGTGATGATCGCGGTGATCTCCATCCCGTACTGCGACACCAGATGCTGGATGGCCCGCACGATCCAGTTGTCCACCTTGTCACGCAGGTCAGCATCGTCACGCAGCGACTCCCCGATGCGAACCACCGCATCGGTGATCCGGGTGCGCAACGCACTGGTCGGGTCGTCGACGCCCTCGAGCACCAGCCGTTTGAGCATCTTCCATGCCGTCGCGGCGGCGTTGGTGATCTCGTCGCGCGCCATCAGCCGCTCCTTGACCGCCTCGGCCCGCGCGATCGTAGCCGGATCGTGCTGCAGGTCGTCAGCGAAGTCGAACAGGA
Organism: Mycobacterium sp.; assembly: GCA_035625875.1. GTDB lineage: Bacteria > Actinomycetota > Actinomycetes > Mycobacteriales > Mycobacteriaceae > Mycobacterium. The sequence continues at coordinate 11,531 of DASPOT010000421.1, read as the reverse complement.
AGCGCGTCGCCGAGCGGCGCAGTTCATGGTCGGGGTTGCGGCGCACCTTGTCGGTGAAGTCCATCAGCTCCCGGTGGATGCGGTCCCCGACCAGATGGTCGATGAAGCGCGGCGACCAGCTAGGTGAGTCGCGCTCCACCACCCGTTGGATGACCTCGCCCGCATTCAGCGACCAGTGAAACGCCCGGTCGGCCAGCAACTGGATCAGGGCCTCCTGCCGGTTCTCGGCCAGCAGGCTGGTCAGCAGCCGGCCCACCGGCGGACCCCACTGCGGTTCGGCGATGCGCCGCACGATCATCCGGTCGATGACGTGCTGGACGTCCTCGTCACGCAGCAGCTCCACCAGCACCCGCAGCACCGTCGCCGTCTCGGCGGCCACCCGCTCGGCGTGCGCGGCCTGCGACAGCCACTTGCCCAACCGGCTGGGCACCTGCGCGTCCCGGATCTTGGCCTCCACGACCGGCGGCGACAGGAAATTCTCCCGGACAAAGGTTCCCAGGCCCTCGCCGAGCTGGTCTTTTTTGCGCTTGATGATCGCGGTGTGCGGGATCGGTATGCCCAGCGGATGCTTGAACAGCGCGGTGACGGCGAACCAGTCCGCCAGTGCGCCGACCATGCTCGCCTCCGCGGCAGCGCCGACATAGCCCACCCAGGTGGGGGCCGCACCACCGGCCTGCGCCGCGCGACACACGAGGAACACAACGCTGGCACCGACCAGGAAGCTCAGCGCCACCACCTTCATCCAGCGCAAAGCCCGGCGCCGCTCGGCGTCAGCCTCCGGATCGGCGCCGACGAACGATTCGGCAAAGGAAGCAGGGGCCCGCTGCCTCGGCAAGGTCATCGTGTCCAATCCCGCCGCCGGCAAGTCCGCCAGGTTGGCTCTATGTGCCACGGCACCATCATCCGCTATCGGTATGAGTAATTGCTGAGATGATCGCCCGCGAAACGAAGCCCATGCGCAACCGGGACGAGGTGCAAAACGGGCCGTACTATCGAGGGGTCTACTGAATGGGATTCCGCGATAGTGGCAGAGCATCTCCCTGCGGGGACGGTAAAGACCGACGGCCGCAAGCGGCGCTGGCACAAGCACAAGGTCGAGCGCCGCAACGAGCTGGTGGACGGCACCATCGAAGCGATTCGCCGGCACGGCCGCTTCTTGAGCATGGACGAGATCGCTGCCGAGATCGGGGTCTCCAAGACGGTGCTCTACCGCTACTTCGTCGACAAGAACGATCTGACGACCGCGGTACTGATGCGGTTCGCGCAGACCACGCTGATCCCCAACATGGCCGGCGCACTGTCATCCGATCTGGACGGTTTCGACCTGACCCGCGAAATCATCCGGGTTTACGTGGAAACGGTCGCGGAAGAGCCGGAGCCGTATCGGTTCGTGATGGCAAACAGCTCGGCCGGCAAGAGCAAAGTGATCGCCGACTCCGAGCGGATCATTGCCGGCATGCTCGCGATGATGCTGCGCCGCCGCATGCAGGAGGTCGGCATAGACACCGGCGGGGTGGAGCCGTGGGCGTACATGATCGTCGGCGGCGTGCAGTTGGCCACCCATTCGTGGATTTCGCACCCTCGGATGAGCGCCGATGACCTCATCGACTACCTGACCATGCTGTCGTGGAGTGCGATCTGCGGGATCGTCGAGGCCGGCGGGTCACTGGAGAAATTCCGGGAGCAGCCGCATCCGTCGCCGATCGTGCCGCCCCGCGGGCGATGAGCCCGGGCATGTCTGAGGTGACGGCCCGCTCGCGGCTGAGGTCGTGGGCGTATGCCCTGCGCACCACCAACCCGCCGCCGGACGGGCCGATCGACACCGTCACCCGCTGGCTCGTCGTCACCCGCGCGGCAGTGCTGCCGATGACCCTGTTCGCCGGACTGGTCGCTGCGCTGCTGGCGGTCGGCGAACCCGGCCTGGACTGGCGCTGGCTCGTCCTGGCCGTGCTGGGGATCACGTGTGCGCACATCGCCAACAACCTGATGAACGACCTATACGACACGCAGGCCGGCACCGACAGCGCTAGCTACCCGCGGGCGCTTTACGCCCCGCACCCGGTGCTCTCCGGGCTAGTCAGCCGCCGGACGCTGGTCGTGGCGATTCTCCTGGTGAACCTGGCCGACCTGGCGATCCTCATCGTGCTGACGGTAGCGCGCGGCTGGCCGGTGGTGGCCTTCGCGCTTACCGGCTTCGTGCTGAGCGTCGCGTACACGGCGCCGCCGCTGCGGCTGAAGAAACGCGGCCTCGGCGAACCTGACGTCTTCGTCGTCTGGGGTCCACTGATGGTGTGCGGAACGTACTACTCCGCCGTCGGCGCGGTCGGCGGGGATGTCGTGCTGGCGTCGCTCCCCTACGGCTTGTTGTGCACCACGCTGCTGATGGGCAAGCACATCGACAAAATCCCCTACGATGCGCCGCTCGGGATCCGCACACTGCCAGTGATCTTCGGCGAAGCTCACGCCCGCGTCGTGACGCTGGCAATGATGGTCGGGTTCTATCTGCTGGTCGGCGTGGCGGTGCTGGCCGGGGCGATGCCGTGGCCGGCGTTGCTCGTCGTGGTGGCGCTGCCGCGGCTGGTGGAGGTGTGGCCGCATTTCCGCCGCCCACCGCCCGACCAGCCACCGCCGGATTATCCGGTGTGGCCGCTCTGGTACGCCGCGCTGGCGTGGGTGCACGTGCGACTGGCGGGCGCGTTGCTGGTGGTAGGCCTGGCGATCGGGGCCGTGCTTCGGGTGCTCTGAAACCGGCCGCCAAGGCGTGGCCTTTTCGCATGCCCGACCGTGTCGATTGGAATGTCCTAGTCGGCAACAGCTACCATGCAGCAGATGCATGCGGGGGAGGTTATGGTTGCGTGTTTGCGAAGCCCTCTTGAACCCCGTGAATGCCTCTGAGATCCGAAAGGCGCACTTCGTTATGTCTAAACCGCTCACGCCATATTTTGACGACGTGCAGGCCCACTACGACCTGTCCGATGACTTCTACCGGCTTTTTCTCGACCCAACGCAGACCTACAGTTGCGCCTACTTCGAGCGCGACGACATGACATTAGAAGAGGCGCAGATCGCCAAGGTCGACTTAGCGTTGGGAAAGTTGGGCCTGCAGCCCGGGATGACGCTGCTTGACATCGGGTGCGGCTGGGGCGCAACGATGAAACGGGCCATCGAGAAATACGACGTCAATGTCATCGGCCTCACGCTGTCGAAAAACCAAGCCGCGCACGTTGAGAAGATGTTCGACGAGATGGACACCCGCCGCAGCAGACGGGTGTTGTTGGAGGGCTGGGAACAATTCGACGAGCCCATCGACCGCATCGTCTCCATCGGAGCGTTCGAGCACTTCGGTCTCGAGCGCTACCCGGCCTTCTTCAAGACGGCCTACGAAGCACTTCCGGACGGCGGCGTGATGCTACTGCACACCATCGTTCGCCTGAGCTTTAAGGGAGCCAGGCAGCTGGGCCTGAGGTTGACACACGAATTGGTCCACTTCTCCAAATTCATCTTGGCCGAGATCTTCCCCGGCGGCTGGCTCCCGTCGGCTTCGATGGTCGAGGAGCGCGCCACCGAGGCAGGGTTCAAGGTGACCCGGGTCCAAGCGCTGCAGCTCTACTATGCGCGGACATTGGAGACCTGGGCCGCGAACCTGGAGGCCAACAAGGACCAGGCCATCGAGATCCAATCACTAGAGGCCTACGACCGCTACATGCACTACCTGACTGGCTGTGCCAAGCTGTTCCGCGACGGGTACACCGACGTCAAACAGTTCACGCTAGAGAAATAACCTTGTGCAACCCTCCGCCGGCTGATTGAGGGGCTAGGAGGCCCGAGTTGGCTTGGCCGCCAGCCGGTTTCGACGTTGAGCAGTGAACAGGCAACTCGCCAACGGGCAGCCGCTACTTCGTCAGGGTGAACTGCCCCACGTTGCTGATACCCTTGCGGAACAAGTTCGCGCATCCGGTCAGGTAGTGCATGTAGCGGTCGTAGACCTCTTCGGACTGGATCGCGATGGCGCGTTCACGATTGGCCTGCAGATTGGCTGCCCAGATGTCCAGTGTTCGCGCGTAGTGCGGGCGCAGAAATTGGACCTTCGCGACGGAGAACCCTGCGTCCTGCGAATATTCGTAAACATCCTCTTTGGCCGGCAACTGTCCGCCCGGGAAAATTTCCGTTCGGATGAATTTAAAGAACCTCACATCGCTCATCGTCAGCACGACACCGTTCTCATGCATCCGTTTCTGCGAATACGCCGTTATCGTGTGCAGCAGCATCCGGCCGTCATCGGAAAGGATGTCGTAGGCGCGTTCGAAGAACGCCGCATAACGTTCCTGCTTGAAGGCTTCGAAGGCACCGATGGTGACGATCCGGTCGACCTTCTCGTCGAACTCCTCCCAGCCCTGCAGCCGCACCTCGACATTGCGCCGCGTCGGGATCGTGGCCAGCTTGGCGTTGCTGTATTTGCACTGATTGCGGCTAAGCGTGATGCCGATGACGTTGACGTCGTACTTCTCGATCGCCCGTTGCATCCCGCCGCCCCATCCGCAGCCGATGTCGAGCAACGTCATCCCTGGCTCGAGGTTCAGTTTGCCCAATGCCAGATCGAACTTGGCGTTTTGCGCCTCTTCGAGCGTCATGTCGTCGCGCTCGAAGTACGCGCAGGTGTAGGCCATCGTGGGGTCTAGGAACAACGAGAAGAATTCGTCTGAAATGTCGTAGATTGATTGGGACTCTTCGTAATAGGGCCTCAACTGAGCCATGTGCGACCGGTACTCCTCATTCGTTGACTGGCAAGCATGTTAGCCGACTAAAACCTCCGCCCGTGACGCTGGACCCGAGTCGCCCGGCTTGGTGCCACTCGCCCGCGTGTCAGTAAGTGTAGAAGCCCTGACCGGATTTCTTGCCCAACAGACCCGCGTCGACCATACGCACTAACAGCGGCGGCGCACCCTACTGTGGCTCCTTGACTTCGTCGAACATCTTATCCGCGATCAGCTTCAGGGTGTCCAGCCCGACCAGGTCGGACAGCCGCAGCGGTCCCATCGGGTGCGACAGCCCGGCGACCACGGCCTTGTCGATGTCTTCGACGGTGGCGAACTTGGCCTCGACCATCCGTATCGCCGACAGGAGGTAGGGCACCAGCAGTCTGTTCACCACGAAGCCGGACCGGTCGGGACAACGCACCACCTGTTTGCCCAGCACCGCACTGGCAAATTCCTCGGTGCGAGCGGCCGCGGCTTGGTCGGTGACCAGCGTCGACACCAACTCGACCAGCGGCAGCACGCGGACCGGATTGAAGAAATGCAGACCCAGCACCCGCTGGGGGTTCTTGGTGGCCGCGGCGATCTTCATGATGGGGATGCTGGAGGTGTTCGACGCCAGCACCGCGTCGGGATCGGTGATGATCCGGTCAAGCTCGGCGAAGATCTCGGTCTTGATGGCCTCGTCCTCGACAACGGCCTCGATCACCAGTTGGCGGTCGGCGAAGTCTTTCAGATCAGTGGTGAAGGTCAGCTTGCCGAGTGCGCCGTCGCGCTCGCGTTCGGTCACCCTGCCCGCGCTGACAGCACGTTCCAGCGACTTCACGATGCGGTTGCGTCCCGTGGTGATCAGCGCCTCGGTGGTCTCGAACACGGTCACGTCCACACCGGCGCGCGCGGAGACCTCGGCGATACCGGCGCCCATCTGCCCCGCTCCGACGACCCCGACCCGCCGAATCGCTACTTCGCTCACTGTGCTCTCTCCAGTCGTCTTGTGATACACCGCAACAGGCCCCGCCCAGGTTGGCTGGACGGGGCCTGCGCTGTCAACCTCGGCTCAGTGGGCCCACCGCCGGTTTCACACGCGAGCAGTGGCAGACTCGCAGGATCGCCGCCGTAGAAGTGCGATTCTGTGTCTGCTCGGCACAGATTCACCTCAGTGACTCACGTCATCGGTTCCACTTCGTCTTCGCGGGCTACGCCCGCTCATCCTCAGTGGCTCGAGCCAATGGTTCCACTTCGTCTTCGCGGGCTACGCCCGCTCATCCTCAGTGGAACTGACCCTCCTCCGTGGAGCCGGTAAGTGCGGTCGTCGACGACGTCGGGTCCACCGTGGTGGCGATGCGGTCGAAGTAACCGGCGCCGACCTCGCGCTGGTGCTTGGTTGGGGTGTAGCCGTGCTCCTCGGCGGCGAACTCGCGCTCCTGCAACTCGACGTAGGCGCTCATCTGGTTGCGGGCGTAGCCGTAGGCCAGATCGAACATCGAGTAGTTGAGCGCGTGGAAGCCGGCCAGCGTGATCAACTGGAACTTGAATCCCATTGCGGCAAGCTCTTTTTGGAACTTCGCGATGGTGGCGTCGTCGAGATGCTTTTTCCAGTTGAACGACGGCGAGCAATTGTAGGCCAGCATCTGGTCCGGGTACTCGGCCTTGACCGCTTCGGCGAACCGCTTCGCGACCTTGAGATCCGGGGTGCCGGTCTCCATCCAGATCAAGTCAGCGAACGGCGCATAGGCTTTGGCCCGCGCGATGCAGGGCTCGATGCCGTTCTTGGTGCGGTAGAAACCCTCCCGAGTGCGCTCGCCGATGATGAACGGCTGGTCACGCTCATCGATGTCCGAGGTGATCAGCGTGGCCGCTTCGGCATCGGTGCGCGCGATCACAACGGTCGGAACGTCGCACACGTCGGCGGCCAGTCGGGCCGACGTCAGCGTCCGATATGCTGTTGGGTCGGGATCAGCATCTTGCCACCCAGATGGCCGCACTTCTTCTCCGAAGCCAGCTGGTCCTCCCAGTGCGTGCCAGCCGCTCCGGCGGCGATCATCGCCTTCTGCAGCTCGAAGACATTGAGCGCACCGCCGAAGCCGGCCTCGGCGTCGGCGACGATGGGGGGCCAGCCAGTTTTCCACCGACCTATCGCCCTCGACCTTGGCGATCTGGTCGGCGCGCTGCAGCGCATTGTTGATCCGGCGCACCACCTGCGGCACCGAGTTAGACGGATACAGGCTCTGGTCGGGGTAGGTCTGGGCGGCCAGATTGGCGTCACCGGCGACCTGCCAGCCCGACAGGTAGATGGCCTTGAGGCCGGCGCGCACCTGCTGGACCGCCTGGTTGCCGGTCAGGGCGCCAAGCGCGTTGACGCACTCCAAGTCGTGCAGCTGCTCCCACAGCACCTCCGCGCCACGGCGGGCCAAAGTGTACTCCTCGACCACGCTGCCCTGCAGAGCGGCAACATCCGCAGCGGTGTAGGTGCGGGTGACGTCCTTCCAGCGCGGATTGGTGTCCCAATCGTGCTGGATCTGCTCGACGCTCTTCGGCGTGCCAACGGTCGACATCGGGCTTGCTCCTTAACGGTCTTCATTGCTGAGTTGCTAAAGCATCATTCCCTGCGGCGGTGTTAAACAGCACGCATCTTCACTGATGTGCTAAGCCGACGATGGCACAGGTGTTGCCTCCGTCCAGCCGTGTCAATTGCCAATTTTGGCGATGACCTTTTGAGATTTTGCCAAGTTTGCGAAGAAGCGCATGACTGAGCCGTTTCAGTAGTTACCCGCAGGTCACCGGCGAGTTTGCGGGCCAGGCGGAGTTTCGGCGGCTCTACTACACAGCGAAGATGGACGCGACCGCTTTCGTCTCGTCCCCGACGGCATATGTGAGCGTTGTAACAGTGCGATCGGCCAGGCCAGGACCGAATCGATCGGTCGAATCGGGCGGATGGATGTGCGAGATGATCTCCAGCTTGTCCCCGAGTGCCACTGGTGCCTCGTGCTCGATGGTCACCCGCAGCGGCGTCCTGAGCAATTTGGGGTAGGAAGCCAGGTAATCCTCGATCACGGCCCAGTAGACCGCGTTGTTCATGTGGTCGAAGAGGTCGATGTCGGCGACGCGGACCGGAAACTCGTGGATCTCCAACGCGTCGTCGCGACTTCCCGCCGTTAAATACGCCTTCCACCGCAGCCGATCAACACTGGTCGTGCGATGCAGGCCTGCCAGGAAGTCGTCGGAAATGCGTGACGGCATCTGGGTTTCTTGATTGATGTTGATCCAGAATGCCTCGGACTCGATCAGGCCGCCCTTGCGTCCGTCAATGCGGACCCGCATCTCACACCACCGATTCGAGGTGCCCGAACACCATCGCCGCAGCCGCAACATGTCGCCGAAGTCGATCGGGCGGATCAGGTCGACCATGGTGCGCCGGACGATCCACAACGGATGGGTCTCCTCAAAGCCCATCTCACGCAGTTGGTCCTGGCCGATGTCCTGGATGTGCCGGGCGGCCGCGTCCAGCCGCAGCCGGCCCTCGCGATCGATGTCGGCAACGCGCAGCGGCCATTCACGATCGAAGACGTCGGGGCGGCCGTCAGGCACCGGCATCATCAATTTGTCCAGGCTCACTGCTCCACTCCCCCGTTTGCTCCTCATGCCGGTTTCCCGAAGCGAATCATGCCAAACGGCGTCTTCGAAACACCAATCGGCGCGCTCTTGCCAACTCTGCGAACCACACCTTCGCAGCACGGCTACGCTGAATCGGGTGACCAAGACGTTCGTCGGCTCCCGCGTTCGCCAGCTGCGCAGCGAGCGCGGGTTCAGTCAGGCCGCGCTGGCGCAGATGCTGGAGATCTCGCCGAGTTACCTCAATCAGATCGAGCACGACGTCCGCCCGTTGACTGTGCCTGTACTGCTGCGGATCACCGAGGCGTTCGGGGTTGACGCGACGTTTTTCGCCTCCCAGGACGACACCCGGCTGGTCGCCGAGCTGCGGGAAGTGACGATGGACCGCGATCTGGATATCGACGTTGACCTGCCTGAAATCGCCGAACTGGTCAGCGCGCATCCCGCGCTGGCCCGCGCCATGGTCAATCTGCACCGCCGTTATCGGATCACTACCGCGCAACTGGCGGCCGCCACTGAGGAGCGGTTTTCCAACGGCAGCGGCAGCGGCTCGATCACCATGCCGCACGAAGAGGTACGCGACTACTTCTACGAGCGGCCGAACTACCTACACGAGCTGGACACCGCCGCCGAAGATCTGACGGTCCGGATGCGGATGCACCGCGGCGATCTGGCCGGCGAGTTGTCCCGCCGGCTCACCGAGGTGCACGGGCTGCACATCGTCAAACGCATCGACCTCGGCGATACCGTGCTGCACCGCTACGACCCAGCGACCAAGACGCTGGAGATCAGCAGTCACCTCTCGCCGGGGCAGCAGGTGTTCAAGATGGCCGCCGAGCTGGCGTACCTGGAATTCGGCGATCTCGTCAACAGAATGGTCATCGACGGCAAGTTCACCAGCGAGGAGTCGCGGACCCTGGCCCGGCTCGGACTAGCCAACTACTTCGCGGCCGCCGCGGTGCTGCCATATCGGCAGTTCCACGACGTAACCGAGAACTTCCGCTACGACATCGAGCGGCTGTCGGCGTTCTACTCGGTGAGCTACGAGACGATCTGTCATCGGCTCTCCACGCTGCAGCGGCCGTCGTTGCGCGGGGTGCCGTTCTCGTTTGTCCGAGTGGACCGGGCGGGCAACATGTCAAAACGCCAGTCCGCCACCGGTTTTCACTTTTCCTCCACGGGCGGCACCTGTCCGCTGTGGAATGTCTACGAGACGTTCGCCAACCCGGGAAAGATTCTGGTTCAGATCGCGCAGATGCCCGACGGCCGCAAGTACATGTGGGTGGCCCGCACCGTGGAGCGGCGGGCATCGCGGTATGGTCAGCCCGGTAAAACTTTCGCCATCGGGCTGGGCTGCGAACTTCGGCACGCCAACCGGCTCGTCTACTCGGAAGGACTCGACTTGTCGGGGGACAACGCCACACCGATCGGCGCGGGCTGCCGCGTCTGCGAACGCGACAACTGTCCGCAGCGGGCCTTCCCCGCCTTGGGCCGAGCGCTCGACCTCGACGAGCATCGCAGCACGGTATCGCCGTACCTGGTGAAACAAGCATGAGCAGCGCCTCCGAGACCGGTCAAGCCGGCCGCATCCCGTCCGGGGGCCTACGTGAGCTGGGTCTGGTCAACTGGGTGTTGGCGAAGTTCGGCGCGCGAACGGTGCGCGCGCCGGAGATGCATCTGTTCACCACGCTGGGTCGGCACAAGCGGCTGTTCTGGACCTGGCTGCCCTATTCCGGTGCACTGCTGCGGGGCCGGCTGCCCAATGCCGATACCGAGTTGGTGATCCTGCGGGTCGCACACTTGCGCGCCTGCGAGTACGAGCTGCAGCATCACCGCCGGATAGCGCGCCGTCGCGGACTGGACGGGTCGACGCAGGACGCGATCTTCGCATGGCCGAACACCTCCGCTGGGCTCACGCCCCGACAGCAGGCGCTGTTGAGCGCGACTGATGAGTTCATCAAGAACCGGTCGGTCAGCGCCGACACCTGGCAACAGTTGTCAGGCCACCTCGATCGGCGTCAGCTCATCGAATTCTGTATCCTCGCAGGGCAATACGACGGGCTGGCCGCGACGATATCGGCTCTCGAAATTCCGTTGGACCACCCGCAGTAAAGCGCGTCGAACAACCTTGGCGGACGGGTCGAGGCAGAACTTGAACCTGGTGTGCCGGGTCATCTTGCGTGCAGCATCGCACGTCGCACGGCGAAGTCGAGGACCTCAAAGTCGGCCTAAGCGCCGCGAAGCAGAAGCTAGCCCAAATGCGAAAGATCCGCGCCCAGTCCCGCGCAGCGGATCTTCCCTTCCCCGCGCTTCAGTGACCGAGGCACCGAGCACCTGTTGTCCTGTGCTGTGTCAAATCCGTCCGGTCGGATTGTCGGACCAGACCCGCCTGCGAGAGATCGTGAGCAACATTTAGATCCACCGTTAACCGGACAGTCCCTTACGTGGGATTCGCGTTAGGTGGCCGCGGGCCGGTTATGTTCCGCGGGGGCACCGGGTGTCGGGTCGGCTGGCCTGTCTGCCCTGAATTGGGTTGCACGAATTGGCATTCCCAATTCCCGTCGGGACCGGGGACCCAGTACCCGTCAGCCTCAGCGCAGCGTTGGACCGGGGCTTCGCCGGTGCTGACTCATTATTGGTAGACTTCCAGATCGCTTGGCACAGGGTCCGCGACGGCGGGGTGTGCGAACGCGATGGCTGCTGGCGCGAGCGCGGCGGCGAAGAGGGTGGCGGCAACGAACCGGCGCCCCCGCGCGGGGCGGGCGCCACCGCTGGTCGAGACGATGATGGTCATGGAGAATTCCCTTTCCTGTGGTGCCCCGATTGGGCGTGGCCAGGCCCAATGCGGCGCCCACGCCGATGGCGCCCGCCGCGGCCCGCATGCCACGTTTCCCGATGGACATCGCCTACCCGCGAGGTGTCATTTGCCACGGTGATGGGACCACTGGATTGCCACAGGCATGGGACCACCTGGTTGGCTCAGCGAGCATGGTGTCCTCCTTTCGTGGTGGTGTCAACTGAGGGTTTTGGCGGCGTCGGTAGGACTGGCCTTCGACGACGAGTTCATGGGCGGTCGAGGTGAGCCGGTCGACCGCCGATTCTCTGAACTTGGCTGCCTGCCTCGTCGATGGGGCTGTGGATCTAGTTCTTGCTGTGCCCCCTGGG
>DASPOT010000420.1:0-9522 GCA_035625875.1 Mycobacterium sp. | reverse complement strand
TAACCGAATTCTAACGCGATTTGTCCACGATATGCTGAAACGACACACTAATTTAGTGGCTACACATTTTCACGCCGATACCCGCTGCCCTACAGATCAGCTACACAACCCCCTCCAAAACCCGCCGCAACTTCGGTCTAGGTCAGGTGTGAGCCGGCGCAAGAGCACGGCTGGTATCCGACGAGGCAGCGGTGAGGACCCGAGACCGTGACCGCGCGGGCACGATCACGATGTCGGCGAGTGGGCCATCCCATTGGCCCGACGTCGACCGCACGAATTCGCCAACGGCGGGCCATGACAACCAACTGTAGGCGCAGTGGGGAAACTCGACGCACGACCACTTGATACCCACTCAAGTGATCGTCACGCCGCGCAACGGGTAGCGCAACGCGGTCTATCAAAAGCTGCGCTCATCCCTCGTCGGCTTGAGAGAAAGCTGGTGGCTAGGCCCCCTTGCGGACCAACTGGTCGGCAGCAGCGTGCATGCGCTCCGACAATCGAAGCAGATCGTGCTCGCCCACCCCATTGGGCAGGGTGTAGGCCAACTGCCGCAACTCAACAGCATAGTTGTGCAACTCCTGGCCGAGCTGCGCCTCAACGGTGTGCATGATTTCTTTCTGCCGCAGGACCGACTAAAACGCCCGGCTTTTCGACAGGCGCGCCCAAATCTACGCAGTCCATTGCAAATTCGCGATGCGCGTGGGAGCGTTTTTACGGGACTTTGACAAGCCGTTTACAGCCCGTTTACAGCCCGAGCGCCCCGCTCCACCCGTCGACCGGCGGTGCGCTGGGCGCTCATCGAGAAGTTCGTCGATCTGACGACTTCACGGCTCGATAACGTGCTCGCGGATTGAACGGCGCACGGCGGCGATGAGCCGCAGTTCGGAGTCGATGGTCTCCGGGTCGCGCACAACGCTGAGCGTACGGATTGACCCCGCGGCGCAAGTCATCTCCCGGGACGTGGGGCAGCGCGGCCTGTTGGCTGCGATGCGGCCACCCCACGGGGCCGCGATTGTGTAGACATGGCCGGCGATGTGCGCCGGTCGCGGTGGTTGACCATTAGCGAACTGCGGCCGGTCCATCGAGCAGGCTGCACCCCTTGCCGAGCGGCGGCCCGTAGGTAACTGCGCCACATTCACATAGCCACGTCGTATGCCGGCCACAGGCGCACGGGAGAGTGCCGACGAGGAAGCGTCCGGGCAACAGCCAGTGGCCACGCGCACAGCGTTGGGGTGGTCTATCCATCCATTGCCCCGTTGGTGCAGCGACCAGTTCGCCTACCTCAGCAGTCACATGCATCACATTCCCAGCCCTCGCATCAGCACGCTAGGGCGATGTGTAAATCGTTACCATTCGGTTGTTCCCTAACGAATACTTAACGAACTCACTGAACACAGCGGATCTGGCATTGTGCCAGCGGTCTCGCGGTCACGCTAATTCGGCGCAAGACCCCAGCATCGGTTCGTCGCTGATCAGGTTCGATCCCTGCGTGATGACGCGGGATATCGAGCACTGGAAACTGTTGTTGGTCGCGATGACCCGGATTACTGCTGGCCTTGGGTGGCCTGCAGATCAGAGAGGCCCTTCTGGATTCCCTGGGTGATCTGGTTCGGGGCAGCGGGGCCGGCTTTCGGGGCCGGCGCCTGGCTGAGGCTACAGAACGGGGCCGGGGCCAGGGCGGGGCGGCACGCGTATGGGTCAGCAACGGCCGGTGCTGCTACTCCAACGGCAGCAACGACGGCGATAGCGGCGCTGACCAGGATTTTCGTGATCATGTGTCGTTCTCCATGATGTTGTTACTCGCTGCTTGCTGACGAACAAGTTAACACGCAAATGTGGCAGCACAGCCAGTGCCAAAAGTCCCTGAGCAGCAGTCAATGGTCCCGCCGAAGGCGTTCCCGGCTGCGTGGGCGAAGGTCAGCAGGTCGGTGGCGCGGGTCTACCAGATCCGCGACGGTCGGCGTTAGCGGACTGTCTGATAATCATCCGCACAGCACTCCGAGTTGACCTAGCGTTCCCTGGTCAGCGCACAGCATTAGTGGCGTGACGACGTCCGATAGTCGATATCACCGGCTTTGAAGACCTCCGCCACCTTCGGCAGCCGCTCGCGCGTGGCCCGTGACCTGACCCGCTGGACCACTTTGCGGGGTCATGTCACCCGGGCGTACCGCAGCCGACTACCCGCCAGCCCCTGACTGATTCGCAACGCCGCGGCCAGCTCAGCGGTCGCCGCCTCCATGGTGTCGACCACCCACGCTTCGGTGTCCGAGCAGCGCGACAGCCGGTAGGCAAACAATTCGCCAATCGCGGCCAGCTGCACGGCTGCCACTTGATTCTCCGCCCGAGACGACGAGCAGATCCGATCCACCAGGGCGGCTGACTCCGGCGTGGTCGACGGATAGCGCCGCTCGAACAGCTCATCGAACCGAGCGACCACCTCCGGTGGCGACACAAGACCGGCCATGTGCTCGAACATACGTACGAGTATGTCGCAGCGGTCCGACAAGAAATGGTTGCAGCCTTCGGCCTGTGGATAACCGGCGCGGCAGTCTCAGGACGGATGACCGACTTCGTCGAGGAGTTCGCGGCGCATGTCCGTATACCCTGCCCTGCAAGGCGATTGGATCGTCATATACCTGTGCTCGGCGGCATACAACCCGAGCGCGACGACACGGCTGCCGGGGCGGCACAATAGTAAAGCCCGCAGCGCGAGCGTCACCCGAGCGTCACACTGGCCGCCCCACCGGCACCACCCGCCACAATTTGGGTTACGTGCTTAGGTGACAGCTCCTCCAGGCAGGTGACACCGAGCAGCCGCATGGTCCTGGTCAACCCGCCGGACAGGATCTCGACGGCACGATTGACGCCCGCTTCGCCGCCGGCCATCAACCCGTAGAGGTAAGCCCGCCCGACGAGCGTGAAACGCGCTCCCAGGGCGATGGCGGCAACAATATCGGCGCCGGACATGATGCCGGTGTCCAGCAGGATCTCGGTGTCCTTGCCGACCTCACGGGCGACCGACGGCAACAGGTGGAACGGCACCGGTGCCCGGTCGAGTTGGCGGCCACCGTGATTGGACAACACGATGCCGTCGACGTCGACATCGACGACCGCACGGGCGTCGTCGAGTGTCTGAATCCCTTTGACGACGAGCTTGCCGGGCCACTGGGACTTGATCCAGGCCAGATCTGCGAAAGTGACGCTGGGGTCGAACATGGTGTCCAAGTACTCGCCGACGGTGCCCGACCAGCGGTCCAGCGACGCGAACGCCAACGGTTCGGTCGTCAACAAGTCGAACCACCAGCGCGGGCGGCCCAGCGCGTCGAGCACGGTCCGCAACGTCAACGCCGGCGGGATCGTCATCCCGTTGCGGGCGTCGCGCAACCGCGCACCAGCGACCGGGACATCGACGGTTACCAGCAGGGTGTCGAATCCCGCGTCGGCCGCCCGCCGCACCAGCGCCATCGACCGGTCGCGATCACGCCACATGTACAGCTGAAACCATTTGCGGCCCTGCGGAATAGCGGCCGCCACATCCTCGATGGAGGCGGTGCCCAAAGTGGATAGCGAAAACGGGATCCCGGCCGACGCCGCCGCCCGTGCACCAGCGATCTCACCCTCGGTGTGCATCAGCCGGGTAAAGCCCGTCGGCGCGATCCCGAACGGCAACGCGACCGGTTGCCCGAGGACCTCCCACCCGGTGCGTACCGTGGCGACGTCACGCAAAATCGCCGGGTGAAACTCGATGTCGCGGAAGGCTTGTCGGGCCCGCTTGAGGGACAGCTCGTCCTCGGCGGCGCCGTCGGTATAGTCGAACGCGGCCTTTGGAGCGCGGCGCTTGGCGATGCGCCGCAGATCGTGGATGGTCAGCGCAGCATCCAGCCGACGCTTGGTGCGGTCCAGTTGGGGCTTGCGGAACTGGATCAGCGGCGCCAGGTCTCGCACCTTCGGCACCCGTCGTTTGACCGCCATCGATTACTGGCCTAATCCGCGCTCGCTGCCCATGGCCGCCATCTAACCAGTGGTGTGCAACTGTAGTGCTGTGGAATCCGCGAGCGACCCATTCGAGCTGCGGCGTTTCGTCGACGCGCAGGCCCCGGTTTACGGCGTCGTCGTCGACGAGCTCCGTGCCGGCAGGAAGCGAAGTCACTGGATCTGGTTCGTCTTCCCGCAGCTTTCCGGGCTGGGCCGCAGCCTGATGGCGACCCGGTACGCAATCTCTTCGCTGGAGGAAGCCCGGGCTTATCTTCAGCACGACGTGCTCGGACCGCGGTTGCACGAGTGCGCGCAGCTGGTCAACCGGGTGCAAGGCCGCTCGATCGGGGAGATCTTCGGTTCGCCCGACGACCTCAAGGTGCGCTCGTCGATGACCCTGTTCGCCCGCGCCACCGACGCCAATCAGGATTTCGTGGAGCTGCTCAACAAGTACTACGGCGGCGAGGAAGACCCCCTGACGGTCGCGCGGCTGACCAGTTGACGCGCGGTCACACAGGCCGCACGATCCGCCAACCGTGCGGTTCGACCACCACCGCGTCGACGATCTCCTCCGGCGGCGCCGCCGGTCCGGCGACAACCTGCGCTCGCGACAGACCCAGCTCCGGCAACACCAGATGCAGCGGGGTGTCGTCGACGTTGAGGGCGACCACCAGCGCGTCCTCGCCGCGGCGCGCCGCGTAAACGTAGTGCCGGTTATCCAGTCGCAAGCGTGCGGTCGACGCGGCATACAGCCACGGGTGGCGGCGACGCAGCCCGATGAGGTACTGGTGCAGCGCCCACATCTGTTCACCGAATTCATCCAGTCGAGGTGGGGGAGAGCCGAACTCGGGCCGCACCGCGTCGTCACCGCCGAACCGCTCTTCC
This sequence comes from Mycobacterium sp., assembly GCA_035625875.1. Lineage (GTDB taxonomy): Bacteria > Actinomycetota > Actinomycetes > Mycobacteriales > Mycobacteriaceae > Mycobacterium. The sequence continues at coordinate 4,662 of DASPOT010000420.1, read as the reverse complement.
TTGACGGCGCGATAGCCGAACTCGTCGCCCGCGTACACGCTGGGAATCCCGCCGACGGTCATGAGGATCACCAGCGCATGGGCCAGGTGACCGGGATTTTCGAGCCGGCTGGCGATGCGGGTGACATCGTGATTGCCGATGAAGGTCAGCGGCGTAAAGCTGGCAAGAAAATCGTTGTGCCGCTGCAACGCCCAGTCCAATTCGTATAAGTTGCCGTCGTTGAGGCTGCTCCAGATTGCCTTCCACAGCTCGTACTGGGTGACCGAGTCGAAGCCAGTTTCGCGGGCCACCGCGGCGTAGTCGCCATGGATGTACTCGCCAACCAGCCACCCCTCCGGATGCAAGTCACGCACCTTCGGCAGGACGGTGGCCCAGAAATGTGGCGGCACAGCGTAAGCCGCGTCCAAGCGCCACCCGTCAGCGCCGCGCCGCAACCAGTGGGTCATGACGTCGACGGTGTAGTCCGCGACCTCGGGGTTGTTGTGGTTAAGAGTGATGAGCTCACTATGGCCTTCGAACGTGCGGAAATGACCCGCGCGCCCGCGAAACCAGCGTGCCGAGCTCTTGCAGTGCAGCGCCTGCCGATAACGCGGGAAGTCCACGCCGACATGGTTGAACACACCGTCGAGCAGAATGCGCAGGCCGCGCCGGTGCGCCTCGGCAATCAAGTAGTCGAAATCGGCGCCGTCACCGAGCCGGGGATCGATGCGGTAGTGGTCGGTGGTGTCGTAACCGTGTGAGCGCGAGGCGAAGATCGGCCCCAGCGCAACCCCCGATGCCCCCAGCTCGATGGCGTGATCGAACCAGCCGGCGATTCGTCGCAGTCGATGCTCGTCGCGACCCGGTGGCTGGTTCGCGGGAAATGCGCCGACGAAACCAAGTGGATAGACCTGCCACCAGATGGCGTGCTGGACCCAGTCGGCCGCTGTCACGGCCGGTACGCGGCCTCGTAAAGGGCCTTCACCTCGTCTTCGAGCGCCGGCGCCGGGCCGTCAACCACAGCCTTGGGCGCGACCGTCGTGATCGGTAACGGCGCCACCGGCGGTGTTGGCGCATGCCATTCCGCAAGCCACTGGTTGAGCTGGGCAGCCGACGTCGCATACACGATGCGCCCGAGACCGACCCACGCGTGGGCGGCCGCGCACATCGGGCAGTGCTCGCAGGAGGTGTAGACGGTCGCTCGAACGCGGCGGACCGGGGCCAGATTTGCTGCCGCCCATCGGGCGATGGCGAACTCGGGATGCTGCGTGAGGTCGCCGTTCCCCGACCGGTTGTGGTCCTCGTAGAGGGTTCGGCCATCGGCGCCGACCAGGATCGAGCCGAAGGGCGCGTCGCCGTTGTCGAGCGCAACGCGGGCCAGTTCGACGCAGCGGCGCAGATGCCCGAGGTCGACGTCGCTGATAGCCACAGAGCGCAAGTCTACGGTCCCGTCCGGCTGCCGGATGCGAGAACGGCGCTCCCCTTAGCCGACGCCGGCCAATGTCTGGGCAGCGGTGATCGCTTGCGCCACACCGGCCACGATGGCGGCGACCTTCAATGCCTCCAAGATGGTCTCTCTACTGGCGCCTGCCTCGCGCAGTGTGTGCTCGTGTGCGGTAAGGCAGTCCGGGCATCCGTTGATCGATGACACCGCGAAGGACCACAGCTCGAAATTAACTTTGTCCACACCGGGATTGGCGACGATGTTCATCCGCAGCCCTGGACGCAGGTCGTCGTACTGACCTCCGAGGAACCCCCGGCCGCGGTAGAACACGTCGTTCATGCCCATAATAGAGGCAGCACCCAACGCTGCGTGGTAAGCCTCGGCCGAGAGGTTGTCGGCCGCTTCGGCGCCAATCTCGGCCAATACCTCGGTGTTCCGCGTCGCCGCAGCGCTGGCCAGCAGGGTGCCCCACAACTGCTCTTGGTTGAGCAGCGTGGTTCGGCTGACCGAGCCGAGGTTGAGCTTGAGGTCCTTGCCGTAATCAGGCAGTGCATCCTTCAGGTTCTCGATGCCCATTACGCCGCTGACTCCTTGAGCAGATCGCCGGCGTCCAGGGTCGGGTCGCCCTTGCGCCAGTTGCAGGCACACAGTTCGTTGGACTGCGGTGCGTCGAGCACCCGCAGCACCTCATCGACATTGCGGCCCACGGATCCGGCAGTCGCCGAGACGAATTGGATCTCGTTATTGGGGTCGACAATGAAGGTGACGCGGTCGGCCACCCCGTCAGCGTTGAGCGCCCCGGTGGCTTGGGCCAGTACCCGCTTGATGTCGGAGAGCATCGGGAACGGCACCGTCTTGAGATCTTCATTGCGCGCCCGCCACTGGAAGTGCACGAACTCGCTGTCCACCGACACGCCCAGGATCTGAGTGTCACGATCCTCGAACTCGTCGTTCAACTTGGCGGCCGGGGCATCCGATCCGCTGCACGGCATCATGCGCCTCGGACTGATTCCGACGGTGGCGCCGTACGTGCTGCCCGCCATGCTGGCCGGATTGGCGGATCGGCTACCGGAACTGACATTGCGGGTAGTCGAGGACCAGACCGCACGATTGCTGACACTGCTCCGTGAGGGTGCGCTGGATGCGGCGCTGATCGCGCTGCCGTCCGAGACCAGCGGCATCACCGAGATCCCTATCTACGACGAGGATTTCGTGCTGGCACTACCCCCGGGGCATCCGCTGTCGGGAAAGCGAGTTGTTCCGGGTGCACTGGCTAATCTGCCGCTGCTGCTGCTGGACGAGGGCCACTGCCTGCGTGACCAGACGCTGGACGTCTGCCGCAAGGCGGGAGTGCGGATCGAACAGGCCAACACCCAGGCCGCGTCGGTGGCCACCGCTGTGCAATGCGTGACCGGTGGTTTGGGAGTGATGCTGATCCCGCAGAGCGCGGTGCCCGTCGAGGCAGCACGCAGTCGGCTCGGCCTCGCGCACTTCGCCGCGCCCCGCCCGGGACGACGCATTGGGCCGGTGTTCCGGTCCTCGAGCGGGCGCGACGCACCCTACCGGCGGCTGGCCGGGATCATCGGCGAGTTGGTCAGCCGTGACCAGGAGGTTCGCCTGACGACCAAGCCGGGCACCCCGGCGTAGACGCCCGAGAAGAACATGTTCTAGTTTCAGGCATGCTGGACTTCACCCTGGAGAACATCAGTGCCGAGTACGTCGAACGACTGCGGGCGGTCTACGAGCCGCTGACGCGGTCGGTCCGGGAATTGATCGACGCGACTATCCGGACCGAAGTGGACGCCAACACGGTCGCCGTAGCCACGGCCGAGATCGATTCGGCCACAGCGCGTTTGCGGAGCAAGCAGCTTGAAGGAACATTTGGCATCCGCTACCTCACCAGCGGTGAGCGGATGGCGTGGGGCAACGTCGCCATTGGGCTTCGCAACCCTATCGCCCCGCCGTTGGTGGTCCATCACGGCCCGTTGGGCAAAGTGTGGTGCGACTTTCACCTAGGCGCCGCTTACGAGGGACCACCTGGTCATGTACACGGGGGAGTCGCGGCTCTGGTTCTCGATCACATCCTGGGCGAAGCGGCCAGCGACGGAGTGAACCCGCGTTTCACCGGAACCATCAGCCTTCGCCACGTGCGGGCCACCCGGCTGGGTCGTTTGCACGCCGAGGCGACAATCACCCGAACCGACGGGGTGAAGACGTTGGCGGCCGGCCATCTCGCCGACGACGAGGGAGTCACCGTCCAAGCCGAGGGAGTGTTCATCCTGCCCCGGTGGGCACGGGACCAACCGGAACCCGAGTAGTGCTCGATCGTCTCACCCAGGCCGCGTCAAATGGAGGTCCTCGCGTAAGGAGAAGGTAATCGCCGTGCTGATGGCCGCCGAGTCGGACGACGATTGGTGCGCGCGCCAACGGGGTCCGGTCGCGGACGCCATCCTGCGGCTCGGCGTCCCTGGCTTATCCGTCAATGTCCGTGATGACGCGGTACGTGACTCGCTGATGACGTTGACGACGCTCGATCCGCCGGCCGGCGCGGTGGTGAGCATGTGGACCCAGCAGTGCTACGGCGACCAGATCGCAGCGGCGCTCACGCTACTCGAGAAGGAGGCCGCGCACGTCGCCGCATATCTGGTGACCGAGTCGGTGCCGCTAGCGCCGCCACTCCAAACGGGCCGGCGGACACCGGGTTTGGCCAATATTGCGTTGCTGCGGCGGCCGGCCAGCCTAGATGAGGCGACTTGGCTGAGCCGCTGGCAGCGCGACCACACGCCGGTGGCCATCGAGACCCAGGCGACATTCGGCTACACCCAGAACTGGGTGGTGCGCCCCCTCACCCCGGACGGACCGGCCATCGCCGGAATGGTCGAAGAGTTGTTCCCGCCCGAGGCGATCACCGATCTGAAGGCCTTCTTCGGCGCTGCCGATGACAACGATCTGCAGGACCGGGTGAGCCGGATGGTCGCCAGCACAACGGCGTTCGGCGCCAACGAGAACATCGACACCGTGCCGACCAGCCGCTACATACTCAAGACCCCGTTTGCAACCTGAGGACCAAGCCGTCCCGCCCCGCTACCCGATCCCGGCTAGGCTGCAGCCGTGACGCTGCAGATCGACAACAACAACAAGGTGCGCACCCTCACCTTGAACCGGCCCAAGGCGCTCAATGCCTTCAACGAGGCCCTCTATGACGCCACCGCCGTGGCGCTGCTTGCGGCCGCCGACGA
>DASPOT010000419.1:0-7957 GCA_035625875.1 Mycobacterium sp. | reverse complement strand
GACGACCTCGACGCGCTGATCACCAAGGTCTGGAAAACACCCAGCTTTTTCCTGACGCACCCGCAGGCCATCGCCGCGTTCGGCCGCGAGGCCACTTACCGCGGGGTCCCGCCGGCAACCGTGAGCCTGTTCGGCGCGCAGTTCATCACCTGGCGCGGCATTCCGCTGATTCCGTCGGACAAGGTGCCGCTGCAGGAAAGCAAGACCAAATTCATCCTGGTGCGCACCGGTGAGGAACGCCAAGGCGTGGTGGGCCTGTTCCAGCCGGGCCTGGTCGGCGAGCAGGCACCCGGGCTGTCAGTGCGGTTCACCGGCATTAACCAGTCGGCGATCGCGACGTATCTGGTCACCCTCTACACGTCCTTGGCCGTGCTCACCGACGACGCGCTCGGCGTGCTCGATGACGTCGCCGTGGACCAGTACCATGAGTACAAGTGAGTACCGGTCGGTAGGCGCCGAAAGCGAGCTGCCCATCAGCGCTGCGGAGCTCGCCGCGCTGGCCAGCCAGTTGTATGCGGCCAGCGTTCGACCGGGTCCCGACTCTCCCCCACAGGCGGTGCCTGTCGCCCCCCGCGGCAGTGTGCCCGACACGACGGCCGCGACCTCGGCCGGGCAGCTGGCCGCGGGGACATCTGATCCGTTCACGCCTCCGGTTCCGTTCGTCGGTGTTCCCGATATCTATGTGCCGGCGCCGACTTCCCCCGAGCCGGAAGGCCTGCCGCAGACGGTGCCGCTGGCTCCGCGCGGCAGTGTGCCCGATGCGACGGCGGCGCCGTCGGCCGCCGGAGCCGCCGCGGCGGTGGCCGACCCCTACCTACCGCCCGGTGTCGCCGGGGCGACCGCGGCGGTAACCGACCCCTACCTACCGCCCGGTGTTGCCGACCTGACCGTATTCGCGGTGCCGAGCGCGGGCATCGTGCCGACCGTGCCCGGCGTGCTGGCCGGGCGGACGCCGGCCGTCCCGGTGGCCTCGCGTGGCTCGGCGCCGTGGTGGCTGCCCGAGGCGCCGTCGGTCATCGACCTGGGCTGGTCTGGTGCGCCACCGGTCGCGCCGGTTGGTGACGAGCCCCGCTACTACTTCCTCACCGAACCCGAGCCGGTGCCCCGGTTGCCCGACGAGCACGAGGTGTTCGACGTCAATGCCGTGCGGGCGGACTTCCCGATCCTGAAGGAGACGGTCAACGGCAGGCCGCTGATCTGGTTTGACAACGCCGCGACCACCCAGAAGCCGCAGGTGGTGATCGACCGGTTGTCGTACTTCTACACCCACGAGAACTCCAACATCCACCGCGCGGCGCACGAGTTGGCCGCCCGGGCGACCGATGCGTACGAGGAGGCCCGCGACACGGTGCGGCGATTCATCGGCGCGTCGAAGGATGAAGAGATCGTCTTCCTGCGCGGCACCACCGAAGCCATCAACCTGGTGGCCTACGCGTGGGGTGGCAAGTACCTGGGGCCCGGCGACGAGATCGTCATCACACACCTGGAGCACCACGCCAATATCGTTCCGTGGCAACTGCTTTCGCAGAAAACCGGTGCCGTCTTGAAGGTGGCACCGATTGATGACGCGGGCAACCTGCTGATGTCGGAATTCGAGGATCTGCTGGGTCCGAGGACGAAACTGGTGGCGGCGACCCAGGTGTCGAACGCGCTGGGCACCGTGACGCCGGTCGAGAAGATCGTCGAGTTGGGCCACCGCTACGGCGCGAGGGTGCTGATCGACGGTGCCCAATCGATTCAGCATCTGCCGGTCAATGTCTCGGAGCTCGGCGCCGATTTCTTCGCGTTCTCCGGCCACAAGATTTATGCCCCCACCGGAATCGGTGTGCTCTACGGGTGCGAGGACGCTCTCATCGAGACGCCGCCGTGGCAGGGCGGCGGCAACATGATCGCCGACGTCACCCTGGAACGGTCGCTGTATCAGGGGCCGCCGACCAAGTTCGAGGCCGGCACCGCGAATATCGCCGATGCCGTCGGGCTCGGGGAGGCGCTGCGTTACGTCGAGCGGTTGGGCATCGAGCGCATTACGGCCTACGAGCACGCGCTGCTGGAGTATGCAACCCCGCGCCTGGCCGACATCCCGGGTGTTCGCCTCGTGGGCACCGCAACCGAGAAGGCCAGCGTGCTGTCGTTCGTGCTGGCCGGACACGACCCGCTCGAGGTCGGCAAGGCGCTCAACGCCGAAGGCATTGCAGTACGCGCCGGCCATCACTGCGCACAGCCAGTTCTTCGTCGCCTCGGCCTGGAGGCCACGGTGCGCCCGTCGTTTGCGTTCTACAACACCTTCGACGAGATCGACGTCCTTATCAACGCGGTGCGCCGGATCGCCGAGGGCGGTACCAACGTCGGCTGAGCGGTCGCTACCATCTCGGCCGTCCTACGCGCCGCGCCGGTCCGCCGCGACGCTGTGCACCCGGATGACACCGGTTCCCGTGGCTGGGAAACGACCACTCGTAGGCGATCGCCGATAACGCTGCGGCAGCGACGGACGCGGTCATGGCCCCGCCGGCAGAGTTCTTCTGGTTGATCGCAATCTACGGCAAGCATCGTCTTGCCCATAGACTGCCCGTTCAGCGTCGAGCCGACCTAGCTGCGTAGTGGATCACGGTGTCGTTGTTGGACATCCCCCGTTGGCTCAGCGGTTTCGAGAACTGCTGCGCGTCAACGAAGTCGCGCCGAACCGATCCTACAGATTCGTGCGCCAGTCGAGTTTCACAGCGTCGGCGATATGGCTGCCGTCGTAGGCGCTGGTGTCCTCTGCGCCCACTCGGCCGTGCCCTGCACATCAGAGCGGGGCAGGAAGGAAATCCTTTCGGTTGCTTGGAGATTCGAGGGTCACGCCGACGCGCGCGTGCGGCGAAGTCGGGCGATGAACGGGTACAGCTGGCAGCCAAGGCAGATGCCGAAGGCGGCGTTGAGGAAGGCGGCGAATAGCGCGAACGCGGTGGCGACCACTCCGAGCAGCGGGACCGCCGCAGCGAAGCCGACGACCCCGATGACCGCGAAGACAAACCCAACCAACTGGGCGAACTTCAGCGGCGGCACCGGTTCGCGTTCCCTGACCGGTCCGAGCCGCGGTGCGACGAGCTTGGCGAACAGCACCCCGTACGGGCTGTTGCGCGGGCCGCGCAGCGCGCTGATCGCGAAGACGACGGCCTGGACGCCCAGGATCACCGCCGCGCCGGGTGCGCTGAACGCCGAAACAACCAACGCCAACACCAGAACCGCGGTGGTGATCCACGCCGCGAATCGCGGACCCCGTACGTCCACTTGGCTACTATCGGTCGACATCAAGTTTGCTCCTGTAGGGGATGGGTGGCCATGCCCGAACGGCCGCCTCGAGCGGGTGCGCTGACGAATGGGCACGGCCGGCTCAGCGGCGACAACAACAACCCGCGGTGCGGCACAGATCTATTCCGCAACGCTTGGTGAGCCCAAGCTCCAGGCGGGCGGACATGTTGCTGATGGTAGCTGTTCGTAGGCCGTTCAAGGCAACAGAGGCCGCAACGCCGTTCCGCAGGTCAGCCGCCTTCGGCACGCCCGCGCTGCGGTATCGCTGCCGCCCGTCGGCGTCGAAGATGAACGTGGTGGGCAGTGACAGCACCGACAGCCGCCTCGCGGCGACCACAATACTGCTCACTGGGGCAGCATCCTTCTGCGGCCCGAACGGATAGGGTTGTGACCTCTGGCTCTCGGCGCCGGCGGGTGCATGGCCTGGGTTGCGAGCCATCCGATGGCCATCACGAGTGTCGCCTGCTTCCTCCATTTCTCAGTCCGGTTTTAAATCTTCGCGGATTTATTGTCCGATGGCCGCCATGCGCGTGACGGTCGGCGAGATTGATTTACCGCGACGACACGAAACGTGACATGCCTGAAACATCTCGGCCACTGCCGAATGACTTGCAACACAGGCCCACCCGAAGCATTCTCAGACGAATGAGCCGGTGTCGATGAACTTTCGCTCAGCCCGAGTTAAAAGATTGATTGCAACACTTCGGGTGATGGGCGCCCGTTGGTCGTTGATGTCGGTACAGTGGACCACCTTGGGGTCCGTAGAATCATCAGACCCAGGGTGATTTCAAGGTGCCAGCAAACGCTACGTTTCCGAAAACCGCCCCGGCCCTGCGCAATCGCAGCGATGAGCCCTAGCAGAACGTTGCTGCCACTCCAGCAGAGCATTGCGGTCCTCGCGGCGCTGACGGCATTGTTGAAACCCGCCCGCTAAGTCTCAGGCGAAATGCCCGCTTCACTTACACCACGCGCGGGCGCGACCTGCCGGAGATGACACAACGGTGTAGGAAAGTTTGTCTAAAACGGCCTGAGGAGGCGGTCAAGGTGATCTTCACCCAGCACTATCTCGCCTGTTTGTCGCACGCTTCCTATTTAATCGGCGACGAGACCACCGGCCGCGCGGTCGTGGTCGACCCACGCCGCGATGTCGATAACTACCTCTGCGAAGCGGCCGAACATGGTTTGCTTATCGAAAGGGTCATCGAGACGCACATCCATGCCGACTTCTTGAGCGGTCACTTGGAGCTGGCGGCCGCTACCGGCGCGCTGATCTCCTACGGCGAAGGTGCCGATATCGAGTTCCCGATCGTGCCCTTGCGGGACGGCCAGCGGATCTCGCTGGGAGAAGTGACCCTCGAGGTTCTCGCCACACCCGGTCACACACCCGAGTCGATCTGCATCGTGGTCCACCAGCACCCCGACGATGAGGTGCCCTACGGCGTGCTCACCGGTGACACACTATTTGTCGGCGACGTGGGGCGCCCGGATCTTCTTGTGGCCTCGGGTTTGTCGGCGGACGCGCTCGCCCGGGCGCTTTATAGATCGCTGCACAACAAACTCCTGAAGCTGCCCGATGCCACGCGGGTATTTCCGGCGCATGGCGCAGGGTCGGCTTGCGGCAAGCAGCTGTCGAGCGAGACCAGTTCAACGATCGGCGAGCAGCGCCGGACCAACTATGCGCTGCAGACGATTGACGTGGACCAGTTCGTTGCCGCGGTTACCGAGGGGCAACCGGTGCGACCGCCGTACTTCGAGTTCGCCGCGCACCGTAATCGCGTGCTGCGCACGCTGCTCGACGAAAATCCACCGTCATTGCTGGACATCGACAATGTGTGTAAACACGCCGAGGCGGGCGCGATCCTTCTGGACAGCCGCGAGCCAGCCGATTATGCGTCCGGTCATCTGCGCGGCGCGGTTAACGTTGGCTTGCAGGGGCGCTTCGCCGAGTGGGTCGGCAATGTCGTGTCACCGGACCGCGACATCGTGCTGGTCGGCGATCCTGCGCTTGCGCTTGAATCCAAGATCCGCCTTGCCCGCGTGGGCTTCGACAGCGTCGTTGGTCGATTGCGTGACCTGGCAGGAGTTTTCGCGCAACGGCCGGATCTCGTCGAGACTAGTTCGCGATTGACGATCGAGCAGCTTGCCGAATTGCGCGGCTTGGAGCCCCGCCTGCAGCTCGTAGACGTACGCTGTCCGGGCGAGGTGGCGGGGGGCATCATCCCCGGGGCGCGCGAGATCCCGCTGCCGGCCCTTACGGATTCGATCGCGGGCCTCGATCGGACGGCGCCGGTGGTCGTTTACTGCGGTAGCGGCTACCGCTCGATGGTGGCCGCGAGCGTGCTTCGGGCGTCAGGCTTTGACGACGTGTCCGACCTGGTGGGAGGGTTTGGGGCCTGGCAGGCCGCTGGCCTGCCTGTGTCGCGTGGCGACGAAGTCGACGGCGTCGATGACACACCACAGGTCGGCCCCCGAGCGGCCAAAACGATGGTGGACGGCGGCGCGCTGCTGCTTGACGTGCGAGAGCCCGACGAGTGGTGCACTGAGCATGCGCCCAAAGCGATGCTGCTGCCGATAGGTCGCGTGAACGCTCGACAGGATGAGTTGCCCCGCGACCGCCGGATCGTGGTGGTGTGTCGGTCGGGCGGTCGGTCGGCTGCGGTGACTGCGTCGCTTCGCCGGGCGGGCTTCGACGCCGTCAACCTCGCCGGCGGCATGTGCGCGTGGGCTGCCGCCGGACTGCCGGTCGTCGCCGATGGCGGGGACCCCGGTCTGGTTGTGCATCGGGAGGAGCCGCTGAACTGCGAGACATCGATCGCCGCGCTAATCGGCGGTGTCGTAACGCCCGCCGCCCGCTTTTATGTCCGCAACCACTTCCCAACGCCGGCACTGGATCCGGAGCTGTATGAGTTGACTGTGACCGGGTTCGTTGAGCGGCCATTGAGCCTGCGCTTGCGTGATCTGCAGAACATGCCGTCACAGTCGCTGGTCTGCACGCTGGAATGCGCGGGCAACGGCCGGGTTCATTTCGACCCGCCGGTCGATGGTGAGCAGTGGCATTTCGGGGCGGCGAGCACAGCCGAATGGGCGGGCGTACCGCTGGTGGAGATCCTGGATTGCGCAGGACTGACGCTCGGTGCCCACGACATCGTATTTCGCGGAGCCGATGCAGGGTTGGTCGACGGCGCAACGGCACCTGTGCGGTTCGAGCGCGCCCTGTCGGTGGACGACGCGCGCGGCTCAGGTGCACTCGTCGCGTACGCGATGAACGGTGAATCACTGCCGCGGCAGCATGGTCGTCCCGTCCGGCTGGTGGTTCCCGGCTGGTACTCGGTGGCGTCGGTCAAGTGGCTGACGGAGATCGAGGTGATCGGCCGACCGTTTGAGGCCTATTTCCAGACAGACCGGTACATGTACGAATGGGAGCGTGACGGCACCGTCACCCGCGAGCCCGTTCGCTTGCAGCGCGTTCGCGCGGTGATCGCCGAACCCAGCGACGGCGCGTCGGTGACGGCCGGTGAACTTGTGGTGCGAGGTGTCGCCTGGTCGGGCGCGGCGCCAATCGACCGGGTCGACGTGTCCATTGGCGGGGGTCCGTGGCAACCCGCACGGCTGATCGGCGAACGCCGCCGGCACAGCTGGGAGTGGTGGGAGCTGCTGACACACTGCGAAGCCCATGGGCCCAGCACCGTGCGGGCACGGGCGACCGACCTGGCTGGCCGCACCCAACCTGAGCGGGCTGAATGGAATCGTCTCGGCTACGGCGGCAACGCAATCCAGACGATTTCCATCGCGGTCGAATGAGTCCGCAGCGTTACTGTAACTGGTTGTGAGTGAAGAGCAATGCGCGTCTGTATGCTCATCAATGTAGAGTGTATGCTCATCAAGGTAGATCAGTGCATCGATCGTGCGGGATGAATGGCATCGAGGATCTCTCCTGATTTCACGCGTTATGCGCGGCGAAGTGCTTCGGTGTGGGAAGAAATCGCCGACTGGTGGGACGACGCCATCGGCAACGGCAATAAGACGCAGGACCTGCTCGTCGAGCCAACGCAGTCCCAACTGCTGGGCCTATCGAACGGTCAGCGCGTTCTCGATATCGCCTGCGGTGCGGGTCGGTTCACGCGAAGAATGGCTTGCGAAGGCGCACACGTCGTGGCCTTCGATAATTCCGCCAAGTTCATCGCGAGGGCGCGCCGGGCAACGCCGCCGCAGCTTGCGCGACGAATCGACTACCATGTTGTTGACGCCAGCGACCAACGCGCACTGTCGGCCTTGGGTCGGCAGGACTTCTCGGCCGCGGTTTGCACAATGGCCTTGATGGACATGGCAACCATTACTCCACTGTTGCGTGCGTTAACCGAACTGCTTGCTCCGGAGGGCATTTTCGTGTTCTCCGTGACGCATCCCGCATTCAACTCCGGCGATGCTCGGATCGTGGGGGGAGCAGGTGGTCCAAGGGACAACGGTGGGTGTTGAGATCGGGGTGCGGGTGCGTGACTATCTCACCGCACGTGCTTACCAAGATGTGGGCGTGCCGGGACAGCCCAAGCGTCAGTTCATGTTTCATCGCCCGCTAAGCATGTTGTTGAACGCATGCTTCGATTTCGGCTTCGTGCTCGACCAATTGGCCGAGCCCGGCTTTCCCTCCACGCCTGACCCCGGTACC
>DASPOT010000418.1:0-2761 GCA_035625875.1 Mycobacterium sp. | reverse complement strand
AGCCGGCGCGCCTTCTCGTCTAGGTGCGGCCGAAGTAATTCGTATCTACGCGCGATATCCTCATCCGTCACACCAGCCACATACCACACATTGGGCCATGGCGCGAGCATTAAACACACCTAATTTGCGCGTCCGCCCTTAGCGAAAAATCCGGGTTAGGCAATACCGCGAGTGAGGTTTCGCCGATGAAGGCAAGCTTGGAACTCGCGGCGACGCAGTTGAGGTTCACGCGGGTCGGTGGGGACGCCGCAGGTGTGCGTCGAGGTCGGACCGCCGGTGCCGCCGACAGCAAAGTTCATTACCGGCCGAGCATGTGTCGGCGACGGCGGAAGTTGATGACGTCAGAATGAGCGCGAAGGGTGCACAGATGCAGGCGGTGGCGACAGCAAGCAACTGAGCAATTGGACGGGGGTGTGCCGTCGATTCAGGGGTGAGAAGTGGGCAACGCGCCTGGTCTCGACGCAACACCCAGCGTCTGGTGGATGGGCACGTAGAGCTTGCCGAGCAGCTCCGGGCCCCGCTGATAACGACTGACAGCAGGCTCGCGGGCAGTTATCCACAAGCTCAGGTGCCATAGGCCCAACACGTGACCGTTTGTCACCATGCACCGAAATTGGCTGGGAAGCCAGCTCGACACTCGACCAGGCCCTACGGCCGGACGGTCGCGGGCGTTGTTGCGCTTGAGGCCGCACGGGGACGATTCGTTAGTCGATCTTGCCAGTCAGGTCGAACTCAGCCAGCGTGTGCGCAGCCAGCTCACGCAACGCGGGCTTTGTGTTCTTGGCGCCCGGTTGGTAGGCGCAGACGGTGAGGCGAATAATCTTGCCGCCGCAGCGCCAAGACTGCACAGTCATTTGGCCGCCTATTCGCTCGAGCCACTGTCGACTTTCGTGTTGGGCAACCACGCGTGTCAGGGCGAGCTCGCCGCGGGTGCCATCGACGAGGCACACCACCGGGCCGAAGTCGCCGAGGTTAGAGCAAAACACCGGGAGATCGGGGTCGGGGCCCATCGCGTCGGCCATCCGTCTCCACGCCCGCTTCGGCGTGAACGAGGCCAGCCAGAGGAACTGCAATGCGTCATCAGGCGTCTCCCGCAGAGTCCTCAGCGCCTGCTTGATGGCGGCGCGAGCATCACGTAGATCCGTCGTTACCCGCGTCGGGTCGACGCTGACGTTCGCAAACGACATTGCGTTCGCACGCGTATCACCCTCGCCGCGGTCGCTCATAGGGAGTTGCAAGGTGACGGCGCCGTCACCGGCACGCCTGCGCCCCATGCGCTCCCCGAGCTTCGCAACCAACCCGGCGACCAGCGTGTTACTCGTTCCGCCAAGAGCCTTCGCACGGGCATCCCAATCATCCACGTCGACGTGGATCGTGATAGCCGGCACGACGACAGTGTCATCGCCGTCGCCTCCACGGAGGGCGACGGGTCGCGGCGCCGGTGATCGGGCAGTATCGTGCCGGCGACGACGCGCCAGTTTTGCCACCGCGACAAGCGCCCGGGCAACCTCAGGTGCGTCCCGTGCTGTTTGTCGGGCATCCTGGACCACCGCGCGCAGTCGAGTGCGTGAACGCGGCGGTGGGTAGCCAAGATCGCGCGTGTTGCCCAGGACCGTATCAGCTATCGTGACGGCGAGCCCGAGGCCGTCGACCAGGTAGTGGGAATGCACCAGGCTGACCGCGGTCGAGCCGTCCGTAAGGGGAAGGATGCCGAGATGCCAGCCGGGCCCCCGTTCCGGATCAACAGGCAATTGTGAGCGTTCATCAGCCCAATCGCTGAGTTCAGCGCGTGGACGGGCGCACTCATCGATATCGATGTCCGACGGCCCCCGATCTGAGACCCACCGATTCCGGGCGAACGGCAGCGGCGAACGCTCGATGCGCCGTCCCAAAAACCCGTAACCGAGATTGTGGTGAAAACGCCTCAGCCCATCGAAGTCGATAGCGTGCTCATAAACCCACACGCACTGGATGACTAGCTTCCGGCCGATGGCGTGATGCTGCGCAAACAAGCCGTGGTCCATGAACGCGAGCCGATTATCCGGCCGCGCATCACCGTTGGATGCGCGGCTCTCAAACGATGCGCGTGCAGGACGTATCCGGACTGGCACTGATCAGCTTCCGCCGACACGGATCGATTCGCCCGTGACGCCCTGTGAGGCGTACAGCTCGTCACGGAGGGCGACGCCGCACGGGACGGCGTGGGCCTTGGTGGGGTCGAACCGATTCATCACACGAGAGTAGCCGATCGGGTGCTCCAGTTCGGCCCAGCATGTAGCCAAGACCCCAGCCGTGGTCGACGACGCCGGGAGCCGAGACTTACGTCAGTGTCGAAACCGCCTTGGGTTACCCGGACTATCTGCATATGTTCGCGGCTGGGCAGTTTTTGCGCCAGTGCGTTTGTCGAACCCGGATGCCTGCCATCCAGTCTAGGGTTGAACAATTCGTTAATGGATCTCGCCAGTCCGGCCTGCCACGCGGTCGGTCCACCACGGTGGCGCGGGCACCACGGCCGCGGGCCTGCGCGCCGGAGTCCCCACGTTGATCCTCTGGACGGGCTTCGATCAGCAGTACTGGGCAGCTGCGGTCAAACGACTGAAGGTGGGCACCGCTCGGCGCTTTTCGAGCGCTACCCAGAAATCGCTGGTCGCGGATCCGCGCACCATCCTCGCCCCGCAACACGTCACCCGGGCCCGCGAGATCGCCACCCGGATGACCAAACCCGCCGCCAGCGTAGCGGCCGCCGCTGATCTTGTGGAAA
>DASPOT010000417.1:0-3719 GCA_035625875.1 Mycobacterium sp. | reverse complement strand
TGCCGATGACGTCATCGACAGCCCCCTTCGCCATCCGCTCTCCTGTGTGCTCCACCAACACTGGTCGTCCTTCGGGGAAGGCACCAGTATCAATCTGGGCCAGACAAGACAAACCACGGGCTCAATGCACAGAACAACACTCCCGCCGTATACGTCAACGCCTACGAGGTCGCCAAGTTCTCCGCCCGCCTAGACTACGAACACGCCGTCGCAGCCCACCAACCTCAACCCGCCCAATCTAGACAAGGCGGCAGTTTCGCCGATGTCACCGACCACAGGAAGACCCCCATGCCCGTCAGCTGGAAAACCGAACCCGACGAGCACGACTACCCCGCCGCCGGCGACTACCTCGGCCTGCTCGCCGAGCCCGCCGCTGTCGAGAAACTCGTCGCCCAACTCAAGTCCGCGCCGATCGTGTACAAGAAAGCCAAAGACATCTTGCGTGCCTCCGGCCTGCGGCTGCTGTCTGTCGATAACCCGTACGTCAAATCCGATCTCGCGAAAATCGCGAAGAACAAAGCTCTTTCGCCGATCCTGCTCGTCCGCGGCGACATCACCACAGGCGTGCCCCTGCAGGTCGCGGATGGCTATCACCGCGTCTGCGCCAGCTACCACACTGACGAGAACACTGACATCCCCTGCAGAATCGCATGACGGTCAGTGCTTCTGGCCTTTATACCAACGGAACGTCCGCCACGGGTAGGTCCGCACCCAGGTCATCCAAGCTGGCATCGGCCATAAGTGCGGTCACCACAGCACGCCACGCGACTGGCGAAATTTCACCGTCACCGCATCGACGTCCTGCGGATCACCTGGGAGCGGTCCCAATGGGCCCGACTTCACCGCTTAATCGTCCCACCCACCGACTGCCACAACAAGGGCTTACAGATCCAAGGCCGGCCCGCATCCAACGCATAAGCGAACGAGCGACTTACCGAGCCACACGCTCAAAATCATTCGACAGAGGCATATTACGGAACTATGACACCGGCCAGGGCTTGTCACGGTACCGTGACAAGCTGCGGCGGAGTAGCGCGGTCAGCTGCTTGCACAGCATGGCGCAAAGCGCACATCGGCAACGCTGTACACCACCGCCATCGACGATGAGATTCCGCCGCAGAATTGGGAGCAGTCTTCAGGGCGACGACTCCATCAGCAACCATGGCGCTGATGGCGGCGTAGCAGCAGTTCGTTTGCACGCGACCAGTGGAACCCCGACTGAGACGGATTGGAACTTCAGTGGAACTTACGATTGAGAATTGGAACTTATCTTTGAGACTCTACACGTGTCGTGTAGGTTCTCAAATCCCACGTCATCTCGTACCCGCGTGACCTGGACTGATTTGCTTTGTCTCACGTCATGTCATCTGCGTTCTGTCTCAATTTCGTGTCATTTCTTCAGAGGTCCGAATAGGTGCCGCAAACCGGCGTGCGAGATCGCCAAACTGTATAAAATATAAGCACTACGCGAGGCGATCCTGGAGTTAGACGACCTGGGACGGAAGGGAATCAGTCATCAACTGCTTGACGAGGTCGCCGAAAGCAGCGAAGCCCGTCAGCGAGAGTTGCGCGTCGAATACGGTGGCCTGCTGAACAACTTCCAAGACATCCAGGTCGCATACCAAAACGCCCAGGCCGCATTCGTCGAAGCTGTCGAGCGCGACCTTGCTCGTACGAGTCAACCGGGTATCACACCCGCCCAGGGCTGAAAGTCGCTCTGCGGGCCGCTGAGCGGGCGTGGTGAGGTCTCGCGGCAGTGATGTGGATGGTTATGGCCGCGGTTGATGTGGATTCGGCGTTGGCACATTTGCGCGCACAGGTGGGCTCGGCTGGGCCTCCAGTGTGGCCTGAGCCGTCGTTTGGTGGCCCGGTTGCGGCGGTGTCGGAGTGGACGGGTGTGTCAGTGATGCCGCCCATGACAGGAGCGGCGAGCTTGGTCGACAGCGGCAGTCGATCAGCGACGTCCATCGTGCGGTGGGCCCGATCGTGCACAGCGCGGCGCAGATCGCTACAAGTGCGCGATCGCGGCTGGACGCTGTTTGTGCCCAGTGGCATGCCGACAAAGCGGTCCTGGCGCCCCTCGCGGTGACACGACACCAGCGGGGAAGGTGGCTGTCCTTCGCGCCGGCGCGATTAGTGTCGGTCAGGCCAGCGCGATCGTCGCACAGGCTCAGGCGCACTTCGCGGTCCTGGCTGGCCAGGTCAGCGCGATCACCACAACGTTGCCGGGCTCTAAGGGCAGTGTGCAGGCCGTGGACAACCGTTACGGGCCGGCACCGCTACATCCAGCGCCGGACCCGGCCTACCCGGTCAACGATGTGATCGCGGAGGCCACCGATCTCGACGGCAACCATGTGATTCTCCGGCGCGGCTACTACGACGCAGCCACCGGTAGGGGGTTCGGGTGGGACAAGATCTACTGGAAGCACGGGCTTGATCAACCCGAATGTGTTCAAAGACCTGATTTCGCATAGTCGTCCGAAGAGCAGCAAAGGTGGAACACTGGAGTATGACCCGCCGACGTGGCCGGTGGCCATTGCGATTGTTCGCCAGACTCAGAATTTCGTTCCTGACGATCGCACCCGGGCCGGACAACTCTCCAGCCTGCCCGCCCTAACGGCTGGCTCGCCGCCACTGGCGCGCTTCCCTCCGGACGCCAGAACCGGCGTGTCGACCAGAGCAGTGATCCCCTTCTTCTTGGTGCGTATTGCCCCTGGACTCCTATTGTAATTGCTGTTGCTGGGCTTGTGTTTTGGTGTGTTGTTGTTGGGTTGTGTTGGGGTGGTGGTGTTTTTCGCGATGTCAACTTGAAGTGGCCCCGGAGTGACGAGTTTGGGTGGCTCCACCGCGGGTTCGCCGGGCAGGCTGTGTCAAGTTTGACTGGCCGCACCTCATCGTCGCTCTAAGCAGTCGGTGGCAGGAGACCGGTGTGGCGTCTTTAGTGCCGGCTCAGTAATTGGCAAATCACCTGCTGGAGTTGTTCTTCGGGCGATTCGGGCAGGGCGTCTGTCCGCCATGCGACCAAATCGTCGGGACGTACCAGCAGCGCCGCGTCGGCTGATAGCCCGGTCAGTTGTGCCCACCGACCGTCGATGTCGCGGATGTTGGTGTCGGGGCCGATGCTGTACGGGGTGATCGGCACACCAAGGGACGTGGAGACCGATTGGGCTGCACTGCCCCAGGGGGCTCCGGCTGATCCGGTGAATAGCGTGAAGCCGGTCCCGAGTAGATCCAGGGTGGAGATGGATGCCCCGTCGCGTTGCACCCAGACGTGGGGCACCCTGGTTCCGGGTTCGCCATACAATTCCTCGCCGTCGACGAGCTGCACGGCATCGGGGTCGGCTGGCGCGGGCTCCTCGGTCACCACCGCAGTCGAGCGGTACTTGTAGCCGACGATGCTGTAGAACAAGGGCCGCTCTTCCTCGGCGGGCAGCGCTGGGCGGCTATCATCCAGCGAAAGAAACGACGCGGTGGGGCCGGTGAGTGATTGCCGCGCGGCGAACCGCCCGACGGGGTGGCGCTCGGCGTGGTAGGTCTCGAGCAGTCGGGGATCCGCGGTCCCGTGCAGCACCGCCGCCGGCGCTGTCAACTTGGCTGGGGCTCAGCGGGATCGGGGCGTGCAGGGGCTGGGTGGGCTGGGTGTCGGTGGTATGGGTCAGGCTGCGGCAGTCAGTCCGGTGACCTCGTTCCAGAGGGCGAATCGTCGGGTCATTTCGGTG
>DASPOT010000416.1:0-42401 GCA_035625875.1 Mycobacterium sp. | reverse complement strand
ACCCGCTGCTGGGAGGGCCCATTGGGGGCGGTCAACCCATTGGAGGCCCCGTCCTGATTGACCGCCGACCCGCGCACCAGCGCCAACACCGGATGCCCCAACCGCTGCGCATCCGAAAGCCGCTCCAGCACCACCATCCCCCCACCCTCGGACCAGCCGACCCCGTCGGCCGCCCCGGCAAACGGCTTGCACCGGCCATCCGGCGCCAACCCCCGGTGCCGGCTGAACTCCACGAAGACGGTCGGTGTGGCGTTCACCGTCACTCCCCCGGCCAGCGCGAGATCGCATTCGCCCGAACGCAGCGATTGCACCGCCATATGCAGCGCCACCAACGACGACGAACACGCCGTGTCCACCGACACCGCCGGGCCCTCCAACCCCAACACATACGCCACCCGGCCGGTCGCCACACTCGAGGTCATGCCGGTCAGTCGGTAGCCCTCGATCTCGTCGGCGAGCATGCCGTACCCCTGCACGATGAGCCCCGCGAACACCCCGGTGGGGCTGCCCCGTAACGACGTCGGATCAATCCCTGCCCGCTCCAACGCCTCCCACGACAGCTCCAACAGCATCCGATGCTGCGGGTCGGTCGCCAACGCTTCGGTCGGCGACACCCCGAAGAACCCGGCGTCGAAACCCGCGACGTCATCGACGAATCCCCCGTAGCGCGTGTAGGACTTGTGCGGCGCGTCGGGGTCTGGGTCAAACAGCCCCGCCAGGTCCCAGCCGCGATCCGTCGGGAACTCCGACATCACGTCACGGCCCCCGGCGACCATCTCCCACAGACCGTCCGGCGAATCCACGCCACCCGGGAAACGGCACGCCATACCGACGATCGCGATTGGTTCACTCGACCGTTCCAGCAGCGCACGGTTCTTGCGCTTCAGCCGCTCGACCTGGACCAGCGCTTTCCGCAGCGCTTCGGTCGCATGCTGGAGTTGATCAACCATGTAGCTACCCCTCGCCTAACATTGGTCGTCTCTGACTGCCGAATGCGGCCCTCGCCGAGTCACGAAAGTTGCTGCACGAAGCGACGTCGTGTGCCTGCTCTCCAACCCAAGAACGTCGGGGGTGAGTATGGCTAACTCCGGCAGGATTACCAAAACTTCCGATGTTCCCGGCTTTCTGCATGACGAAGTGGCGCTGCGCGCCGACTTGCTCACCCGATCCGTGACCTGGGTTTTCAGCCAACTCTGGCGTAACCCCGGCGGTCCATGGCGCGACTGTACCTGCCAGCTATTGGTGACGGTCAGGCGCGTCTTATCCGGGTCGCCTGTCACAGGAAGCACGAAGTCTGGAAGTTTTACGGCGTGGTGGCGGCGCGAGTCAGCGCCAGCCGTCGGCGGCCCTGGCTGCCCGGATCAACGCGTCGCACAGTTCACGCAATTCGGTTGCCCCGGCTCCTTCGTCAAGCGCCGTGGCGACGTCCTCCGCCGCACATCGCACCTGGTAGACGCGATCCGAGAGGTAGGCCGCCTCGTCGGCCGACAGCACCACCACGTCGCGTGGCAGGGACGCCGACTTGGCCCCGTTGATCGAGGCACGCTGCTCGTAGGCCCGCTGCCGACAAGACTGCCGGCAGTACTGGCGGCGACGGCCCATGCCGTTATCAGTCACATCGCGACCGCACCAGCGGCACGGTTGCGGTCGCGAACGACGAGTCACGCCTGTCGACTCTAATCGGCACCAGACCGCCATCCCGGTATCATGGAACGTCGCGTCTTGAGCCCGCCGACAATGCGGGCGCGGAGCGGCCCGAGGAGGAGGCGGGCAAATCGGACCGAGCCCGGGAACTACGCAGACCGTCGCTGCGTTGGTTAACCGCGAAGAGAAATTAGCGCAGAGGAAGTTTAGAGGAGTACGGGCTGATGGCTGATCGCGTCCTGAGAGGCAGCCGCCTTGGAGCCGTGAGCTACGAGACCGACCGCAACCATGACCTGGCGCCACGTCGAATTGCGCGGTACCGCACCGACAATGGTGAGGAGTTCGAGGTCCCGTTCGCCGACGACGCCGAAATCCCCGGCACGTGGCTGTGCCGCAACGGTATGGAAGGCACCCTGATCGAGGGTGATCTGCCCGAGCCGAAGAAGGCCAAGCCGCCACGTACGCACTGGGACATGCTGCTTGAGCGTCGCACGATCGAGGAGCTTGACGAGCTGCTCAAGGAGCGCCTCGAACTCATCCGGTCGCGCCGTCGCGGCAGCTGACCACCGCGCCTGCAGCTTGCCAAACCGCTGCTCTGAGCCTCGGGGTTCGGGGCGCGCTGCCTTATACACACTGGCGGTATGCCAGCGGCTACGGCTCTGTGAGGTCGTCGGCGCGCACGGCGCGAGCCCGGGTCAGCCGTCCCTCGATGCCCCATCGAGCAACTTTGACCAGCGCCTCGCGAATATTGGAGCCGCTCATCTTGGACACGCCGAGTTCACGCTCGGTGAACGTGATGGGCACTTCGACGACCACGAAGCCGTTGGTCACGGTGCGGAAGGTCAGATCGATCTGGAAGCAATAGCCCTTGGAGTCCACGCCGTCGAGGTCGATCGCCTCCAGCACTTCGCGGCGGTAGGCACGATAGCCGGCGGTGATGTCGTGGACGCCGATACCGAGCAGCAGCCGCGAATAGGTGTTGGCGACCTTGGACAGCCCCACCCGCCGCCACGGCCAGTTGCGTACTGCCCCACCGTCGACGTAGCGGGAACCGATGGCCAGGTCCGCTCCGGCGTCGACGGCGTCCAGCAGACGGTGCAGCTGTTCGGGAGCGTGGCTGCCATCGGCGTCCATCTCGACCAGCACCGAGTACTGCCGGCCTAGCCCCCAGGCGAAACCCGCCAGGTATGCGGCACCCAGGCCTTCCTTGGTGGTGCGGTGCATGACGTGCACCCTGCCGGGGTCAGCCTGTGCCAGTTCGTCGGCGACCTGGCCGGTGCCGTCCGGACTGCTGTCGTCCACGACTAGCACGTGCACGTCGGGGCGTGCCTGGCGCAGCCGTTGCAGGATCAACGGAAGGTTCTCGCGTTCGTTGAAAGTGGGGATGATCACCAGAGTGCGCCGGCTCGGACGACTGCCCGGGACCCGGGACGCCGGCTGGCCGATGGTCATGTGGCTCCTCTATGTCTATGTCGCCTGGCCTAATGTTGCCCGCCCCCGTCGGGCGGGGTGTCGTCGGCGCCCCCGTCGGGCGGCGTGTCGCCCTCAGGTCCGCTCGAAGACGCACCGGAGTCGTCCGCCGACCGAAGCCGACGACGATTCCGACGCGGGAACCACCCATTCTGCCGTATCGCGGCAAGGACGACGGCGACACCCGCCGCCACCAGAATCCACTGCATGATCGGACCCCAGCGGGTTGCCGGCGTCAGCGTGCTCTTGAGGTGCACCTGGGTGTCCAGGTAGGCGGGCTCGAAGAAGCCGGTGCGGTCCAGCTCGCGACCATCCGGCGCGATGACCGCACTGATCCCGGTGGTGCCGGCGGCGACGACGTATCGGTCGTGCTCCACGGCGCGCACCTTGTCGAAGGCCAGCTGCTGTTCACTCATTGCCTTGTTGAAGGTGGCGTTGTTGCTGGGTACGGCCAGCAGCTGGGCGCCGTTGCGGACCGATTCTCGTGACGCGCGGTCGAAAATCACTTCCCAGCAGGTGGCAACGCCGACAGGAATGCCTGCCGGGTGCAGCACCCCGGTGCTCTTACCCGGCACGATATAGCCTGCCAAGTTGGCGAGGGGCGTGAGATGCCGAAAGAACCCGCGCCACGGCAGGTACTCCCCGAACGGCTGCACGATCTGCTTGTCGTGGCGATCGGCCGGTCCGGTCCCCGGATTCCAGACGATCACCGTGTTCGTGTACGCCGGGTGGTCTTCAGTCATGCCCGGAGCCTCAAACAGCGCGCCGACCAGGATCGGCGCGCCGATCGCCTCGACGGCCAGTGAGATCTGCTGCGCAGCATCGGGGTTGAGCAGCGGATCGATTTCCGACGCGTCCTCGGGCCAGACAACAAACTGAGGTCGCGGCGCGCGACCGGCATGTACGTCGTCGGCCAGCCGGAGAGTCTCTCGGACGTGGTTGCGGAGCACCGCGAGACGTTGCGCGTTGAAATCAAGACCGAGCCGAGGCACGTTGCCCTGCACGGCGGCCAAGATGACGGCAGGTTCGTCACCTGCTCCCGCGCCCGAGTGCCGGACCTGCGGCCAGATGATAACGCTGGCGAATAACGTCAGGCAGATGCAAATGGCCGGCAGCACCACAGCCGGCGGCGCATCGATACTGTCGGCATCGGCGTCGCGTCCGTCGATACCCTCGCCGCCTGAACCACCGGAGCCGGTGCGGACGGGCCGGGCAGTTTGCCACCGCAGCACGATCTCCTGTGCGATCGCGGTCACGCTGCAGCCCAGCAGCACGATCGCAACCGAGAGCAGTGGAACGCCGCCCAGCTGGACCAACGGCAGAAACGGGCCATCGGTTTGACCAGCGGCCACCACGCCCCACGGGAATCCCCCGAACGGGACCGTCGACTTCAACCACTCCTGCGTTCCCCACAGCACCGCGAACCAGATCGGCCATCCCGGCAACCGGCGCACCACGACGGCCAGCAGGCCGAAGAGACCCGGAAACACTGCGCACGCCGTCGACAGCACCACCCAGGGCATCGCGCCCACGAGCGTGCCAATCCATGGCAGCAGCGGCAGGTAGAACACCAGCCCGAACAGGAAGCCGTAACCCAGGCCGCCGACCGCCGTGGTGGCCGCACGAGTCAGCACCCAGGCGAGCAATGCGAACGCGACGACAGCGGCCCACCACCAGTTCAGCGGAGGGAAGCTGGCCCAAAACAGTAAAGCCGCCCCGGTCGTGCTGGCCAGCCGTGGCAACCGCGGCAGCAGAGCCTTGCCCAGCCGCGGCAGCCGCGCCGGCAGCGCGGTGCCCAGCGCGGCCAGCCGCGCCGGCAGGGCGGTGCCCAGCGCGTCCAGCCGCGCCAGCAGCGCGGCCAGCCACGCCAGCACCAGGGTGCCGAGCTGAGGCAGTCGCTGCCGTACCGCAGCGCCGAGCCGCACGGTCGGCCTCGATGCTGTTGACGAGTCAGTGGCGTCCTTCGCTGCTGGCGTTTCCAGCGAGTCGGGCCCGTCTTCCTCCAGCTCTAGGTCTGCGCCGACGGCGTCGTCAGCCTCAGTGGTGATCGCGCCGGTGTCGTCGTCTCCAACCCCTGGGATGATCTCGGTGGCGTCATCACGCCGCGTTCTCCGGTCGGAGCGGTTGGCTTCTCTAGCCATAGATGACCGCACCTCGATGCACGGTTTGTCGGCACCGGAGCAAGGCGTCGGTCGGACCCAGCCGCGGTAATGCGGGCAGCCGCGAACGCGGATCGGTAGACCAGCGCTGGATGGCGTCACGCGGAGCGAAGACGTCACGTTCCCCGATGTCCCACACGGCATAGGAGGCCGGCGCACCGGGCGTCAGGGTGCCCGTCACACCGTCGCGGACACCCGCGGCCCGCCAGCCGCCGCGGGTCGCGGCGGCGAACGCCGCCCGCATCGACACCGCGCTGCCTGGCGTGCGGTGATTGGCTGCCGCGCGCACACTCACCCATGGATCCAGACCCGTCACCGGGGCGTCGGAACCAAACGCGAGGGGCACGCCTTGCGATGCTAACAGCGCAAAGTTATTGAGTCTGCTGCCCCGGTAAATACCGAGGCGGCGGGCGTACATGCCGTTGCTGCCACCCCACAGCGCGTCAAAATTGGGTTGCACGCTGGCGATAATGCCCCAGGCGCCCAGCTTGGCTGCCTGGTCTGCGGTCACCATTTCCACATGCTCCCGGCGGTGCCCGCACCGGGCAACGGCGGCAATGCCGAAGTCGTCGACCGCCCGTTCGAACGCGGCGACCACCACCGAGACCGCGGCGTCCCCGATGACGTGGAAGCCCGCCGTCACGCCGGCCTCGGTACACGCTCGCGCATGCGCAACGATGGCGTCGAGGTCGAGATGGCAGGTGCCGATGCGGTCCGGGGCATCGGCGTACGGCTCGTGCAGCCAGGCGGTGCGCGACCCGAGGGCCCCGTCGAGGAACAGGTCACCAGCCAGGCCCCGGGCGCTGGTGTCGTCCACCAGCGCGCGGGCCTGCGCCGGGCTGGTGACCGCCTCGCCCCAGTAGCCAATCAGCTCGACGCCATGGTCGGTGTCCCGCAGCTGCTGCCAGTCGTCGAGCCCGCCGATGTCGGGGCCGGCGCATTCGTACACCGCCACGATGCCGGAACCCGCCGCGGCGTCCAGCGCCGCCGCGCGGGCTTCAGCGAGCTGTCCATCCGTCAGCAAGTCGCAGGCTGCGGCCCGGGCCAAGTGGTGAGCGTCGCCGACGAGGGGTTGCTATGTGCGGTGAAACCGCCCGCGCCAGCCAATCCCGGGACCAGCCAGCGCAGCCCGGTCGAGGCCAGCGCGGACTGCACGTCGACACGGGCCAGGTAGGCGGGCCGGTCGCCGAGCACCGCGTCCAGGTCGCCGGTGCTCGGCGCGTCGTTTTCGGGCCAGCAGGACTCGTCCCAGCGGTGACCCCACACCGTCTGGCCGACGTGAGCGCCCGCGTAATCGGCGATCATGCGCAGGCAATGCTGACGGGAGGTGGCGGGCCGCAAATCCAACCCGGTGAGCGTCAGGCCCGTGGCGGTGAGGTGGATGTGGCTGTCCACGAATCCGGGCGCACGAAGCCGCCGTCGAGATCGACTACATCGGCGTCGGGAAACTGGTCTCGGTCAACGTCATCGCTGCCCAGCCACGCGACGACACCGTCGCGGACCGCCATAGCGGTGGCGTCGGGGTGGGTGGAGCTGCACACCCGGCCGTTGAGCAGCAGCGTCGTCACATCGGAAAACTACGGGGTTATGGAGGTTACTCGGGCCAGCCCGGCAAGGCGGGCGGCTCGACATCGGTAACGTCGATGACCTCGCCGTCGATGAAGTCACGCCGCTGTTGGCGGCGCCCGGTGGCGTACCGGTTAGCGCCGACGGTAGCGACGGTGATCAGCGGCTCGCGCCGACCGATACCGCGGACCGCCAGTGCGGTCAATACCGGGCGGGCCACGGCCCGTGTCAGCGGCAGCAGAAGCAGCAGCCCGGCCGCGGAGGTGACCAGCCCGGGAACGACGACCAGGACCATACCGAGGGCGACCAGCGCGCCGTCGCTCACCGCGGTCGCCCGCGCTGTGGTCAGGCCCGACCGCAACCGAATGAGTTGGCGCTTAACCTGCGAACCGGCCAGCACGACCCCGACGAGAAACGTGGCCAGCAGCAACAGCAGGGTCCAACCAAACCCAATCGCCGATGCCAGCGCCACCACCACCGTGAGCTCGACGAGTGCGTAGACCAGAAACAGCCGCGACAGCATGTGAGGGCAACGTCTCCAGGGTCGCGCAAGTTCCGCGGGCGAGCCGAAGCCCGTGCAGTTAGATAACCGGTATGACGACGACAATCGATATCGACACACCCGCTGGCCCAATCGATGCGCTGCTGAGCATTCCCGAAGGGCAGGGCCCGTGGCCGGGTGTGGTAGTGGTCCACGATGCGATCGGCTACGGCCGGGATAAGAAGACGATCTCCGATCACATCGCCGCGGCCGGATACGTGGCGCTTACTCCGAACCTGTTCGCGCGGGGGGGCTGGGCGCGCTGTGTCACCAAAGTGTTTCGCGACCTCTTGACCAAGCGGGGCCGCGCCGTTGACGACATCCTGGCGGCACGTGATCACCTGCAGTCCATGCCCGAATGCTCCGGCCGTGTCGGCATCGCCGGCTTCTGTACGGGTGGCCAGTTCGCATTGGTAATGTCGCCCAAGGGTTTTGGCGCCTCCGCTCCGTTCTACGGCACCCCGCTGCCCCGCAACCTCAGCGAAACGCTGGACGGGGCCTGCCCGATCGTGGCCAGCTTCGGCGGCCGCGATCCGCTGGGCATCGGCGCAGCCACACGATTACGCGAAGCCGTTTTGAACAAGCACATCACCGCCGATATCAAGGCCTACCCCGGCGCCGGGCACAGCTTCGCGAATAGGCTCCCCGCCCAGCCATTGCTCCGGATCACGGGATTCGGCTACAACGCAGTCGCGACCGAGGACGCCTGGAGCCGCGTCTTCGCGTTCTTCGGCGAACACCTGCGAGCCGGAGCATCGACGTAGCGGCCGGTTCGTTTGCCGCTCACAATTGCCGAAGTCACTTGCCTGCGGCTGGCTTCAGCCCGCGGGCCGCAATTCAAGCCCGACATTGTTCTGCATGCCACCGCGCAGCTTGCTGAACAGGTTGAATGTCCAACCCAACAGGCCGTACCGCTTGCCGATAGCGCTGTAGACGGCAGCATTGTGCGACTTGTCGAGGATGGTCGCGATCGCCTCGATCGCTTCACTCTTCGGGCGCCCGCGCAGGTCGCAAGCGGCCAGCGTGACCCGTGGGGAGTTACGGATCCGCTTGACCTTCCAGGATTTTTCTTCCGTGATGACCAGCAGTCGGTCACCGTCGGCGGCAGCCCAGATCGGAGTCGGCTTGGGACGGCCATCCTTGGTGAAGGTGGTCAGCAAGATGTGCTGCGATTTGGCGATGTCGGCGAAGGTGGCAGCCACAGCGCCAATCTAGTGTTGACGTCCTGCGGAAGCGACAATCAGGCGGCAAACCGAGTGTTTCAGGTGTGGCGCCGATGCACCACGATCCGCCCGCCGTCCTTCGGGGTGAAACCAAGGTTCCCGGTGTGCCACTTCTCGCCCGGAGCCGTAGTGGTCTCGATAGTGAAGTGCCGCAGCACTGTTCGCAGCACCACGTTCATCTTCCATCTTGGCGTATGCGGCCCCCGTGCAACGCCGGGCTCCACCCCCGAACGGACGGAATCCACGCAAAGGTGGACAGCTTGCCTGCGATGTAAAAGCCAGCATCACCCTTCACCCTTCCAGGTCGCCCTCGGTTTCTAGCAGCACCTGACGCAACCCGTCGAGGGTGCCGGGCTGCGGGGCCGCCCACATGCCCCGGCTCACGGCTTCCAGCAGCCGTTCGGCCATACCGTGCAGCGCCCACGGGTTGGACTGGGCCATGAATTTGCGGTTCTGGCGATCCAGCACGTAGCGCTGGGTGAGCTGCTCGTACATCCAGTCGGCCATCACCCCCGCCGTGGCGTCGTAGCCGAACAGATAGTCGACGGTCGCGGCCATCTCGAATGCGCCCTTGTAGCCATGCCGGCGCATCGCGCTCATCCAGCGGGGATTGACCACCCGTGCGCGGAAGACGCGGGTGGTCTCTTCCGAGAGCGTGCGGGTGCGGATCGCGTCGGGGCGGGTGTTGTCGCCGATATAGGCGGCCGGTGCCCGGCCGGTCAGTGCCCGCACGGTGGCCACCATGCCGCCGTGGTATTGGAAGTAGTCGTCGGAGTCGGCGATGTCGTGTTCGCGGGTGTCGGTGTTCTTGACGGCCACGGCGATGCGGCGGTACTGCCGGTTCATATCGTCGGCCGCCTTCCGCCCGTCGAGCCCCCGGCCGTAGGCGTATCCGCCCCACGCGGTGTACACCTGGGCGAGGTCCGCGTCGTCACGCCAGTTACGGCTGTCGATCAGCTGCAACAGGCCGGCCCCGTAGGTTCCTGGTTTGGATCCGAAAATCCTTGTTGTGGAACGGCGTTGGTCACCGTGCTGAGCGAGATCGGCCTGGGCGTGCGCGCGGACGTAGTTGTGGTCGACGGGCTCGTCCAGGGCGGCGACCAACCGCACCGCGTCGTCGAGCATGGTCACCACATGCGGGAACGCGTCTCGGAAGAAGCCGGAGATCCGCACCGTGACGTCAATGCGGGGCCGGCCCAGCTCGACAAGCGGGATCGGTTCCAGGTCCACTACCCGCCGGGACGCGTCGTCCCACACCGGCCGGACACCCAGCAGGGCAAGCACTTCAGCGATATCGTCGCCGGCGGTGCGCATGGCCGAGGTGCCCCACACCGACAGCCCCACCGATGCCGGCCAGTGTCCGTAGTCGTCGCGGTAGCGGGACAGCAGCGAATCTGCCATCGCCACACCGGTTTCCCAGGCCAGCCGCGACGGCACCGCCTTGGGGTCCACGGAGTAGAAGTTGCGTCCCGTGGGCAGCACGTTGACCAGACCGCGCAGCGGTGAGCCCGACGGTCCGGCCGGAATGAACCGGCCGTCCAGCGCCTGTAGGACCTGGTCGATTTCGGCGGCGGTACCGGCAAGCCGGGGCACCACTTCAGTGGCGGCGAACCTCAGCACCGCGGCCACGTGCGGGTTATCGGTGAGCTGGTCAGTCGCTTCGGGATCCCAGCCGCTAGCTTGGAGCGCCGCCACCAGTTCACGCGCCGCGGCTTCGGCCACGTCGACTTTTGTCCGCTCGTCGGTGCCGTCCTCGGCCAGTCCCA
Organism: Mycobacterium sp.; assembly: GCA_035625875.1. Lineage (GTDB taxonomy): Bacteria > Actinomycetota > Actinomycetes > Mycobacteriales > Mycobacteriaceae > Mycobacterium. The sequence continues at coordinate 32,032 of DASPOT010000416.1, read as the reverse complement.
GCGCCTGCCGCAAGCCTGGGATAACGTGCTCGCCGCCGAAGAGCTGGCGGGCCCGCAGAATAGCCAGCACGAGGTCGAGTTCGGTTTCGCCCGTCGGCTTTTGGCCGAGGATGTGCAGCCCGTCGCGGATCTGGACGTCCTTGATCTCGCACAGCCAGCCGTCGACGTGCAGCAGCATGTCGTCAAACGAGTCGTCTTCCGGACGCTCTGTCAGCCCCAGGTCGTGGTGCATCTTGGCGGCCCGGATCAGCGTCCAGATCTGCTGGCGGATCGCGGGCAGCTTGCCGGGATCCAGCGCGGCGATGGTGGCGTGCTCGTCGAGCAGCTGCTCCAAACGGGCGATGTCGCCGTAGGTTTCGGCGCGCGCCATCGGCGGGATGAGGTGGCCGACGAGCACGGCGTGCGCACGCCGCTTGGCCTGGGCGCCCTCGCCGGGGTCGTTGACCAGGAACGGGTAGACCAGCGGCAGGTCGCCCAGCGCGGCGTCGGACCCGCAGGCCGCCGACATGCCCAGCGTCTTTCCCGGCAGCCATTCCAGATTGCCGTGCTTGCCCAAATGCACCACGGCGTGCGCGTCAAAGCTGGTCGGGAACCCGTTGCCTAGCCATTGGTAGGCGGCCAGGTAGTGGTGGCTGGGCGGCAGATCCGGGTCATGATAGATCGCCACCGGGTTGTTGCCGAAGCCACGCGGTGGTTGGACCATCAGCACGATGTTGCCCGCTTGCATCGCGGCGATGACGATTTCGCCGTTGGGATCGTTAGTCCGGTCGACGAACAGCTCGCCCGGCGGCGGGCCCCAGTGCCGTTGCACAGCGTCAGCCAGTTCGGCGGGCAGGGTCGCGAACCAGTTGCGATAATCCTTGGCGGACACCCGGATCGGGTTGGCGGCCAGCTGCCCGTCGGTGAGCCAGTCAGGGTCTTGGCTGCCGCGCTCGATCAACGCGTGCACCAGGGCATCGCCGTCGGCGGCGTCGACCCCGGGCAGCTCGCCCACCCGGTACCCGTGCTCGCGCATTGCCCGCAACAGCGCCACGGCGCTCGCCGGGGTGTCCAAGCCGACCGCGTTGCCGATGCGCGCGTGCTTGGTCGGATACGCGGAAAACACAATGGCCACCCGCTTGTCGGCGGCGGCGACCCGGCGCAGCTGCGCGTGCCGGACCGCCAGGCCGACGACCCGTGCGCAGCGCTCCCGGTCGGCGACATAGGAGATCAAGCCCTCGTCGTCAATCTCTTTGAACGAGAACGGAACTGTGATGATGCGGCCGTCGAACTCCGGCACCGCCACCTGGCTGGCGACGTCGAGCGGGCTGAGCCCGTCGTCGTTGTCGTGCCATTGTTGCCGTGAGCTGGTCAGGCACAGCCCCTGCAAGATCGGGATGTCCAGCGTCGCCAGGTGTTCGACGTTCCAGGAATCGTCGCCGCCCGCGGCGGCGGTGGCTGGTGTGACTCCCCCGGCGGCCAGCACGGTGACCACCATGGCGTCGGCCTGCCTCAGCGTGTCCAAGAGTTCCGGTTCAGCGGTGCGCAGCGACGCGCAGTACACCGGCAGCGGCCGCCCGCCGGCGGCTTCGATCGCCCGGCACAGCGCCTCGACATATCCCGTGTTGCCGGCCAGGTGCTGCGCGCGGTAATACAGCACCGCGATCGTCGGGCCGGTGTTGGACGAATCCGGGCGCTCGAGCACTCCCCACGTAGGGGTCTCGGCCGGCGGTGCGAACCCGAAGCCGGTCATCAGCACGGTGTCGCACAGGAAGGCGTGCAGCTGGCGCAGGTTGTCCACGCCGCCGTGGGCCAGGTAGATGTGCGCCTGCAGCGCAGTGCCGGCCGGTACCGTGGAGCGGTCCGTCAACTCGGCGTCGGCGGCTTGCTCGCCACTGACCAGCACTGTGGGGACGCCGCTGGCGATCACCATGTCGATACCGGGCTGCCAGGCGCGGTAGCCGCCGAGGATCCGCACCACCGCGACGTCGACATCAAGCAGGTCCGGCAGCTCGTCGTCGGAGAGCCGCGACGGATTGGCCCACCGATAATTTTTGCCGCTGGCGCGCGCAGTGATCAGGTCGGTGTCGGACGTCGACAGCAGCAGGACGGTCGGCTCGGGCACTAGCCATTCCTACCGCAACGGTTGTCAATCGCCAGCGTCGGCTGTCAATTCGCGCAGCTCGGGCGACAGATTTGTGCACGACTCCATAGGGAGATCTGGGCGCGATCGCCATTAGATGCAATTAGAGTAGCCCGCTACTCTAGGCCGCTGCGTCTGCTCGACGACATAATGACAGCCTCGTTACTGGTCAGCAGTGCGAGCGAAAACGCCAGACAAACGGCGTTGAACCTGGTCATGCGGGGGCCCGGTAAGAAAGCACCGTGTTCAGGAGGGGGAGCCGTCATGCGTAGTGGCGATGCGCCTAAGCGGAGGCCGGTCAACGACTCCAGCGCCATGGACCCGATGCATCAGGGAATCGCAGCAGGCCGGATCTGCTCGCGTGTCACCAGTGATGACGGCACACTGCGCCAACTGGCCGCCTTCGTCGGCATGTCTGTGGAAGCGTTCTTGGCTGCACCCAGCGGCGGACAGACGTTCACTTTGCCCCAACTGGCCAGGCTGGCGACTGTACTCGGCATCGACCTGGACTGGCGGGTGACCGGTACAGGCCTGCCCGACCAGCGTGTCACGCCGGCCCGATCCGTCAACCTCAGACCGTTGGCGTCCGACCGCGCGCCCGTAGGCATTGCTGTTGAACGTGCTCGGGCCGGTGTGGCATCGGCGCATCGGGGGGTACCACTCAAAGAACGCTCGCGAGGCTAGGGACAGCGTTGACGTGAACGCTTTCGCGGTGGCCCGACGATTTCTTTTTCTCCTAACGGAGGCGCCGTCCTCTAACGACGTCATCCGGAGTTATTTGGCCCGTCAACGAATTGAGAATCGGGTGCGGTGGCTACGACGGCCTACGCACCACGCCATATCGGAGGCCTCCATGTCGCGGAGTCTCGTCCCCGCCGTTGCTACCCTGCTGATGGAGGCGACTACATCTACCGCTGTCCACGTGAGCGAACGGGTGCTGGCTAAGCTCGTCGAGCAACTCGACGTGGACTACGCATTCTTACGCCACAACGACCATGAGATCCGTGCCTCGAAGTTGATCGCGGAGTGGCCACCGCGACCTAATGTTCCCGACCCGGATCCCTGGGCCCTTGTCCACTTCGCCAGCGCCGACCCCGTATTCAGGCTCTGCCCAGATGCCAAGTCACTGATCGTAATTGAGCCTGACCAGATGAACACTGCGTACCGCCACTGGGTCGCGCAAAACCCCCACGCCGCGCCGCCCTTGGTGGCCGCCGCGCCGCTGATCTCAAGTGAAGTGACTACTGGCGCGCTCGGCTTCGTCAAATTTGGTGGCCGGAAGTGGAACCCGAGCGTGCTCAACATCCTCGAGGCGGTCGCCTCCTTGTTCGCGCAGCTCCAGGCCCGTATCACCGCCGAAGAAAAGCTTCGCTATCTGGTTGAGCATGACGATCTGACCGGTCTGCACAATCGTCGAGCGCTTATTGCGCACCTTTCCGACAGACTCGCGGCGGGACGGCCCGGACCCGTCTCGGTGTTATACATCGACCTCGACCGTCTGAAGTCGATCAACGATTACTTTGGCCATACCGCCGGCGATTGGTTCATCCAACTATTCGCGAAACGGCTTCGTGCGTGCGCCAGCAGTCAGAGCATGATCGGTCGGCTAGGCGGGGACGAGTTCATCGTCATTCCGGCTCGGCCGATGTCAATCGATGCCGCTGAATCACTTGCTGATGAGCTTCGGACGAAGCTGTGTGATCGCCTGGCGCTAGGCGGCCACATGATCACCCGCACTGTCAGCATCGGAGTGGCGTCGGGCATGCCGGGACGCGAGGACAGCACCGATCTACTCCACCATGCCGATGAGGCCGTCCTGGCGGCCAAGCGCGGGGGCGGTAACCAAGTCGCGGTGTGCGATCACGTTACCTTCAAGAGTCTCATCCGCAGCGATATCGAACTCCTTCTTCAGGACGACATCGACAGCGAAGCGCTTGTGCTCCACTACCTACCCGAGGTCGACTTGTGGACCGGGGCGATCCTGGGGGCCGAGGCGCTCGTCCGTTGGCGGCACCCCACGCGAGGGCTGTTGCTGCCGGATTCGTTCATGGGGGTAGCCGAATCGATGAACCTCGCCGGGGAACTGGGCCGATGGGTTATCAGAAGCGCCTGCGCCGACTTCAGCCGGTGGCGATCACATGGTGTGGGGCACACCGCCATCTTGCGCATCAACGTATCGCGCGCTCAACTGGCCACCCCCGGTTTCGTCAGTGGTGTTGCCGACACCATCGCGGAGTTCGAAATCAATGCCGACTCGGTTTGCCTGGAGATCACCGAACGCGCAGTGGTCCACGACACCGAAACCACCCGGAGAAGCCTCGCGGAGTTGAAGGAGGTCGGGGTCCACATCGCCATCGACGACTTCGGCACCGGCCATGCGGTCCTGTCGCACCTCAAGTCCCTTCCAGTCGACATGCTCAAGATCGACAGGCAATTCGTGCGCGAGCTGGGGACAAACACCAGAGATCTGGCAATCGTCCGCGCCATAATCGGGCTTGCTGAGGCGTTCGATCTGCAATTGGTTGCCGAGGGTGTGGAGACTAAGGCTGCCGCGCTGACCTTGCTGCAACATGGGTGTCACCGAGCGCAGGGGTTTTTGCTGTCTCGCCCGATCCCAAGCAACGCCATGAAGTCACTGCTATCCACGCGCTGGATGCCGATGCCTTTCGTCGCCGACAGCCAGGCCCTGAGCGTGGGCGCAATCTAGCGCAGGTAGGCTGCCGAACCGGTGCCCCGGCGATCGAATACGGCGCCCTCGTATGCCGTCCGCTGTTCGGCGGTGTGCGGTGTGACTCCCTCACTGGTTCGCAGCGGATGTCCAATCTTCCGACTGAAACCTTCGGGCGGCCGTTACTGTGACACCGGCCGTCCTAACTCCCACCCGTTCTGTCGTACCCCTGGCGTGGATCTCCTAAGTCTTCGACCGAGCCAGATGTACTAAATGGACGAGTTGGTCGCGGTCATCGATGCCGAGCTTGGCGAAGATGCGGTAAAGGTGTCCGTCCACCGTTCGTACTGAGACGCACAGCCGGTCGGCGACCTGACGGCTGGACAAACCAGCCGCGACCAAGTTCGCGATCTCGCGTTCACGGTCGGTGATGGGCAGCGGCCGGGCCGCTGCATCGACCGCCGGTGTTCGTATTCCCCCCTGCGCGGCCAGCTCGTGTGCACGGGCCGCCGACTTTATTTCCTTGCCACGCTGGCCGGTGCGCGCGTGTTCGCGCGCCGCCTGAGCCGCCGCGTCAGCGGCAAGCGCCACTGCGCCCATGTCGGCGAACCGATCTGCCGCGTCATCGAGCAGATCGCCGTCGCGGTCAGCCATGCCGCGAGCGTGCTCCGCGATCGCCTCCGCCAACGGAGTGTTCAGTGTCTTGGCCAGCTCCCCCAGCCTCTCGGTTTGCGAACAGTCATCGAACCGGACAGCGGTGTGCAGCGCGCGCATCTCGACGGCGAACATCCCGGACCGTCGCGCGATCTGCGCGGCACGTACCGCATGTGTCTGCGCGGCCATCGTCTGGCCGACCGATGCCCGCTCCCAGGCCCGGGCCAGCTCAAGCTCCGGCAAGAACACGGCGACCTGCGGGCCGTAGGCTTCCTCCGACCTGCGCAGCGCCGTGGCGGCAGCCTCAGCATCTCCCCGAGCGCCTTCGGTCTGCGCGGACCAGGCCGACACCAGCATCAACCAGCCCCCTGGAAAACCATGCGACATTGCCGATATCGAATCCTGAAAGGCAGAACAGGCGGACGGCAGCGCACCGCGGGCAACCTGCACCAATCCGAGCATGGCGCGCAGGAAGGCGTCTGCAGCAGGCCACACCCTGGTCGTCGGAGCATAGCGTTCCCAAACCCGTTCGGCCGCCACGTGATCACCGGCGGCCGTCAATGCCACGACCTCGGCCAAACCCATGACAAACCGGTATGGTCCCGATTGATCGAACATAGCTGCCCGCCCAGCATCCGCTACACGCTGGACTTCACCAAACCGCCCGGCGAGGGCCAACGCCCAACACGTCGACGTAGTCGCCCACACCGTCACCACCGGTTGCACATCGGATGTACACACGGTCAACCCGAGGTCAAGTGCCGTCCGGACGTCACCGGAAAAGAACGCAAACGCCGCTTCCATGGCCGTGACGAACGGGAGCAGCGCCTCAGAATCAACACGCGCCCCCACGTCAGCGAGTGCCAGCCGTGCCTGCTCAACCTGCCCGCCGGTGAAGAAGAGATTCGCGGCACGCAGACAGCCCCACTGCACGATCAGCCACTCATCCGCACCATCGGGGTCGACGTCACCAAGCACCGCCTCGACCTCGTCGCCTCGTCCCTGCCAGCCGATCGCCTCAGCAAGCACGAGCGCCGCCGTCACGCCGGCGCCGCGCTCGAACGCGAATCGGGCCAGCTCCTCACCGCAAGCGATGTCCGACATCGTCACCGCGCTCGCCGCCGCATCGACGATCAGGTCGAGGTCCGGCGACAGATCGCTTCGCATCATGAACTGTGCGAGCTGGATCCGGGTGCGCACATCGGGCAACCTGGATCGCTGCCGTTCCGCCTCCAAGTACTTCTGAAGATGTTGTGCCAGCATGCCATTGAGCTGCCGCGAACGCACCATCCCGGCTCGTTGCATTGCCGCCTCACCGAAGATGGGGTGACCCAACCGCGCCACCGTGTTTGACCCGTCCGCAACCACCTGGATTACTCCACGGCGCTCCAGGCGTCCCACCACGTCGGCATCGCACAGTCCACGCAGAATCTCCCAGTCCAGCACCTCCGCAGCCGCCAAGATCTCTACCGCCTCCAATTCCTCCGGCGCGAAGGATTGCAGTCGAAACTCAAACAGATCGTGGAGTTGGCGGTCGGCACGCAGCGCACCTCGAAGTTGCCAGCCGGTATCCGTGCCCACCAACACACCACTTTCCCGACCCGCGCTCAACAAGCCGCGCAGCAGCAGCGGGTTGCCCGCAGTTCGTTCGTGTAACTCGTTGACCAGCCTGGTATCGACGACGCCACCGAGCACGGCGCGGGCGAGCTCCCCGGTCTGCTCCCGGGTGAACGCTTCAATGCGCAGACTCAGCAACAACCGCTCTTTCCACAGCGCTGTTACCGCGTCGGGCACCGGGTCGCCGGACCGGATCGTCACGATCAATCGTGCACTGCCGCTGGCCGCGAGCTGGTACACCAACGTGGCCGACAACGGATCAAGCAACTGCGCGTCGTCGACGACGACGACCAGGTTCTCTTCCCGCTCCAGGGCTTTTTGCGCGGCCGCGAGCATGGCAGCGGGTTCCTGTGGCGCGTCGACAGTCACCGACCGATAAAACGCGCCCAACGGCACCGTGGAGCCGGTTTGGGTGCCCAGCACATACCGCACCGTCCGCCCGTACGACTCGAGAGAGTCGGCAACGGCGCGAGCGAGCGTCGATTTGCCAACCCCGCTATCGCCGACCAACGCGACGCCATGGAACTCCGCGCCATCCTCGAGTGCCGCCAACGCTTGGCGCAGCTCGTCATCGCGGGCCACTATCGGCCACCCCGACCCGCTCTCCATTTGCACCGGCCGTCGAACCTCCCGGGCTAGGCTACATTTTCGCCAGACGCTACCCCGACCTCCCCGACCATTCGGACCAGATGTCGAACCTTCGAAACAGGTTTTTGGTCGCCGTTACTTGACATCAGAACCCCTAGACCTACCGCGCCAGGGCGACATTTCTTGGGGGTCGACGGGCACAAAGCGATGGCCGACACCACGTGCGGCGAGTTGTTCACATCGACTTAAGCCTCGGACCGGGCCCTAACTAAGTGGACGAGCTGCTCGCGGCGCTCGATGCCGAGCTTGGTGAAGATGCGATAGAGGTGTCCGTCCACCGTCCGCACTGAGACACAGAGCCGATCGGCGATTTGGCGGTTGGATAGACCCCCCGCGACCAGCATCGTGATCTCGCGTTCACGGTCGGTGATTGGCAGCGGCTGTGCCGCGGCATCGACCGCCGGCGTTCGTATTCCACACTGGCTGGCCAGCCAGTGTGCCCGGGTCGAAGACGCTAATTTCTTGCCGCGAGGTCCCGTGTGCGCGTATTCGCGCGCTGCCTGAGCTGCCGCGTCGGCGGCAAGAGCCAGTGCCCCGATCTTCGTGAAACGATTTGCCGCCGCGTCGAGCTGGTCGCCGTCGCGGTTGGCCAGACCACGAGCGTGTGCGGCAACCGCCTCCGCCAGGGGACTGTTCAGTGTTCCGGCAAGCTCCACCAGCCTCGCGGCCTGCGAACGGTCACCGAACCGGACAGCGGTATGCAGCGCGCGCATCTCGACGGCGTACATCCCAGAGTTACGAGCGATCTGTGCGGCACGCACCGAATGCATCTGGGCGGCCGTCGTCTGGCCGACCGATGCCCGCTCCCAGGCGCGGGCGAGCTCAAGTTCCGGCAAGAACGCGGCTACCTGCGGTCCGTTGGCTTCTTCCGCACTCTGCAGCGCGGCAGCGACAGCCTCACCGTTTCCCCGCGCCCCTTCAGCCTGCGCGGACCAGGCAGCCACCAGCATCGTCCAGGGCGACGGAAAACCAAGCGACAACGCCGATATCGACTCGTGAAATGCGGAACACGCGGCCGGCAGCGCACCACGGGCGAGCTGCACGAATCCTAATATCGCGTCCACCATGGCAACTGCTTCAGGCACGCCGGCGGCCATCGCGGCATAGCGTTCGCACACGCGCTCGGCCGCGGGCAGATCACCGGCGGCCGTCAACGCCATGACCTCAGCCACTCCGATAGCGAACCGTGGCGGTCCCGATTCGCTGAGCGCAGCCGCCCGAAGCCCCGCATCCGCTATGCGATGAACTTCGCCGAACAGCCCGGCGAGGGCCAAGGCAGACGCCGTTGCCACAGCCGCCCACACCGTCGCCAACTGCGGGACATCCGATGCACACAGGGCCGGGCCAGTCTCGATCGTCGTCGCAAGGTCGCCGGAGAAGAACCCAAACGACAGCTCCAAGGCCCTGACGAGAACGACGCCCTCCTCGGACTCCACACGATCCTTCACGTTGGCCAGTACTTGTTGGGCTTGCTCAACCTGCCCGCATACCCAGAACAGATTCGCGGCGCGGAGACAGCCCCACTGCACCACCACCAACTCATCGCCGCCATAGGGTTCGACGTCGGCGAGCACCGCCTCGGCTTCCTCGCCCCGCCCCTGCCAACTCAGTGCGTCAGCCAGCACAAGCGCGGCCGGCAGGCCACCGCCGCGATCGAAAGCGAATCGGGCCAGCTCCTCACCCAGAGACACCGTCGACATGGTCACCGCGTTCGCCGCTGCGCGGATGATCACATCGAGGTCTGGCGAGAGGTCGCTGCGCATCATGAACTGGGCCATCCGAATTTGAGCGCGCACGTCAGGCAACCTCGAGCGCTGTACTTCTGTCTCAAGGCGCTTCCGAAGTTGTTGTGCCAGCGTGCCATTGAGCTGCCGCAAACGCACCACTCCAGCGAGCCGGATTGCCGCTTCACCCACGATGGGGTGAAACAACCGCGCAACCGTCTCTGATCCGTCGGCAACCAACTGGATCACGCCTCGACGCTCAAGGCGTCCCACCGTCTCAGCATCGCAAAGCGCATGCAGGATCTCCCAGTCCAGCACCTCCGCAGCCGTCAAAACCTCGACCGCCTCCAATTCTTCCGGGGCAAGGGACCGCAGCCGAAACTCAAGCAAATCAGTGAGTTCGCGATCTGCGCGCAGCGGACCTCGAAGTTGCCAACCGTGTTCCGTGCGCACTAACGCACCACTTCTCTGACCTGCACCTAGCAAGTGACGCAGCATGAGCAAGTTGCCTGCAGTCCGGCCATATAACTCGTCGATCAGCCGAATCCCGACGGCACCGCCGAGCACGCGGCGGGCAAGTTCCCCGGTCTGCTCCCGGTTGAACGCGTCGATCCGCAAGCTCAGCAACAGCCGCTCCTTCAAAAGCGCTGTCACCGCGTCGGGCACGGTATCGTCCGTCCGGATCGTCACGATCAATCGTGCACTGCGGCTGGCTGCAAGCTGGTGCACCAGGGTGGCCGACAAGGGATCGAGCAACTGGGCGTCATCGACGACGACAACTAAGTTGTCTTCTTGCTCCAGGGTTTTATGCGCGGCGGCCAGCATTGTGGCGGGTTGATGTGCCGAGTCGGCGGTCACCGACCGAGAGAGCGCGCCCAACGGTATCGTGCGGCCCGTCTGGGTGCCCAGCACAAACCGCAGCGTCAGGCCCTGCGACTCGAGAGTGTCGGCAACGGCGCGAGCCAGCGTGGATTTGCCAACGCCGCTATCGCCGAGCAATGCGACGCCCTGGAACTCCGCGGCAGCGAATGCCGTCAACGCCTGGCGTAATTCGTCGTCGCGGGCCACTATCGGCCACCTCGACCCGCTCACCGTTTGCACCGGCTGCCGAACCTCCCAGGCTACGTCTGTGGGCAGACGCTACCTGGACTCGGCTCACCGCTCCTGGCAGATGTGTGAATTGCCGACCAATATTTTTGGCTAGCCAGCCGTCAATTTGACAGCGGTTCAACTAACTCACAGCCCTACCCGTTGCGGGTACACCAGACCGCTGACATCGGCGCAGATGGTGCGGCGCTGCCAGTGGCCGGTCGCGACACCGGTGTAGACACCGGTGTACACGTAATGGCTGCCGTCTTAGGTCTCGGGCCGAGCCAAACGTACTAAGTGGACGAGCTGGTCGCGGTCATCGATGCCGAGCTTGGCGAAGATGCGGTAAAGGTGTCCATCCACCGTTCGAACTGAGACGCTCAGCCGGTCGGCGACCTGACGGTTGGATAAACCAGCCGCGACTAGTATCGCGATCTCGCGTTCACGGTCGGTGATGGGCAGCGGTTGCGCCGCGGCATTGACCGCTGGTGTTCGTATTCCGCCCTGCGTGGCCAACCCGTGCGCGCGGGCCGCCGACTCGATTTCCTTGCCACGCTGGCCGGCGCGTGCGTGTTCGCGCGCCGCCTGGGCTGCCGCGTCGGCGGCAAGCGCCACAGCCCCCATGTCGGCGAACCGATCTGCCGCTGCATCGAGCAGGTCTCCGTCGTGGTCGGCCAGGCCGCGAGCATGGGTAGCGATCGCCTCCGCCAACGGGGTGTTCAGCATCGTGGCGAGCTCGCCCAGCCGTGCGGCGCACGACTGATCGCCGAACCCAACGGCGGTGTGCAGAGCGCGCATCTCGATGGCGTACATTCCGGATTGGTGCGCGATGTGCGCGGCACGCATCGAATGCATCTTGGCGGCTGTTGTCTGGCCGACGGACGCCCGCTCCCAGGCCCGGGCCAGCTCAAGTGCGGGCAAGAACACGGCGACCTGCGGTCCGTAGGCGTCCTCCGACCTGCGCAGCGCGGCGGCGGCAGTCTCACCGTGTCCCCGCGCGCCTTCGGCCTGCGCGCACCAGGCCGCCACCAGCATCGTCCAGGGCGACGGAAAACCCTGCGACATCGCCGCTATCGAATCGTGGAATGCAGCGCAGGCAGACGGCAGCGCACCGCGAGCAAGCTTCACAAGCCCAAGCATCGCGTCCACCATCGCGTTGGCTGCCGGCACGCCCGCGGCCATTGCGGCATGGCGTTCGCAAACCCGCTCGGCCGCCGGGAAATCCCCGGCCGCAGTCAACGCCATGGCCTCAGCCAACCCAATGGCATACCGTTGCGATCCCCATTCGCTGAGCGCAGCCGCCCGCAACCCCGCATCCGCTATCCGGTGAACTTCGCCAAACCGGCCGGCGAGGGCTAACGCACACGACGTTGCCACCGCCGCCCACAACGACGCCAACGGCAGCACATCCGATCCACACAGCATCGGCCCGGTCTCGATCGCTGTCGCAAGGTCGCCGGAGAAGAACCCAAACGACACCTCTAGGGCTGTGACGAGAACGACGAAAGCCTCGGAAGCGACACGATTCTTCACGTCGGCGAGTACCTGCCGTGCCTGCTCGACCTGCCCGCAGTTAAAGAACAGACTCAAGGCGCGCAGACCACCCCACTGCACGATCAGCAACTCATCGGCACCATCGAGGTCGACGTCGGCAAGCACTGCCTCGGTCTCGTCGCCGCGTCCCTGCAAACTCAGCGCCCTAGCAAGCACGATCGCGGCCGGCGGGCCACCGCCGTGATCGAACGCGAATCGGGACAGCTCCTCGCCGAGTGCGATGTCCGACATGGTCACCGCGCTCCCCGCTGCATCGATGATCACGTCGAGGTCTGGCGACAGATCGCTTCGCATCATGAACTGTGCCAGCTGTATCCGGGTGCGCACGTCGGGCAACCTGGATCGCTGCCCTTCCGCCTCCAAGTACTTCCGAAGATGTTGTGCCAGCATGCCATTGAGCTGCCGCGAACGCACCACCCCGGCTCGTCGCATTGCCGCCTCACCCAAGACGGGGTGACCCAACCGCGCCACCGTGTTTGACCCGTCCGCAACCACCTGGATTACTCCACGACGCTCAAGGCGTCCCACCACGTCGGCATCGCAAAGCCCACGCAAAATCTCCAAGTCGAGCACCTCCGCAGCCGCCAAGATCTCTACCGCCTCCAATTCCTCCGGCGCCAAGGATCGCAGGCGAAACTCAAGCAGATCGTAGAGTTGGCGGTCGGCACGCAGCGCACCTCGAAGTTGCCAGCCCGCATCCGTGCGCACCAACACACCACTTTCCCGACCTGCACTCAGCAAGTGACGCAGCAGCAGCGGGCTGCCTGCAGCTCGTTCGTGTAACTCGTTGACCAGCCTGGTATCGACGACCCCGCCCAGCACGGCGCGGGCGAGCTCCCCGGTCTGGTCCCGGGTGAACGCTTCGATGCGCAGACTCAGCAACAGCCGCTCTTTCCACAGCGCCGTCACCGCATCGGGCGCGTCGTGGCCCGACCTAATCGTCACGATCAATCGTGCACTGCCACTGGCCGCAAGCTGGTGTACCAGCGTGGCCGACAACGGATCGAGCAAGTCGGCGTCATCGACGACGACGACCAGCCCCTCTTCCCGCTCCAGGGTTCTTTGCGCGGCCGCGAGCATGGCGGTCGGTTCCCGCGGTGCGTCCACAGTCACCGACCGATAGAACGCACCCAACGGCACAGTGGAGCCGGTTTGGGTGCCCAGCACATACCGCACCGTCGCCCCGCCCGACTCGACGGTCGTGGCCAGGGCGCGAGCCAATGTCGATTTGCCGACCCCGCTGTCGCCCACCAAAACGACGCCCTGGAACTCCGCGCCGTCGTCTAGCGCCGCCAGCGCCTGACGGAACTCGTCATCGCGACCCACCATCGGCCACTTCGACCCGCTCCCCGTTTGCACTGGCCGTCGAACCTCCCTGGCTACGTCTTTTTCGCAGACGTTACCCGAGTCCGCCCAAGGTTTCCGCCCGATATCAACATTTCAGCAAAAATTTTGGATAGCACGTTAATTTGGCATAAGTTCAATTAAGTGGTGGCCTTGCAGGCTCTTCCGGCATGCGCCGAACTTCGTAGACCACTGCTCTGGCGAAATTCATCCTAGCGTCAGATTCAGCCTTGTGTTCAGAAAATCTACGGAGCCGTACCGTAGACCGGTGGCCCGAACCCGTGCGGACGACGCCTGCCCCGGCGCGCTGCAGGTGCACCAGGCGGCCGACGGCGCGTTAGTGCGAGTGCGGCTGCCCGGCGGGACGCTGACCGCCGCGCAGTTGGCGACGCTGGCCAGTGTGTCGAGCCGGTTCGGCTCGGCAACGCTGGAGCTGACCGCCCGCGGCAACGTGCAAGTGCGCGCGATCACCGACGCGGGGGCTCTGGCGGACGCCATCGACAAAGCGGGTCTGCTGCCGTCGCCGACCCATGAGCGGGTCCGCAACATCGTCGCCTCGCCGCTGTCCGGGCGGGTCGGCGGGCACGCCGACGTCCGGGGCTGGGTCGGTAGCTTGGATGCGGCGATCCGGGCCGAGCCTTTGTTGGCCGACCTGCCTGGCCGCTTCTGGTTCAGCATCGACGACGGCCGGGCCGATGTCTCCGGCCTCGGTGCCGACGTTGGCGCTCACATCCTCGACGACGGAATCGCGCTGCTGCTGGCAGGCCGTGACACCGGGGTGCGGCTGGCGGCCGCCGATGTCGTGGAAGCGCTGGTAGAGCTGACCGCGCGTTTCGTGGCGATCCGCGGAAAAGCTTGGCGGGTAGCCGAATTGGATGACCTCACTGACCTGCTGCCCGGCGTGGAGCCCAGCGCCACACCGTTTCCGCCCGTCACCACGCCACCGGTGGGCTGGATACGCCAAGACGACGGCCGCGTCACGCTGGGCGCCGGCGTGCCGCTCGGGGTTCTGCAGGCATCGATCGCGGAGCGCCTGGCCGCACTCGACGCGCCGCTGGTGGTCACGCCGTGGCGATCGGTGCTGGTGTGCGACCTCGACGACGCGCTCGCCGACGCGGCGCTGCGGGTGCTCGCTCCGATGGGCCTGGTGTTCGACGAGAACTCCCCCTGGCTGAACGTCAGCGCCTGCACAGGCAGTCCCGGTTGTGCACATTCGGCCGCCGATGTGCGGGCAGACGCCGCCGCGACCGTGCTGGCCGGCGAAGCGGGCACCGGTCGTCGGCACTTCGTCGGCTGCGAACGGGCGTGCGGCAGCCCGCCCGCCGGTGAGGTGCTGGTCGCGACCGGAGACGGATACCGACTGCTGCGCCCGGAGCCGTAGGGTGAGCGGGTGCTCGACTACATTCGCGACGCCGCCGAGATCTACCGGCAGTCGTTCGCGGCCATCCGCGCCGAGGCCGACCTGTCGCGGTTTCCCGCCGATGTGGCGCACGTCGTGGTCCGGCTGATCCACACCTGCGGCCAGGTCGACGTCGCCGAACATGTCGCCTACACCGACGATGTCGTCACCAGGGTCAGCGCCGCGCTGCGGGGCGGCGCCCCCGTGCTGTGTGACTCGTCGATGGTGGCCGCCGGCATCACTCGGCTGCCCGCCGACAACCGGATCGTGTCGCTGGTCGGCGACCCGCGCGCGGCCGAGCTGGCCAAGCGCCGGCACACCACCCGTTCAGCGGCCGGGGTGGAGCTGTGGGCCGATCGGCTGGCCGGCGCGGTGCTGGCGATCGGTAACGCGCCCACCGCCCTGTTCCGGCTGCTCGAACTGGTCGACGACGGGGCGCCGGTGCCGGCCGCGGTGCTCGGCGGGCCGGTCGGCTTCGTCGGCTCGGCACAGGCCAAGCAGGAGCTCATCGACCGCCCCCGCGGGATGTCCTATCTGGTGGTGCGGGGCCGTCGCGGCGGCAGCGCCATGGCCGCCGCCGCCGTCAACGCGATCGCGGCTAACAGCGAATGACTACCCGCGGAACGCTTTTCGGCGTCGGGCTGGGGCCGGGCGACCCGGACTTGGTGACCGTCAAGGCCGCCCGGGTGATCGGCGAGGCCGACGTGGTGGCCTACCACAGCGCCCGGCACGGCCGCAGCATCGCCCGCGGGATCGCCGAACCGTATCTGCGGCCCGGCCAGATCGAGGAACACCTGGTCTACCCGGTCACCACCGAAGTGACCGATCATCCGGGCGGCTACGCCGGGGCGCTCGAGGATTTCTACGCTGAGGCCACCGAACGCATCGCCGCGCACCTGGGCGCCGGCCGCGACGTGGCGCTGCTCGCCGAGGGCGATCCGCTGTTCTACAGCTCCTACATGCATTTACACTCCCGGCTGACGCGGCGGTTCGACGCGGTCATCGTGCCGGGTGTGACATCGGTCAGCGCCGCCTCGGCGGCGATCGCGACCCCGCTGGTCGCCGGCGACGAAGTGCTGTCGGTGCTGCCCGGCACGTTGGGTGTCGCCGAGCTCACCCGGCGGCTCGCCGACGCGGACGCGGCCGTGGTGCTCAAACTGGGCCGCTCATATCCGGCTGTGCGGGAAGCACTTTCAGCGGCCGGACAGCTTGACGACGCGGTCTATGTGGAGCGGGCCAGCACCGCCGGGCAGCGGGTGCTGCCCGCCGCGGATGTCGAGGAGACCAGCGTGCCGTACTTCTCGCTGGCGTTGCTGCCGGGTGGCCGCCGGCGGGAACCGCGGGCCGGCGGCGTCGCGGTGGTGGGCCTCGGGCCCGGCGGCACCGACTGGATGACACCGCAGAGCCGCCGCGAGCTGGCGGCCGCGACCGACCTGATCGGCTACGGGCCATACCTGGACCGCGTCCCGACCCGTGACGGTCAGCGCCGGCACCCCAGCGATAACACCGACGAAGCCGCGCGTGCCCGGCTGGCCTGCGAGCTGGCCGAGCAGGGACGTGCGGTGGCGGTAGTGTCGTCGGGCGATCCGGGGGTGTTCGCGATGGCCACCGCGGTGCTCGAGGAGGCCAAACAGTGGCTGGGCGTGCAGATCCGGGTGGTCCCGGGAATGACCGCGGCCCAGGCGGTCGCCAGCCGCGTCGGCGCGCCGCTTGGTCACGACTACGCGGTGATCTCGTTGTCCGACCGGCTCAAGCCGTGGAAAGTGATCGCCGCGCGGCTCGCCGCCGCGGCCGCCGCCGACCTGGTGCTGGCCGTCTACAACCCGGCGTCCAAGACGCGCACGTGGCAGGTCGCCGCGATGCGGGACCTGCTGCTGGCCCATCGTGATCCGGGCACACCTGTGGTGATTGGCCGCGACGTGTCCGACCCTGGTGAAAACGTCAAGGTGGTGCGGTTGGCCGACCTGGACCCGGCCGATGTCGACATGCGCTGCCTGCTGATCGTCGGCTCGTCGCAAACCCAGTGGTACTCAGCGGATTCCGCTGACCGGGTGTTCACCCCGCGGCGCTACCCATCTTAATTTTCGCCGAGTGGCCAGGTATGGCGTGCTTTTTGGCGCGCCCGTGTCATAAGTAGTTGCTCAACGAGCGCATCCCCGCGACTGGCCGAGATCCGGCGTCTTGCAGGCTATTCACCGCCAAAAAGCCCGCCGAAATTTGATGTTCGAAAACCTGAGTCGAACATCCCGGGCCTGTTTGCGATTTCGGCGACAGCTGCAAGCACTCTCTGCAGGTGATCGAAGTCATTGCCGCCCAGCGCGCTCTGGATCTCGGTGTCGAGAGCCGATGCCGCACGTCGGCGCGCCGTCAAGTATTCGACTGCCCGTGAGGTCAATTCGACCATTTTCTCCCGGCGGTCCGTCGTGGAGGGAGTTACCGTGACATAACCGAGCTCACGCAGTTTCGCGACGATCTTGCTGGCTGCTTGCCGGCTTATGGCGAACCGTCCGGCCATCTGGGAGATCGTCATCGCGGCGGGCTCGGCGTACAAGGCGAACATGTAGATCATCGGGAAGCGCCGCTCATCGAAGCCCGCGGCCGCCAGGTCGGCATCCAGCCTGCGCACATAACTCCACCAGGCGATCCTCAGCGCCCGGCCAAACGCGGTCTGTGGATTTCTTGCGCCTTCGGGTCTGCCGATCTCGGTCATTGGTCCGGCCACCAGTTAGTCGAACAGCGTTCAGCAAATTCGACAACCATGGTTGACATTTTAACCGGAGCTTCCCTAGGTTCGGTTGTCGAACACGGATTATAGGCGGTAATCGGGTACGCAGGCAGTGTGGAGGCGGCTGACAAGCGTGTGGATTCCCCGTCTCGGGGCGTTGCTGAGCGCAACTGTCTTCGGCGTCGGCACACTGCTGGGCTGCGGGCGGCAGAGCGCCAACGCCCCGCCGTGCGCGTGGAACGTGGAACTGTCGACCCGGACGCTCAACGACGTCAATGTCGCCGCGCCCGATACCGCCGCGGCGTACTGGACACTGCGCTACACCGTGCAGCCTGGGCTGACGCTTACCGTCAAGGGCCGCTTCCCCGACGCCAGGTATCTATCGTTCAACACCTATGACGCACGATTCCGCGGTTTCACCACTAACGGCGTCGCATCGGCGATCGCCGACTACAAGATCGAACCGGACCCCGGCGACGTCAACCCGTGGCGGCAACCGTCCGCGAAGGGAGGGTCCTACACCGTCAGCATCCGCTCGACTGTGAACACCGGAGAAGTCAATGCGCTGCCACTAGCGCCTTCGGACACACCCGACGGAGCCACGGGCTACCTCATCCTTCGGACTTATCTGCCCGCTGGTGGCCCGGCCGCCGTCCAGTTGCCCACGGTCACTTTCGCCACAGCAACCTCGTCGCGCACAGTTGCGCCCTGCACCGCGCACAACGTCGGCGAACTCCCCCGGGCGGTCACCGATCGTCGCCCGCGCCCGGGCACCCCGCTGCCGAACCAACAACCCAGCAGTGGGTTCCACCGGGTCAACGCAAGCGGGATCTCGGCGTTCCCCAACGTCGACGCCGCCTACCTCGTCTACGTGCTCGTGCCACCCGCTGCCGACCAGGTTCTTGTCGTGCGGGGCAAAGCGCCCAGCCACCCCGTCGGCGATCACTCGGCACCGTGGCCGCGATCCGGTCTGGACGTGCGCTACGTGTCATTGTGCAGCTACCCCTCGATCTTCCCGGCGCCGGTCACGCACAACCAGTTGCCGAACGGCTCGTATCACGACGGTTGCCGCGACGACAGCCAGACGCAGGTGGACCCGCGGGGCTTCTACACCTACGTTGTCGGTACCGAATCGCAACGCGCACAAATCGAGACGATTCCTTCGGTGTTTGTGCCGATCTCCTCCGCGCACGCCCAAGAGAAGCACTTCCTGCTGCTGAGAAACCTGCTCGCCAACAATGACTTCGGACACGCCGTTCAGAACGTGCCGCCCGATGCCTCTCCTGACCAAGCCGCCGCCGTCATGGGTGATTACTACCCGCGAGCGACGCTCTGTGGGCTGTCAAGCCTTGCCGCGCATGGCATTTCTGCCTGTGTCGCGTGACTCGTCGATTCGCTGCGCGCGGCGCAGCATGTGAGCGACCCATTCAGCAGCCTCTTCGACGGTCCCGACCGTCGTCGCCCTGGCCGGCAGTGGCGGGCGCGCCACCATCACCACCGGGATGTCCAGTGCGGCAGCGGCGTCCAGCTTCGCCCGCGTCATGTCGCCGCCGCTGTTCTTGGTGACCAGCGCGTCAATGCGGTGCTCGCGCAGCAGCGCGTATTCGTCGTCGTAGAGATACGGCCCGCGGGACAGCACGATCTCATGGCGGCGCGGCAGCGAGTCGGCGTCGGGCGCGGTGACCGCGCGGATCAAAAACCATGCGTCGCTATTGGCAAAGGCCACGACCGCTGACCGGCCCGTCGTCAGAAATATTCGCGCAAACGATTGCTGTGCAACCCTTTCGGCTGCCTCGGTGTCTGATGCCACCACGATGGCGTCCCCGGGCTCCCATGCCGACCGAGCCAGCAGCAGATACGGCAGCCCCAGCTCGCTGCACACTTGGGCGGCGTGCGCGGTGATGGTCGCCGCGAACGGGTGGGTGGCGTCGACGACCGCGTCGATGTACTCCTCCCGCAGCCAGCCGCGCAGCCCGTCTGCGCCGCCGAACCCGCCGACACGCACCGGCCCGACCGGCAGCGCCGGGTGCGGCACCCGGCCAGCCAGCGAGCTGATGATGTCGACATCGGGATGCAGCCGCGCTGCCAATGCTCGCGCCTCGGCGGTGCCACCGAGCAGCAGAACCCGCATCAGTGCGCCCCAGGGCTACGGCGGGCCAGCGAATACAGGTAACTGTCGGTGAATCCCTCGGCGGCCAGCACGTCACCGACGATGATGACCGCGGTTTTGCGGATCGCCGCGTCGCGCATCTGCCCTGCGATATCGGCCAGCGTGCCGCGCAGCACGGTCTGCTCTGGCCAGCTGGCGAATGCCACCACCGCCGCGGGTGTTTCGGGTCGGTAACCGCCGGCCAGCAGCTGCGGGACGACGGCGTCAATCTGCGCGGCGGCCAGGTGCAGCACCAGGGTGGCGCCGGGCCGGGCCAGCGCCGTGAGGTCTTCCCCGGGCGGCATGGGCGTCGACAAGGTCGCTACCCGGCTCAGCGTCACCGTCTGCGCGACACCCGGAACGGTGAGCTCGCGGCCCAGCGCGGCGGCGGCCGCCGCGAAAGCCGGGACGCCGGGCACGATTTCGTAACCGATGCCCAGGACGTCGAGCCGGCGGCATTGCTCGGCCAGCGCGCTGTACAGCGACGGGTCACCGGAGTGCAGCCGGGCCACGTCGTGACCGGCGGCGTCGGCGGCGGCCAGTTCGGCGACGATCTGCTCCAGGGTCAGCGGACCCGTGTCGACAATCCGGGCATCCGGCGGGCAGCACGCCAGCAAGTCGTCGGGCATGATCGACCCGGCGTACAGACACACCGGGCATTCGCTGAGTAGCCGCTGCCCGCGGACGGTGATCAGGTCGGCGGCACCAGGCCCCGCGCCGATGAAATACACCGTCACCGCGTGATCACCTCCCATTGCGTGACCGGCAGCTGTGGGCGCCAACCGGTGAAGTCACCGAGCGGCTCTCCGTGATAGTGCTGGAAGCGCCGCAGCTCTCCGCCAAGGCGCGAATATGCCTGCGCTAGAATGGCTTCGGATTCGGCGGTGACGGCGTTGGCGACCAGCCGACCGCCGACGGGCAGGTTGTCGAGGCAGGCGTCGAGCACACCAGGCTGGGTGAGGCCGCCCCCTATGAAGACCGCCGACGGCGTTGCGGCGCCGTCGAACGCATCCGGTGCTTCACCGCGCACGTCGATGCTGACGCCGAACGCCGCAGCGTTCAACCCGATGAAGAGGCGGCGCCGCTCCTCGCGTTCGAACGCCACCGCGGTGCAGCTAGGCCAACTCCGGCACCACTCGACAGCGATGCTGCCTGAGCCGGCGCCGACGTCCCACAACCGCTCCCCGGGCCGCGGCGCCAGCACCGCCAAAGTCACCGCCCGGATCCCGAGTTTGGTGATCTGCCCGTCGTTGACGAACGCGTCGTCGGGCAATGACGACCTGCGCTCGTCAGGCAGGTAGCGGACCGCGATCACGTTGAGATCGTCGACGTCGAGGGGCGCGTCGGTGGCCCACTCCCGCGCCGTGCCGTCGCGTCGGCGTTCTGCCGGGCCGCCGAGCTGTTCGAGAACGCTGAACTCCGAGTCGCCGCGACCATACGCGTTGAGCAGCACCGCCAGTGTCTTCGGCGTGGACCGGTCGCTCGACAGCACGATTGCCTGGGCGCCGCGGCGCACCGCGGTGTGGGGATCGGCGGTGACCAGGCTGATCACCTCGGTGTCCTGCACGGTCCAGCCCATCCGCGCGCACGCCAGCGCGACCGCCGACACGTGCGGCAACACCCTCACCTGCTCAGGCCCGAAGAGCCGGATCAACGTGCCGCCGATCCCGTGCAGCAGCGGGTCACCACTGGCCAGCACATGCACGTCGGCTCCGTTGTCGAGCAGGCCGCGCAGCGCGGGCATCATCGGTGACGGCCACTCCCGGCGCGCCGCGCCCACGGTGTCGTCGAGCAGGCCAAGTTGTCGTCGTGACCCGTAAATGACTGTCGCCCTGCGTAATTCGCAGCGTGAGGGGTCCGGCAAACCTGGCATGCCGTCGGCGCCGATACCGACCACCACGATCATCGCGGGATCCGGCGCCAGATGAACTGCGGCAGCAGCCGCATTCCGAAAAACAACGGACGCAGTGCCCACGGGATCCACACGGTGCGCCGGCCTTTGGTGAGCGCACGGGCGATGGCGGCGGCCACCTGCGCCGGCGTGCTGGACAACGGTGCGGGCGTCATACCCCGCGTCATCCGCCCGATGACGAAGCCTGGCCGGGCGATCAGCACCCGCACCCCGGTGCCGTGCAGCGCGTCGGCCAATCCGCTGGCGAAGCTATCCAGACCGGCCTTGGCCGAGCCATACACGTAGTTGGCGCGGCGCACCCGCACCCCGGCTACCGAGGAGAACACCACCAGCGATCCGCGGCGGGCGGTGCGCATCGCCGCCGCCAGATGGGTGAGCAGGCTGACCTGCGCCACGTAGTCGGTGTGCACGACGGCCACCGTGTGCGCGGCATCTTTTTCCGCCCGGGACTGGTCGCCGAGGATCCCGAACGCCAGCACCGCGGTGTCGATGGGGCCGTGCTCGGCGATGATCGAGGTGACCAGCGGGCCGTGCGACTCCAGGTCGTCGGCGTCGAACTCCCAGGTGTGCACCGCCGCCGCCCCCGCAGCCCTAACCATCGACGCCTGCTCGCCGAGCCGGTCCGCGCCACGCGCCGCCAGTATCACCGTCGCCCCGGGCGCCAGACGCAGCGCGAGCTCGGTGCCGATCTCGCTGCGGCCACCGAAAATCACCACCAGCCCGGCACCCGTGTCATTCACGGATGCGATTATCGCCTGCGCTAGCGTGAGCGGTGATGGCAAACAGCACCACCCGGCTCACCAACGAGGCGCTGTCGTTCCTCACCGAACGTCATCTCGCCATGTTGACCACGCTGCGCGCCGACAATTCGCCACACGTGGTGGCCGTGGGTTTCACCTTCGACCCCAAGACGCATATCGCGCGGGTCATCACCACCGGCGGCTCCCAGAAGGCGGTCAACGCTGAGCGCGGCGGGGTCGCCGTGCTCAGCCAGGTCGACGGCGCGCGCTGGATCTCGCTGGAGGGCCGGGCCAGGGTGAACAGCGACATCGACGCCGTCCGCGACGCCGAACTGCGCTACGCCCAGCGCTACCGGACACCGCGGGTCAACCCGCGGCGGGTGGTCATCGAGGTCCAGGTGGAGCGGGTGCTGGGATCCTCGGATCTGCTCGACCGCGGGACCAAAGGCTGACTGCTACCTGGTCGAACCGGTCCATCAGCCAACACCCGTCGACCTTGATGAGGTCAGCCACGCTTGGGATCGCTACGCAGGCCTGGCGCCGGGCGCTCGAATAACCAGCGGCACCGCAGGGAAATAGGCCGCCATCTCCGGTCGCGACTTACGCAGTGCGGCGGTGCCATAGCCTCGGTGCCGGTAATCGGGATGGATCCAGATCCTCACGTTAACCTCGCCGCCGGCGAGCTCGCCGAAGACCATACCGACCTTCTGCATTCCGTCGACCGCGACGAACCAGGCAGCCTCCTCGGCGTCGATTCGTGCCAGCGCTGAGCGGATCTCGTCGTCGAGATCACCGGCAGGCCCACCGGACCCGTCGCCCGGGGCGCCGGTGTCCTCGGTGCGCGCGGCGAAGATGTCGCGGTCGGACTCGCCAGCGAAGGGGCGGAGCACCAGGGTGTCGCCCGAGCTCGCCGGCCGCTCGTTGAGTGTAAAAGTCAATTGGTTGTTCAGGTCGTCGAGCTCGGCGGCGATCTTTCGGCGCGAATCCTTGGTGAGTTGGTCGAACGACATGCCCATCACCGCCTCGCCGCCCGGGCGCGAAGTGCCAAGCAAGGCCACGATCGCCTCGACCGCAGCCAGCCGATCGTTGGCCTCCACGATCACATCCAGAACCTCGTGACGACGTTCGAGCGCGGTGAGCAGGGCGTCGCTAATCTCCCGGCGGGCAGCGGCGCGGTCGTGGTCGATCATCGCATAAGCGTAGTGCGTGCACGCCGGTGCAAAGAACGCCGGACTCCGCATCAGGAGTCAGGTAAGTTCCACCTCAATAAGCTCGTGCGGCCGGTTGTTGACGGGCATGGCGCCGTCGTCGGTCACGATGACGATGTCCTCGATACGGGCACCCCACCGGCCCGCGAAGTAGATGCCGGGCTCGACCGAAAACGCCATGCCCGCCACCAGCGGCAGATCATTGCCCGCGACGATGTAGGGCTCTTCATGCACCGACAGCCCGATCCCGTGCCCGGTGCGGTGCACGAAATACTCGGCAAGCCCGGCCTCGGCCAGCGAGTCGCGGGCGGCGGCGTCGACCTGCTCGGCGGTCACACCCGGACAGACCGCGTCGACGGCCGCGCGCTGGGCGCGCTGCAGCACCGAATACTGCTGCGCCACTTCGGCGCTGGGCTCGCCGATGCTGTAGGTCCGTGTCGAGTCGGAGTGGTACCCCGGCTCACACGTGCCACCGATGTCGACGACGACCACGTCACCGGCCCGCAGTTCACGATCCGAGCACTCGTGGTGCGGGTCGGCGCTGTGCGGCCCGGAGCCGACGATGACGAACGCCACCTCCGAATGCCCCTCGGCGACAATCGCTTCGGCGATGTCGGCGGCGACGTCGGCTTCCGTCCGGCCGGGCACCAGAAACTCCGGCACCCGGGCATGGACCCGGTCGATGGCCGCGCCGGCCTTACGCAGCGTGTCGATCTCGGCTGTGTCCTTGATCATCCGCAGCCCGCGCAGCACGCTGGTGGCCAGCACCGGCACCGCCCCGAGCACGTCGGCCAGCCGTAACAGATGCAGCGCCGGCATGGAGTCGGTCACCGCGGCCGGGCCGCCGCCCAGGGCCGCGCTCACCAGCCGATACGGATCATCGCCGTCGACCCAGTCCCGCACCGGCAGGCCCAGCTCCCTCACGGCGGACTCCTTGAGCGCGGCCAGCTCCAGCCGCGGCACCACGACAGTCGGCTCTCCGGAGGCGGGCAGCACCAGCGCGGTGAGCCGCTCGAAAGTCTGCGCGCGCGAACCGATCAGATACCGCAGGTCGTAACCCGGAGTGATCACCAGACCGGCCAGACCGGAGTCGGCGGTAGCGGCTGCCGCCGCGGCCAGCCGACGGGCATAGACGACTGCGTCGAACCGGCGAGAACCCATGGCAGCCAGGCTAACCGCACCGGTGCGCTGGCAGGATGGCGAGCATGCCCGCCTCCCTTCTGCTGCTCGACGGCGCCAGCATGTGGTTTCGCTCCTACTACGGGGTGCCGTCCTCGATCACCGCGCCCGACGGCCGGCCGGTCAACGCGGTGCGCGGATTCCTGGACTCCATGGCCGCGGTGATCACCCAACAGCGGCCCCGGCGGTTGGTGGTGTGTCTCGACCTGGACTGGCGGCCGCAGTTCCGGGTGGATCTCATCCCGTCGTACAAGGCGCATCGGGTCGCCGAGCCCGAACCCGACGGCCAGCCCGACATCGAGGACGTGCCCGACGAGCTGACGCCGCAGATCGACATGATCCTCGAGCTGCTGGACGCATTCGGCATCCCGACGGCCGGCGCGCCGGGGTTCGAGGCCGACGACGTGATCGGCACGCTGGCCATCCGGGAACGTTTCGACCCGGTTGTGGTGGTGAGCGGAGACCGCGACCTGCTGCAGCTGGTGGCCGACGATCCCGTCCCGGTTCGGGTGCTGTACCTGGGCCGTGGGCTGTCCAAAGCGACGATGTTCGGGCCCGTCGAGGTGGCCGAGCACTACGGGGTACCGGTCGAGCGGGCCGGACCGGCCTACGCTGAGCTGGCGCTGTTACGGGGCGACCCGTCAGACGGCCTACCGGGTGTGCCGGGCATCGGTGAGAAGACGGCGGCTGCGCTGCTGGCGCAGCACGGCTCGCTGGAGCAGATCCTGGCTGTTGCCCACGACCCGAAATCCGCGATGGCCAAGGGGCTTCGAACCAAACTGCTGGCCGCCGTCGACTACATCGCGGCCGCGGACCCGGTGGTGCGGGTGGCCGCCGACGCGCCCGTCACGCTGTCGACATCCACCGACGCCCTCCCGCTGGCGGCGGCCGACCCCGCGCACACGGCAGACCTGGCGACCCGACTTGGGGTCGAATCGTCGATCGCCCGCATGCAGAAGGCGCTGGACTCGCTGCCGGGGTGAGCTTACTTGGGCCGGCCGACCTCGTAGGTGCCCTTGTTGTCCTGGAAGGTCACGGTCACCTGCCGCTTGGTGCCGTCGATGCTGACCTCGCAGTCAAAGGTGCTGCCCTTTTTCACGGTGGGGTTTTGACCGTTATTGCATTTGACATCTTTGACGTTCTTCGCGCCGTACCCGTTGGTCTCGTCGGTGAGAACCTGTTGCACACCGGCCTGGGCCTTGTTGATGTCCAGTTTGGTGGTCACGAAGAACCCGGGCGCCCAGAAGCCGAGCACCAGCACCGCCGCGACGACGATCGCGGCGAACACACCGATCACGGTGCCGATCACCGCAACTGAGCGCTTCGAGCGGGCACCGGGCGGGCCGTAGGGTCCGGGTTGTTGGGGGAACTGGCCCGGCTGGCCGTACTGGCCCGGCTGGCCGTACTGGCCGGGCTGGCCGTACTGGCCGGGCTGGCCGTATTCGCCGGGCCGTTGTGGGTACTGGCCAGGCTGCCCGTACCCCGGCTGCTGTGGGTACTGCCCAGGCTGGCCGTACTGGCCGGGCTGGGCATACTGCTCCGGCTGCGGGTAGCCGGGCGTAGGTTGCGGGTACTGCTGAGGGTAGAACTGTGCCGGCGGCTGTTGGTACTGCGGGTATTCGGAGGGTGTGTATGCGGGCGCTTGCCAGGGCGTCTGCTCGCCGGCGGGCTGCTGCCAGGGCGACTGCACCGTTGGCTCACTGCCGGTGGATTGCTGGTCTTCACCCTGGCCGGGTCGTTGCCACGGCTGCGTCGGGTCGGATCCCTGCGGTCCGCTCATCGTCTCTCTTCAGTCCTCTCGGTTCTGGTCCAGATCCGGACCACCTGAATGTAACCGTAGCTCCGGCTCAGCCTACCCCGCGTCAACTGCGACGACGCCGCGCCGAATATCGTCGATGGCGCGCTTGGCGGTGACCCGCAGGTCGGGTCCTGGGGCGGCGTTGCGGACCTGGTCCAAGAGGTCGAGCACCTGCCGGCACCAGCGCACGAAATCCCCGGCGGACAACATCGACCCGGTGTCCTCCACGTCGGCGGCGCCCAACGCGGCGGTCAGGTCACCGGTGCTGGCCCAGCGGTAGATGGCGCCGACAAAGCCGTCGTCGGGCTCGCGACTTGGGGTGATCCGATGCCGCTGCTCGTCGGCACGCAACTTCGCTGACAACCGCCCTGTCCGGTCCAGAGCTTGCCGTAATCGCCGCGTGGGCAGCTCGGCACCCTGCGGCGAGGCCGGACCGTCACCGCCCCGAGATTCGTAGAGCACCGCCGAGACCACCGCCGCCAACTCGGCGGGCCGCAGATCGGCCCACGCGCCGGTTCGTAGGCATTCGGCGACCAACAGGTCGCTTTCGCTGTAGATACGGGCCAGTAACTGGCCGTCGGCGGTGACTCGCGGATCGTCGTGGGTGCCCCGGATGAACCCGCGCTCCGTGAGCAGCCCGACGATCCGGTCGAATATCCGGGCCAATGAATTGGTGGCGGCAGCCACCTTCTTCTCCAATTGGGCGTTGTCGCGTTCGATGCGCAGGTAGCGTTCGGCGACGCGGACCTGGGCGTCGGGCGGGTGGTGTGCGGGATGGCGACGCAACTGTGCGCGCAGGGACGCCAGCTCGGGGTCGACGTCGGCGTCCTCGGTCCGGGTGCGGCCCGTCCCGCGGCCAGCCGGAACCGCCAGCCCGGCGGCGGCCGATCGCAGTGCCGAGGCCAGATCGTGGCGGACCCGCGGCTGGCGGTGTTCCACCCGCTTGGGTAATGCCATGGACCCGACCGGCGCCGAGGCCCCGGAATAGTCGGCCGACGAAATCCGTCCCGCCCAGCGGTGTTCGGTCAGCACCAACGGTCGGGGGTCCGAGCTGTCGCGGTCGGATTCCAGGACGACCGCCAGCCCGCCGCGGCGGTGGTGCGTGATGGTGATGATGTCGCCACGGCGCAGCGCGGCCAGCGCATCGCTGGCCGCCTGCCGGCGTTGCGCCCGCGACGCGCGGGCCTGCGTGCGCTCCCGCTCGGACAGCCGTGCGCGCAGCCGGGCGTAATCGAGGATCGCCGCGTCTGGTCCACCCAGTTCGGTGGCGATCTCGTCGAGCATCCGCTTGCCGCGTTCGATACCGCGGACCAGGCCGACAACGGATCGGTCGGCCTGATACTGCGCGAACGACTGTTCCAGCAACCGGTGCGCCTGCTCGGGCCGCATGTGGCGCAGCAGGTTTATCGTCATGTTGTACGAGGGCGCGAACGAGCTGTGCAGCGGAAAGGTGCGGGTGGAGGCCAGGCCGGCGACTTCGGCCGGCTCGATATCCGGATGCCAGATCACCACCGCGTGGCCCTCGACGTCGATACCGCGCCTGCCGGCCCGGCCGGTCAGCTGCGTGTACTCCCCCGGCGTCAGCGGGACGTGCTGCTCACCGTTGAACTTCACCAGCCGTTCGAGCACCACGGTGCGGGCGGGCATGTTGATGCCCAGCGCCAAGGTTTCGGTGGCGAACACCGCTTTGACCAGTCCCGCGGTGAACAGCTCCTCGACGGTGTGCCGGAACGCCGGCAACAGTCCCGCGTGGTGGGCCGCCAAACCGCGCAGCAGCCCTTCCCGCCACTCGTAGTAGCCGAGCACGGCCAGGTCGGAGTCGGGCAGGTCACCGCAGCGGTGATCGATCACCTCCGCGATCTGGGCCCGCTCTTCCTCGGTGGTCAGCCGCAGCGACGACCGCAGGCACTGGTTGACCGCGGCGTCGCAGCCTGCGCGGGAGAACACGAACGTGATCGCCGGCAACAGCCCCTCCCGGTCAAGGATTGCGATCACGTCAGGCCGGGTGGGCGGGCGGTAGATATGGGGCCGGCCCGGGCGCCCGGGACCGCGCCGGCGGGGCTGCCAGTCGGCCAATCGGTCCGCCTCGCGGCGATGTGCGATGTGGCGCACCAGTTCCGGGTCCACGTGCGGCTGGCGTCCGCTGCCGGCTGAATCGGCGTCGTCGTCGAACAGGTCGAAAAGGCGCTTACCCACCAATACGTGTTGCCACAGCGGCACCGGCCGGTGCTCGTCGACCACCACCGTGGTGTCTCCGCGCACGGTCTGGATCCAGCCGCCGAACTCCTCGGCGTTGCTCACCGTCGCCGACAGGCTCACCACCCGCACCTCCTCGGGCAGATGCAGGATGACCTCCTCCCACACCGGACCCCGCATTCGGTCGGCGAGGAAATGCACCTCGTCCATCACCACATAGGAAAGTCCTTGCAGCGCAGGCGAATCGGCGTAGAGCATATTGCGCAGCACTTCGGTGGTCATCACCACCACGGGTGCGTTGGCGTTGACCGACAGGTCACCGGTGAGCAGCCCTATCCGGTCCCGGCCGTAGCGTGCCGTGAGATCGGTGTGCTTCTGGTTGCTCAGCGCCTTCAGCGGCGTGGTGTAGAAGCATTTGCCGCCCGCGGCCAGCGCCAGGTGCACCGCGAATTCGCCGACCACGGTCTTGCCGGCGCCGGTCGGTGCACACACCAGCACACCGTGGCCGCGTTCCAGCGCGGTGCAGGCCCGCTGTTGAAACTCGTCCAGCGAGAACGGCAGTTCCGCGGTGAAGCGGACCAGCTCGCTTGCGGCCGCCACTTGCCCCTCAGGTGATGTCGTCATGGGGTCCGGCTATGCGCGACGGCGCCGGCACCGGCGAGGGCCGCTCGATCACCGACGCTTCATCGTCGGGAATCATAACTTCGCGCTTGGCCTTTCGTTTGTCGTGCAGCCGGGCGATCTGAATGGCTAGCTCGAGGAGCAGGGTCAGCGCCAGCCCGAGCGCGATCATCGAGAACGGATCGGATCCGGGCGTGAATACCGCCGCGAACACGAACATCGCAAATATCAGACCCCGCCGCCACGACTTGAGCCGCTGATAACTCAGCACACCCGCCAGGTTGAGCATGACGATCAGCAACGGGAACTCGAAGCTGATCCCGAAAACCAGCAGCAGGTTGATCAGGAAACCGAAATACCGGTCGCCGGACAGGGCGGTCACCTGCACGTCGCTGCCGACGGTCAACAAGAAGCGTAACGCCTTGGACAGCACCAGATAGGCCAGCACGGCGCCGGCGACGAACAGCGCCGCCCCCGGGATGACGAACGCCACCGCGAACCGGCGCTCCTTCGTGAACAGCCCCGGGGTGATAAACGCCCAGAGTTGGTAGAGCCACATCGGACAGGCCAGCACGATGCCGGCGGTCAGCCCGACTTTGAGCCGCAACATGAATTGGTCAAACGGCGCCGTGGCCAGCAGCCGGCACTGCCCCTCCGCGGTGATCTGGGCGCGCGCCGACTGCGGCAGCGCACAGTACGGATGCCGCAGCCACTCGCCGAGGCTTTCCAGTCCGAAGAGTGAGTGCGAGTACCAGACGAATCCCACGGTCGTGGTGAGCACGATCGTGGCCAGTGAGATCAACAGCCGAGCGCGCAGCTCGGTCAGGTGGTCGACCAGCGACATCGTCCCGTCGGGATTGGTGCGGCTGCGACGAAGGCGCGGGTCGAGCCGCCGGAATACCCGGGTGGCGCGCGGCGAGACTCGCAAGGCGTTCACGACGGTCGCTCAGTTGCGCTCGGGCACCGCGGCGGTGATGCCAGGCTAGGCCGGCCGTGCGTCGCCGTGGCCCTGCCCAGGAGTCGTGGGAGGTTCGACCCGCTCGGACTGCACCTGGGTCGGCTGCGGGGGCTCAGCGGCAAACGTCTCCGACTTGCTCTCGTTCTGCAGTTCACGGACCTCGGACTTGAAGATTCGCAACGACTTGCCCAATGCGCGTGCCGCGTCGGGAAGCCTCTTGGCACCGAACAGCACAATCACCACGGCGGCAAGGATCGCCCAGTGCCACGGACTAAGACTGCCCACTTTGGTTACCTCCAGACGTCGCCACGATGCTACCGCAGCTGCGGCAATCCCCTTCGGCCCGCGCCGCAGCCTGGTAAACCTCCAGCGCCGCCACCGCGGCCTCGCGCACCCGCTGTGCCAGCGACTCCGGCGCCAGCACCCGCACCGCCGGTCCCAGCCCGAGCACCAGGCGCGTCATCCAGTCGTCAGAGGCGTAGGTCATCGCCGCGTCGCAGTAACGGTCAGGCAGCTCACGCAGCAGGCGTATCGGGTAGTACTCGAACATCCAGGACGTGGACGGCGCCACCCGCAACGTCGCCGACGGGAGCGACGGATCGGCGTCGAACAGCGAGGTGTCCGGCCGCGCCTGGACCGCGGGTTCCGGCGGCGACGACGGCTCGTCGAGCACGTGAGCGTCGACGATCCGGTCGAAGCGGAACAACCGGACCCCTTCCGCCTCGCGCGACCAGGCCTCCAGATAGCTGTGATCGCCGATAAGCAGCACCCGGATGGGGTCGACGACGCGGCTGGACAGCGCGTCGTGCGAGGCGGCGTAGTAGTCGATCGCCAGTGCACGATTGCCACGCACGGCGGCGCGCACCGCAGCCGCGGCTGGATTCTCTGCGGGTGCCGACTCATCGACGGCCGAGGCTGCGCTGTGCCCGACGGTGCCGACCGCCGCTTCAATCTTGGCTATCGCACTTCGCGCCGCTTCCGGGTCGACCACGCCTGGAATGTCCGCGAGTGCCCGCAGGGCCACCAGCAGGCCGGTGGCCTCCGGCGAGGTGAGCTTGAGGGGCTTGTCGATGCCGGCCGAGAACGTAACCTCGATGGTGTCGCCGGAGAATTCGAAGTCGATGAGATCGCCGGGGCCGTAGCCGGGAAGCCCACACATCCACAGCTGGTTGAGGTCCTCTTCGAGCTGCTTTTCGGACAGACCCAGGTCGGCGGCCGCCTCGGCGCGGGTGATCCGCGGGTTGGCCTGGAAGTACGGCACCATGTTGAGCAGCCGCACCAGACGGGTGGACAGCTGGGTCATATCGGCAGTTCACCCATGTCGGCCTGGGCACGCAGCCGGGCCAGCACATCGTCGCGCAAGGACGGTGGCGCCAGCACGACGGCGTCGGCCCCGTAGCCGGCGATATCACGCGCCAGGCGGTCGGTGGATCCGATGTCGAGTTCGATCTCCTCGCCGTCGCGGCCAGCCATTTCCCGCGGCCCGAACGACTTTCCGGCGCGCCGCAGCGCAGTGGCCCGCCCGTCGGCCACCCACACCGTGGCCCGCACCCCGGTCGGCGTCTCCGCGACCGCCCCGGCCACGATCGCGCGCAGATCGACGCCGTCGAGCCGAGTGCTTGCGCCGACCGGACCGATCGGCGTCACCTCGGCACCGATCCGGGACAGCCGGAAGACCCGGGTGGCGTCGCGATCGCGGTCGTGGCCCACGAGATACCAGCGACCCT
>DASPOT010000415.1:0-3930 GCA_035625875.1 Mycobacterium sp. | reverse complement strand
TCTGGTACCAGGACATGGCGGACTTCGCCGAGACGATTACCGATGAGCGGGCCGGGCGCAGGCTGGCGCGGGCCATCCAGGGCAGGGGAGCCTTCCGCCGGTTCAAAAACCAGCTCCACGAGGAACATCCCCGCCTGCTGCCAGCGTGGTACGCCTTTCACGACGCCCGTGCCACACGCCGTGCGGTCCAGTGGCTTGCCGGCAACTCGCTCATCGGTGACGAGGCCGCCGACCGCTTCCTGGCCGGCCAGCCAGATCCAGACCTGCCCTGAGCATTGTGGAGTTCGGCTGCGAAGAGCGCTCGCCGTGCAGGCGTGACAGGGCGCCAGGCTCAGGCCGCAAGACCACTGCGGGTCCGGGAGCATGAAATTCAAATTTTCCAGAACGAACCGTGGTGCCTGCGCGGGTGAGCAGCCATGAGCACCGCAGCGTTTCCGCGGAAACGTCCGTCCTTGAATCCGGCGTGGCGGGCCATCGGGCTCGTTGTTCCCTGCGGTCTGGAGCTACATGCTGGCCCCGCGCGCACGCGGGTTGGGCACGGTGTGGACGGACCTACACCTGCGCTACGAGCAGGAAGTCGCCGATATCTTGTCGATCCCCGCCGGGGTTCGACAAGGCGCGCTGATCCCCACCGCCTACACCCTCGGCACCGACTTCCGACCCGGACCGCGCGCGGCACTGGATGACGTCCTTCACATCGACCGGTGGTGAGTCGGATTGCAAGCTTGGACCCGGGCCGTCTCAGAACTAGAGTTATCGACGGGAGCTGGGCGGTAAGGCCCTAATTTCGCAGGCCAAGACGTTTTTTAGATCGCAACGACGACAGGCCGCGATCAACGAGCTCGGTGCCGGTTCTTGGCGCCCTTGGATATGACAAGCTCGCCAAGGCTCCCGAGTGCGCCGCTCACTCCACCGACGTAGGCCTTGGCCATGTCACGGGCGGACACGTCAGCGCGTTCCGGTAGCGAGGTCAGCCACGCGACGGCGTCATCGCGTTCGTCGTTGCCATACACCCGCACCGGGCACGGCATCCACGCGCCGATGTGGCGAGTTGGCGTTCGAATCCAGTCGATGTCGCTCACGACTGCGCAGCCGTCGAGCAGCCTCAAGTAGCCCGCCCCAAGTCGGGTGTCTGCCCACAGCGCACCGGGTGTGATGCGCTTGAAGCCCGGGCCGAATTGGTAGAGCAGCCGCATCCGATTTCCCGTTCGTCGCGCCTGTTCGACCAGTGGTGCGAAGACTCGCTCGTAGTCGTCTGTCGTTACCGTCCCGACGGCCTCCAGGGCCTGAATGCCAGCAGGGATGCCCGTAAGTTGCTTGAGCACGAAGGCCCTTCTTTGAAAGGTGGTCCTTGCCTGGGTCGCCACAGCGCGCAAGTGCAGCCCATGTCGGGCAACCCACACGACACGGTACTCCGATCAAATTGCGGCTGGTTGGCTTGGTTGTCGGCTGTGGTCCCCCGCGCGAGCGAGTTGGCGGCGAAGCTCAAGGTTTTCGCCGTGGGCTTGTTCGAGGGCCTGCCGAAGTGCAGTGACCTCCGCGCGGTGTTTGGCTTTCAGTCTGGCGTTTTCGGCGGTGAGCGCGGCGACGATGTTGTTGTCGGTGTGTTCGTCGGTGGACACCGGGCCGGGTTGTGGCCGGTGCTGTTGCCGCTGGTGTTCGATGCGTGCTCGGAGTCGAGTGTTGTTGTAGAGGATGCGTGGGAGACACCGGCTTCCCGTTGGACGGCTTGGAATGTCACCGGCTCGCCGCGCTTGATCAGGCGGGCGATGGCGGAGTCGGCTGATCGGGTCTTTTCTTCGGATTTGCGGCGGGCTGCGGTCTTGAGGACCTCGATGCGCCGTTGGCGGGTATCGCTCACAAGACTCGGTTCCGGTGGCTGGTGGTGTCGATCGTGATCGAGACGGGCCCGGAGGTGGGGCTTTCCGCGCCCGGGCAAGCCCGTGCGGGGTGTTGTTGCATCGTCGCGATGAGTTTGACCAGCGCGTTGCGCTCGGCGATGCGTTGGGCCAGCCAAACGTTGTCGTTAGGCATCGGCTTGCCGTGACGCTTTGGGAATTGTTCGGTGGTGCGCTCGATGAGCGCGGTGGTTTCGTTGAGCTGCCGTTGGAGTATGTCCAAATAAGTTGTGTCAGTGACGAATACCGAACAGGTCAAACACGCGTTGCCCTTGTCGCAGGTCTGCAGCGGTGGCAGCAGGCAATAGCCGTGCGGCAGAAAACGGTCGGCCCGATCGAACAGGTGCATCCCGTCGTGGTCCTCGCGGGAGATCGTGACCGCGGTGGCGTCGGCTTTGAACTTGCGGGTCGCCAGGAATGCTGGCTCGGCATGCTCTTCGCGTTGCACCTCTGGCCGTTGTGGCAGTCCAGGCGTGGCCTAAAAGCTCCTGGATCGCAAACAGATTCATCCCGGCCAGATACAGCTGCGACGCGCAGAAATGCCGCAGCACATGCGGTGTTAGCCTGCCCGACCAAGCCGGCAGATGCCGGTCGGCGGCCTCGGCCAGCGCCCGGCGGAACACATCGGCGGTCGCGCGCATGGCCGTGCCGTCGGTGTTTTTGCGTTCGGACGGAAACAGCGGCGTTCCGTGCCCGGACTCCTCGACGCCGAACAAGCCGAGGACATCCTTGATGAACCAGCACAAGCTGCGGTCGGCGCCGTTAATCGGCGGCACCAGCCGCGGTTTGGGACCCTTGCGACGAGAACCCTCCGTAACGAACATTTAGCTTGCCGAACCGGCCCAACTCCCACCGCACGTCGCCCAGGTCCAGCATGCAGGCCTCGTTGATGCGCAGCCCGACATCGGCGGCCAACCGGGCCACGGCGTAGTTGCGGGCGGTCGGCGCGAACTTACGGCAAGTCGCCAGCTCGGCGCGCCATCCGGCGAACAGCTGCTCGATCTCCTCGGCGGTCGGTGGTATGCGCAGTTGAGGATCAACCGATGCCCGGGGCCGGTTGATCTCATCCAGCGGGCATTCAACGATGCGGCCGGTGAGGTTGTGCAGCTCGACCTGGTGCCGCAGCTCCAGGAACTGGAAATACACCCTCAGCGCGGCCGCGCGGCCCGCTCGTGTCGACGGCTTCGCATCGCGCAACACCCTGCCAAAATAGGTATCGGCGTCACCGGCTGCATCTCCCACACCGGCCGGCCGAACCAATCACGAATCAGCTCAAGGTGATTGACGTCGTTGCGGATGGTGGAGTCGACCAGTCCGGCCGACGCTCGCGCCAGCACGAACCCCGACAACATGTCGGTCTCGAAGTCGGCGATCTCTTCTTCGGTCGCCGGGCCCCGCACCTCCCGCAGGTCGCGCACCGGCGCCAGAGCCAACCCACGCCTCCTCACCTTCACTCACCGTGAAAAAACACCAGCCGCAATGCAAACTGTTCGACAGCGATGATGCCGCCTCAATGCGGGGATTCAGCACAGCGACACGCCCGCAGCACCAGGTCCAGGCAGGAACACAGGAGACGAGAACAGCCCGACAGCTTAGGAACTCACCGACTGTTGGTTAGTCCCCGCCAGCAAACGGATCTACGACAGTGGTGTCACGTTCAGCCGGGAAATGGATGAGCAGAAGGCCGCCAGGTCGATCGAGGCTCTTACGACCCTTCGCGCCGGTTAGACGCCTGCTCGATCACGTCACCTACCGCCGCATCTATTCCGATGCCGATCGAGCGTCTCGTCTGCTCGACGGCGCGCAGCGGCTTGGACGCGCCGACCGCGTTGGCGAGTGTTGCCTCGACACCGAACCAGTTGCGACTCAGGAGTCGCGCCCCCACTCCAGCGCGAGCAGCATCCGTGCCCGCGACCGCGGCGAATCCAGTTCTGCACCAAAGTACTCGCGCAGCTGACTCATCCGGTACCGCACCGTCTGGGGGTGGATGAAGAGTTCATCGGCGACCGCCGTGCGGTCGCCCATATGCCGC
>DASPOT010000414.1:0-4219 GCA_035625875.1 Mycobacterium sp. | reverse complement strand
CCAGCCGGCGCGCCTTCTCGTCTAGGTGCGGCCGAAGTAATTCGTATCTCCGCGCGATATCCTCATCCGTCACACCAGCCACATACCACACATTGGGCCATGGCGCGAGCATTAAACACACCTAATTTGCGCGTCCGCCCTCAGCACCACACAGATCTACATGACACCGCTGCCCGAGGACGTGATCGCCGGGGTGCTTGCCCACCATGCACGTCGCGGGGACCGGGCTGCGCAACCGTCGTCGTCGGCAAGCCTGCCGGTGGTCTCCTATCGGCCGGAGACGCTGAACATTCTGTTCGGGAAGGGCACAGCGTGACCGCGCAAACCCTGACGGCGGACCGGACCGAGCGTCGGCTCGGCCCCGCCGTAGTGGCGCTGCTGAAGCAATTCCCGCCCCGCCGACCGGAATCGAGCTGGCCGGGCACCGAGCAGTCGCGCGAGCAGGTGTCAACGCGGTTGCTCGCGCCGCCATTCGTCCTCGACACGCCCGGCTCACAGGCCCGCCGCCGCGCCGGCATCGGAAAGGTCCTGCGCTGGCCGGAGCACTATCCCGGGCAGACTTGGCAAGACCGGTGGCTGGTCAGCGGCGCCGATGCGGCTGGCAACATCGCGTGGCGGCACCGCGTGATCGAGTGGCTGCGGCGCGACGGCACGGCCTATGCGCAAGGGAGAAAAACGACTTCGACGCCCTGGGAAGCGCCATTCTCGTGCTGATCAGCGGGGATGTGATCCGGCCGAGCCTGTCGTGGCTTCTGACACCGGCAACGGTGCAGATCCTGACCGCCGAGATGGCCCGCAGCCGGGATCCGGAAGGGTTTGAAGAGCTGGTGTCGGTCTGCCGCACCGACCCCGCAAACGTCCACACCAAAAACAGCGCGCTGCGCCGGATCGCCACCATCATGGCCGCCAAGGGCGGCATGGTTCGCGACATCACCGCCGGGGACTGCGTCGAGATGGCCGAACTGCTGCTCGGGGTCGGCGGCGGGGTGGACACCAGTGCGTACTTCTACCAGTTGCTGCCGGCTTGGGCAAATTGTTCTGGAAGGACCTGGAGACCCACCATCCTGGTATCGATTCGCTGCGCTTGGCGCCCGACGTCGCGGCCGCGTGGAAGCAGCGGATCGCGCGAGGAAAACGGTCCGCAGCAAAAACTCGACCGGGCAGGTCGTCGAATTCGAGTCCCTGCGATCGGACCTAGGGATCAACTACCTGGCCATGGTGCGGGCCTTCTACCTCGACCTCGCGCAGTGGGCGATGGACGACCCGGTCCGCTGGGGTGTGTGTGGGCCGCGCCGTGCCCCATCCGGATGACGAAATGTCGCGGAAAAGGGATCGCTCCCACCGTAAGTCACGTATCGACCAGCGCACCCGTGAACGGTTACCGGTCCTGTCGACCCTGGCGCACACCGTCGACACCGAGCGCCGACTGGCCGCGGAACGCCTCAAGGCCGCTCAACTCGTCGCCCCAGGCGCGGTTTTCACCGCTGCGGGACAGCAATGGCGCCGCTCGGCCACCAAGAAGCCAACCGCCAGGGTCTGGGTTTACGACCCCCAGACCGGGAAACGCCGCGATCTCAGCTTGGAGGAACATCGCGCGTTCTGGTCTTGGGCGATCGTGGAAGTCTTGCGGCACACCGGCATCCGCGTCGAGGAGCTCACCGAGCTGTCACATCACAGCCTCGTGCAATACCGGCTGCCCGGCACCGGCGAGCTCGTCCCGCTGCTGCACATCGCCCCGTCCAAGACCGACGCCGAGCGGTTGCTGGTTATTCTCTGAACTTGAGGGGGCACTTGTCAAATCGATCGCAGGGGAATGTGTTCGCATCATGTCAACCAGCTTTCTCTAGGAATCTATTGGGAGAGCGGGTGTTCCGAGTTCAACAGGTGTGTGTTCTCGGCTGCGCCTGTCGATCTGGGCGAGTTTGTCCTCGGCGCCGGCGAGGCTGACTTGGAGTCCTTCGACTTCGCCGAGCCAGCCCTCGCGTTCGGCTTCAGCGATGCGGGCCTTGAGGTTGTCGCAGATCTCTACCAGCCGGTGGCGTTGGGTTGGGTCCGGCCAGAGCAATGCGCAACGGACGCAAGCATGTTCATGAATGCAGGCCGATCCGAACGCACGACCGCAAGTGCCGATGGAGACCTTGCGACGCTCGAAGTGGCCGAGGAATTCGGTCCATTCCTCATCGGTGGGGGTGCGGTATTCCTCGGTGGGGCGCAAGGCGCGGCGACGGGCGAGGAACGCCAGATGGGATTGGATCGCCTCGTCGGGGTAGACGGCCTTATAACCGAGGGTGACGTTGATGTCGCGATGTCCGGCGATGATCTGGGCGATGTGCGGTGGCAGGCCGTTCATGACGGCATCGGTGATAAAGATTCTTCGAAAGTCGTGCGGCGTGTAATGCAGGGGTTGTCCATCGACGGGGTCTTTCAGACCGGTGTGCACCAGCGCCGCGTTGATCATGGTGCGCAGCGAACTGTCGCTGATCGCGCGGATCTCGGAGGGAAATCGGCGCTGGAACAAGACCGGAGACGGCGGCCGCCAAACGCATTCGTAGCGGTCGTAGACGGGAACGAGCGGGACCGCCCCGTCGGGTTCCCGGATTCGGCGGATGACCGTCGACAGCACATCCGCCAACTCCGGCGATACGACCAAAAGTCTCTCCTCGTCGGTTTTCGAGGGGACGATCTGCAGCAGCGGCACGATCTCACCGGAGGTGGGCAGGCGGTACTGGATCAGACTGTGATGGCTGATCTCGAGCAGTTCCTCGATTCGGCAGCCCGTCAGACGCAGGATTTCCACGGCGGCCCACGCCCAGAACGCGTGGTCTTCCTCGTGACCGAGGTCGCGGCGCTTGCCGGTTGCCGGGTCGTCGGCCCACACCTTCTCGGCGGTCTTGGTGACCGAACGGGTCAGCGTTTCGCCTGCGACAGTGAACGATTGGCCGGGAAGTGTATCGCGGGCGGCCTGCAAGAGCGTGGCAGCGTTCTTGCGCCGCTCATCGACCGTGCGTACCAGCACTGGCAGGACCGGTAGTCGTTCCCGGGTCCGCGCGTCCATGCGCGCCTTGCGGTGGCGCTGGAATTTGCGCTGGCTGATCTCTTCCTGGCCGACCGGGCACGGGGCTACCCACTGTGCCCACCGGGCTGGGTCCTCGATCGCCCGCTGGGCCAGGTCGAGGTAGAGGGCCCGCACCGGGGTCAGGCAGTCGCGATAGCCGATCCGCTCCACCATGACAACGGACTTCTCCCCGGTGACCGAGGTGATCGCTTGCGGTTTGGTGCGCTGGCGCTGCTTCCACGCCTCGGCCACCTCGCTGCTCAGGTGCAGACTGTCGATCCCGGGGTGATGCTGCTCGAGGTCGGCCCAGAACCGTTGCGCCAGATAGTAGGCCAGGCCCTTCAGACTCCTGTAGTCCAACGCGGGTTGGCGTTCCCGCAGGTAGTCCACCAGCAGGTCGCGCACCGGGCGGCATCGCAGTTTGTAGCGGTCGACGAGTTCCTCCGGCGTGAGCTGGCCTGCGGTGCGGAATGCCCGCAGCCGCTGCGGCGCTTCGTCTCCGAAGACCCCCAACTGGCGCAGCATCCGGTAGAACACCTTGTGGTCGCGTGTCGGGCAGGTGAAGGCTTCGGCTTCGCGGTCCATCAGTTCCAGCGCGTCGCCCACGGTGATGTCGGCCAGGGTGCCGCCCTTGGCGGCGATGATTTCAGCACTCCTGCGCAGCGTGAGGCTTGCGGCAACGCCGGACACGTGCGGGTCGGCCTCGCACAACGCCCGAAGACGGGCGAAACCCTGCGGGTCGCGGGTGCGGGCCAGGTGGCGGGTCAAAGAACCCTTGCCGGCGGCACCGGCGACCAGGCAGCTCAGCGAGGGACGGACAAGATCGCCGCAGATCGCCACGACCAGCGCTCCCGACAGCTCGGCGCGCAGCCATCGCGACTCCCGACCGCGCGCCCGCTGCCAGGCGATCGGCACCTGTCTCCAGGCGCCGCCCGCAGGGTCGGCGCCGCTGGCCATCCAGCGTTGCTGCCAGGTTTCGCCGGGCTGGTCGGCCAGCCAGTCCAGCAACCAGGCCAGCCCACGCACGCGCCGCTCCTGGCTGTTGGCGTTGTCCAGCACGAACATCCCACTGGTGAGTCGCTCCCACGCCTCACCGCGTTCCCGCCGGGTGGCAGGCCAGTCCGTGACCACCGGCCGTGGGGGAAATCGGGTGCGCGCCGACTC
>DASPOT010000413.1:0-4350 GCA_035625875.1 Mycobacterium sp. | reverse complement strand
ATCCGGTAGCAGCAGCCCGCGCGTCGGGTGCCGCCAACGGACCAGCGCCTCGGCCCCCAGGATCGCGCCGGTCTGCAAGTCGACCTCGGGCAGGTAGTGCAGCAGCAGCGCGTCGCTGTCGATGCCCGCTTGCAGATGGAGCTCGATATCGTTGCGGAAGACGATGTCGCGGAAGATGTCATCGGTGCACACCGCGACCTGGTTGCCGCCCGCGCGCTTGGCCGTCAGGAGGGCCCCATCGGCGCGACGCAGTAGATCCGCAATGTTGTCGCGTCCCGGGCTGCCCACCGCCACCCCGATGCTGACGGAGGGGGTGATCACATCCTCGCCGATCTCCAGGCGATCACACAACGTCGTCCGAATACGGTGCGCAAGTGACTCCGCGGTTTCGGTTGGCATCGCCCGGCCCGGAATGACGAGGAACTCGTCCCCGCCGTGCCGACCGATCACGCCCAGGCCTCCCATGCTCGCCCAAAGCCGTTCGGCGAATACCCGGAGGTACCGATCGCCGGCGGTGTGGCCGAAGTAATCGTTGATCGACTTCAGTCGGTCGAGGTCGAGATATAAGACCGCGACGGGTCCGGGGCGTCCCGTCGCGAGTCTGTCGGAAAGGTGCGCAAAAAGCGATCGACGATTGTGCAGACCGGTCAAATCGTCGTGCTCAGCCAGGTAGCGAAGCTTTTCTTCGGCGCCGATGCGGGCCTGGAACCCTGCAAACAAAGAGGCGACTGCCCCGAGCGTGCCCACCTCTTCCTGAGTCCACTTCCTGCCACGAAAGTTAATGAAGCCAAGCACACCGGTGGTCACACCCCTCGAAACCAGCGGTGCAGCGGCGACCGAGGGCGACGCGACGCGGCGCCTTCCCGTGATCTGGCGTTGGTAAGCCTTGTAAGCATAGTTTGCCGAGGCCGGCGGCCGAATCACAACCGGTTCCGTGGGCTGAATCACAAGCGGTTCCCTGCAAGGCCCGCAAGGGGCGAAGACGTCGTCGGCGCTAGTTAAGTAGACAACCGCCAGTGGATCGGGGTCTGGACGATTGGGTCGCGGTGGCCATTCCGCGACCAACTTCGACGCCCCGGTGTTGTGGTCGTTGTGGCGTAAGAAGCCGACGTCCGCGTCGAACTGCTCGACGAGGTTCGCCAACACCTGTTGGCTCACTTTGGCAGCGGTGGATGCTGTCGCCTCCATCAGTTGGGCGGCAACGGAGCTGACCACGAACTCTAGGCCGCCCGGCACGGTGCCTCGATTGCCGCGGTGCGGACGGTCTCAACCGATTCCAGCACGCCATCGAAGCATTCGGCCCATGCCGGCCCGGTCTTGTGCCGTGTCTTGGTCATCGTTGAACTCCTCAAACATCCAGGTGGCCAGACGGACTAATCGGCACGACCAGCAAAGGGGGCCATGCCGTGAGAGAATAATCACTCACCATGGTCTCGACAAGGCCTGAGCGACGAGTCACCCGCGGGTGTAGCAATGCGCGAGTAACGAGCTCGGTTGTAACCTCATAGCTACTCGGTTGTAACCTCACGCTATGAGCTTGCAGGGAGCCCAATCCAGCACCCGTGAGCGGTTGCTGGAGGCGGCGATCACGCTCTTCGCCCGCCAGGGCTATGAGGCAACCTCGATCGCCGAGATCCAGCGGGCGTGCGGCCTGGCGGCGGGCTCGGGCGCGCTGTACAAGCACTTCTCCTGCAAGCGGGAACTTCTTGAAGTGGCGACCCGCCGCTATGTGGACCGCCTCACTGGGGATCGCAAGCGGTTCGACACAGAGTCGACCGGCAGTGGCGAGCAAGCGCTGCGGCGTGCCGCGACGCTGATATGGGATGGCATCGACGACAACGCGCTACTGCTGCGGGTTATCTTCAGGGAACCCGCGTTTCCCGAACTCGCTGCTGAGTTGTGGTCGGCCATCACCGCCAACGCCTATCAGCGTTTCGCCGCGCCACTTCGCGCCGCGGTCGACGCCGGGGCGATGCGGATCGCCGACCCCGAAGCAGCTGCCGCGGTGCTGGTGGCCTCCCTGGCCTACTACCCCATGGTTGGGCTGTTGATCGGCCACACACCCGGAGGCGTCGATCGAGAACGTTATCGTGCGGCCTGGATTGGGCATGCCCAGGCCGTTCTCAGGCAGGCCGCGCACGCCGCCCGACGACTCTAGAGTGTCCTGCGCCAGGAATCAGTTGAATTATATGAGGCGAGTCGATCGAGGATCTCGTCGGCGGTTTTGGTCCATGCGAACGGTTTTGGATCCTCGTTCCAGGTGGTGATCCTTCACGGATATGCCACAGCAGGGGCAGTCATATTGGAACCGGTTCACTCCGCCGGAACCGCTTTAACGGGGTAATGCGGATACCGGTGCGTGAAGCCATCAACTTCGTGACCGGCATAATGCTCCGCACGCTTTACTTCCCACTCCGCTAAGCAGGCGTCTAGCCCGCGGGCGGCCGCTGCTCATCGCTGACCCTGGCCATCGACTCCCAATACCGAGGCATTCGAGCATGGCGAATCGCACCATATTTACAGATATGCGAATTTTCCCACGGTATCCCCAGAAGTGGACAATGGATTACGCGTTCGCCTACCGGCGCCGCAAGACGACAGGCTGAGCTGCGGTTTCGCCGACTTTGTATCAGAGGTCCTCTGTCGGGAGTGCCGACCGAAGGTGGCTGCGGTGCGTCCAAGTCGACGTAGCTCACGACTTGTCAACACCATGGTGAGTGATTACTCTCTCACTGCATGGTCCATTTGCTGGTCGTACCGATTAGTCCGTGTGGGCCACTCGATCGCGTGCTAGCTGACCCGCTGCCCATCGACGAGCTAGCCGCCAGCGTCCTGGCGCATACGCCGACGAACTCGTCGAGC
Organism: Mycobacterium sp.; assembly: GCA_035625875.1. Classification (GTDB taxonomy): domain Bacteria; phylum Actinomycetota; class Actinomycetes; order Mycobacteriales; family Mycobacteriaceae; genus Mycobacterium. The sequence continues at coordinate 1,488 of DASPOT010000413.1, read as the reverse complement.
GGGCATACCGCGAAGATCGCAATCGACGACTTCGGAACCGGCTACAGCATGCTGTCGCACCTCAAGTCACTTCCGGTCGACACGCTCAAGATCGACAGGAGCTTCGTGCGGGAACTGGGCAGCAACGAGGGCGATCTCGCCATCGTGCGCGCGATCATCGCGTTGGCCGCAGCATTCGGTCTTCAGTTGGTCGCCGAAGGTGTGGAAACGGAGGCCGCCGCGATGACCTTGCTCCAGCACGGGTGTTACCGCGCAAGGCTATCTGCTATCGCGGCCTGTCACGGCAGCGGCGATGGAATCGCTGTTCGTCAAGGGATATTTGCCGGTGCCGTTCTCGGCAGCGGGCGGGGATCGCGGATAGGAGAACACATATGGACACGCATTACGAGCGGCCGATGGTCACCCCGCGCATCGGTGAGGAGGTCGGTGACGTGATGGAAGCCGACATCCCCGGCTGCTATCACCTCATCACCGCCAAGCAGCCAACCCCGATATCGGACACCGGCTATGTCACGATCTTCGATTCCTATCCGACCTGGCAAATGGTCGGTGGCCGACTGGTGCCGATGAGCGAGGAGGAAGCCCAGCAGGCGTATCTCAGATGGTCGGCGCCGCCTCGGAATAGGGACCACATTTGAGGAAATGTGGCGTAAATTACAGTGTTTCGCTTAGCGTGCTGGCTGACGCGAGCTTCGATAGCGCCGCCGCGATCGCCTTGTCGCGGCCTTGCGCGGCGTGCTGGTACCGCAGCGCCGCCGCCGGTGTTGAGTGGCCTAGCCTTGCCATGAGTTCGGCCAGCGTCGCGCCCGCCTGTGCCGCCAGCACGGCGCCGCTGTGGCGCAAGTCGTGGAAACGCAGGTCTGGGCGTTTGGCCTTGGCGCGTGCTCGGTAAAAGTGCCTGTATAAGGTGGATGGCTGTAGGTGGCCGCCGTTCTTGGCGGGGAACAGCAGTGAATTCTGCTTCTCCCCAACGTGTTCGGCAAGGTGGTGTTTGACGGCCGCCATAATGTGCGGGGGTATTGCTACCTCGCGCTTGCCTGCCTCCGATTTGGGATCGCCTACCATCCAACCTTTGTCGACGCGCACGGCTGCGCGGTGTATGCGGATCACACCGTCTTCCAAATCGCAGTCTTTGCGCTGAAGCTCGACTAGCTCGCCGAAGCGTAGAGCTAGCCAGGCGGCCATTAGCACCATCAGCCTCAGGTTGTCAGGCATCTCCGCCACGATGGTGTCCAGCTGCTCTAAGGTCGCCGGCTTTGGTTTGATCTTCCGCTCACTGGCCCCTGCGCCGCGGATGGAGCATGGGTTGCTTTCGATGATCCGATCCCGCATTCGCGCCGTCTCCAGGGCTGGTACCACAATCTGCTCAAGCACCCGGAGTGCGAGCTGCTCGCCAACGGCGCCGAGGGACGCGGCGGCCGCTTCGTGGCCCGCTCGACCGAGGGCGCTGACCACGACCGGTTACTGGCGCTGGCTGAAGGCTACTGC
>DASPOT010000412.1:0-18206 GCA_035625875.1 Mycobacterium sp. | reverse complement strand
CGATCACGTGCTCGTTCCTCTTCCTGTGCAGCGGCTATTACAACTACGAGCAGGGTTACGCGCCGACGTTCGCCGGCTCGGAGGACTTCACCGGCCCGATCATCCATCCGCAGCACTGGCCTGAGGACCTCGACTACGCCGACAAGAACATCGTCGTGATCGGTAGCGGCGCCACCGCCATCACCCTGGTTCCCGCATTGGTGGACTCCGGCGCCAAGCACGTCACGATGCTGCAGCGCTCGCCGACCTACATCGTCTCCCAGCCCGACCAGGACCCGTGGGCGGCCAAACTCAAGTGGCTGCCCGCCGCCTTGGCCTACACCGTGATCCGGTGGAAGAACGTGTTCCGCCAGTCGCTGATGTATCAGGCCTGCCAGAAGCTGCCGCAGCGGATGCGCAAGATCTTGATGGACTTGGTCAGACGCCAGCTGCCCGAAGGCTATGACGTGGAGAAGCACTTCGGTCCGCGCTACAACCCGTGGGACCAGCGGCTGTGTCTGGTTCCCAACGGGGACCTGTTCCGCACCATCCGCCGCGGGCAGACCGAGGTGGTCACCGACACCATCGAGCGGTTCACGGCGACCGGCATCAAGCTGGACTCGGGTCGCGAGCTGCCCGCCGACATCATCATCACCGCGACGGGATTGAACCTGCAGCTCTTCGGCGGGGCGAGCGTCACCGTCGACGGGGAAGCCGTAGACTTGACCCAGACGATGGCCTACAAGGGCATGATGCTCTCCGGGCTGCCGAACATGGCCTACACGATCGGCTACACCAACATAGGGTGGACGCTGAAAGCCGACCTTGTGTCGGAGTTTGTCTGCCGCCTGCTGAACTACATGGACGCCAACGGTTTTGACACGGTGGTGCCCGAGCGCCCCGGCCCGGACGTCGACGAGCGGCCATTCATGGAGTTCACCCCAGGCTACGTGCTGCGCTCACTGAACGAGCTGCCCAAGCAGGGCTCGCGCACCCCCTGGCGGCTGAACCATAACTACCTGCTCGACGTGCAGCTGATCCGGCGCGGCAAGGTGGCCGACGAGGGCCTGCGGTTTGCCAAACAGCCTGCCGCAGTGGCGGTTTAGCTCGGCGACGATGCGCCCCGAGGAGCGGGGCGAGGTGGGGGTACCTCCCGCTTGCGGGGACGAGCCGGGCAATCAGACTGAGTATCGATGCTCGCAGCAGTGACGACGATGCCGTCGTCGTCGCAATAGGCGAGATCGCCGGGCACGAACGTCACGCCACCCAGACTGACCGCGATGTCGCGCTCGCCGGCGCCGGTCTTGGTGCTCTTGCGGGGATTGGTGCCCAGCGCCTTGATGCCGATGTCGATGCCGCGCAGCGCGGCGGCATCCCGCACCGCGCCGTACACAACGAGCCCGGCCCAGCCGTTGGCGCGCGCCAACTCGGCGATGACGTCACCGACCAGCGCGGTGTGCAGGGAACCGGCGCCGTCGATCACCAGCACCCCGCCCCGACCCGGCTCAGAGAGCACCGACTTCAACAGGGCATTGTCCTGGAAACAGCGCACCGTGCTGATCGGTCCGGCGAATTGTGCGCGGCCCCCGAACTGGTGGAACTGAACATCGCAGCTGCGCACGTCGGGCCCGATGGCGTCGACCAGGTCGGCGGTCGCCCGGAAGGTCACGGTCACCGTGACATGCTAGGTGAAGCGTCGACGCAGTTGGCGCACCAGCAGCAATGCCAGCAGGCTGACCACGATGGCCACCGCCACTGAGACGGAGAGCCGGGTGGCTGAGGCCAGCGTCGTGTCCGGGGAGACCGGGTTGTTGGCTGCGGCCACAGCCGACTTCGCGTGTGCCGCCGCGTCTTTGGCCGCGGCGGCGAGCTGGCCGTTGGTCTCGATCCGAGGCTGGTCGCCCGGTTTCGGTGCGGAGCGCTCAGCGGCTTTAGCGGGGGCTTTCTTGGGCGGCGTCTTCTTGGCGGGCGCCTTTTTCGCCGGCGCCTTCTTGGCCGGTGCTTTCTGCGCCTTGGCGGCCGTGGCGGGCGCCTTCTTGGCCGGCGCCTTCTTCGCCGCCTTATCGGGCGCCTTGCCGGGTGGCGGTGTGGGCGGCTCCTCGGGCAGCTGTTCGGCTGGTGATGCAGGCGGCTCTGGTGGCGGGGTGGCCGCGTCGGGCGCCTCGTCGGCTGGCGGTGGTGGTGCGCCGTCGGGTTGGCTGTCGGGCCGATCCTGCGGGTCTGCCATGCGGCTGCTCCTTTGCAGTTTCTCGTCGGGTACGCCAGTCGCGAACGCCAGCGGTCGGAACCCATCATGCCAGCACGGGCGATCGCAGCATCCGCCGCCGTCAGGGGCTACGCCCGGTGCCGCACCGCCCACAATGCGCCCGCGGCGACGAGCACCACGGCGCCGACGGCAAACGGCCAGGCCGGGATGCCGCCCCCGGTGTCGGTGGCGAAAGCTGGGGGTCCGGGCTGGCCGGTGCCGGGCACCGTGAGCCGAAACGACCACGATCCCGAGACCACGTGCCCGTCGGCCGACGTCACTCGGTAGTTCACCGTATAGCTGCCGACCGGCCCCAGCGGTCGTAGGCCCACGCTGACGACGGCACCCTGCACCTGCGGTTCGCCGGTAGACCACACGTTAGCGTCGGGCCCGACAACCGTCATGGCCGCGAACGCGGTTTGCAGCGGCTCGTTGAAAGTCGCGCTCACCCGCGCTGGGCCGACCGTCAGCACGGCATTTTCGGGTGGGTCGGCGGACACCCGGGTGGAGTGCGCGGAGGCGACCGCGGTTGCGGTCACCATCGTTGCTGTCAGCAAAAAGCCCACCGCCGCCAGGCGCGCCATGCTTCTCATGCGCCGTTATGCCCGCCGTCGGGCCAGGGCGAGACTGACGCCCAGCGCGCCGACCAGCAGGGTCGCACCGGCCAGCAGGCGGGCAGCGTTATCGGGTGACGACTTCGACTGGTGCGGGGCAAGCTGAGCCGCCGGGCGGCCGAGGCTGTCTGGTGGGCGGGTCGACGGAGCGTGTTGGCGGGCGGACGACGCGTCACGGCGGTCAGGCCAACCCCAGCCGGGCCATCACGTCGGCGTCGATACCGTCGAGTTGTTTCGAGATCGCGGAGTGGGCCGCGCGCCGACGCGCGGCGGGCATATTCTCCGCGGCGGTGATAGCCGCCGACAGGTCGGTGAGCCGTTCGCTTACGGCGGCCACGAACTGTTTGGTCTCGGCGTCTTTCGGGTTCTTGTCTTGCACCGCCCGCAGCGATTGTTCGGCCCCCGCGACGCGAGCCGACAGCCGGGCGCCGTGCCCGGAGAATTGACCGATCTGGGCCAGCGGAACCCCGAGCCGATCAGCGCGACGCTGATCGATCAGCCCACGGGCCGCCATGGCCGCCCGGTACACCACCGGCATCACGATCGGAGCGAGCAGTCGAGACACCGTCAATGCTCGGCGGATACGTGTCGGCGACAGCAGCTTGCCCTCGCGCACCGCCTTGAGCTCGGCCTCAGCGGCCTTGAGCACGGCCCGGTCGCTGTCGCGCTGAGCTTTCAGCTGCGCTTTGAGCGCTTGGGCCTCTGCGCGCAGAGCGGACTTGATGCGGCGCGCCTCGTTCTTCGCAGCCAGCTTGGCCTCAAGCTTGGCTCGGGTCTTGATCGCCCGGGCTTCGGCACGACGTGTCGTGCGGCTCTTTCGCTTGCCGAACAGGCCCATTCGCGGCCGCCTCCCGGTGTCTCGTTGACTGTCGCGGTGCGTTGTGCACGATCGAAGCCAACCCTAATCGGCGTGGATCGCCGGCATCGGGTCAGGTCGGATGGACAGGAGGGGTCGGTCACCGAGCAACTAGCGGCGAGCGCTACGGCGGCCAGCCTGTGGGGGTTGTGAACTGCTGCGTGTCGAGTGCATTCAAGTGTGCGTGAGTGTGTTCTGATCGGTTGTGACACTGGCGGATTGGGCGACGTTGGTGGGGATGAATCGGCATACCGCCTCTTACGGGTTTCGGGTGGGGACGTTGCCGATGCCCGGCCCGCACCGTCACAGGGCTAGGCGTCCAGATGCTCTTTGCGGCGCAGCTCGTCGACCCGATCCACGATGTCCTGCTGGGCCTCGGGAGACAAACCAATGGCCCGCGCCGCGATCCGGCGAACACCCTCATCACGCATCGTGGCCAGCCATGACAACTCCTTGTCGAGCTTCTCGTAGTACTCGTCGTCGGTGAAGTAGGCCGGCTTGATCCGGAAGAAGTTCGCAAGGGCGGCCATCGTCGCCGCCGACGGGTTCGTGCGGTTGCCAGAGCGTAGCTGCGATAGGTAAGGAGCCGACATCGTGATGCCCTCTGCCTTCAGCGCCGCAATCACCTCGGCGGAGGTGTGCGGCCCCCGCCCGGGCGGATACACCGTGTCGAACAGGCGGTTCAGGCGGGCAGCGAACGTCATGCTCATCAATATGACCTCCACCAGGTTGGGAGAACGGATGATTGCCTGCACGTATTTGCTGATCATGGTAGCGACAGTTGTCTCCACAACCAAGTGCAAACCTGAAGAAATTAGGGCTGACGACGGTGGGCTTCGCGATGACGCCCCGAAAAGCGACGAGCAGCTTTCCCCTTACATCCCCAAGGCAAGCGGATTCCGCGTCAAATACACAAGATGCACCAAGAAGAACTACGTAGCGGTTCGTCACCGTCGGATCAGCTGACAGGATCCGGTGGTCGACGCCCGCCGAATACACCCGGTGCCGGGCAACCAGCTGACCGCAGTGGCCGATCCAGAACCCGCTTTGCTGTCGGGTTCTCAGCGCCCACCACGGCGATCGCCCTGAAGGCGTGCTTGGCATGCTGGACCGGGAACCCCTGCGGGATCCATGCCGGACACAGTCGATCGCGAACCAGTGCCGGTCACGCGTCAGACCACTGCCGATGATCTCGCGGAGAGTACCGTGATGGTGCGCCGTCGGCGCAGAAAGGGCGCCGTTGCGGCGGTTGCCGCGACCAGCGCCACCGACGCTCCAACGAGTTGGTCAAGGCCCACGACCGGCTCGTCATCGAAGACCTCAACGTGTCCGGAATGCTGCGCAACCATCGCCTGGCCCGTGCCATCTCCGACGCGGGCTGGGCCGAGTTCGCCCGGCTGCTGGGCTCCAAACAGACCTGGCGCGGCGGCCAGATCGTCACCGCTGATCGCTGGTACCCGTCGAGTCGGCTATGCCCGGCTTGCGGGGCCATTCGCGACGAGCTGACGCTGGCCGATCGGGTGTTCACCTGCGGCTGCGGACATTCCGATGACCGCGACTGCAACGCCGCAGTGAACCTGGCTCGCTGGGGCCAGACCCACCACAATGCATCACCAGATCCCCGGACCTCCAAGCAATGGGGCCAGTCCACCAATGCCCGCCGACGGGATGGCGCTGACCAGCACCCTTCGTGTGCCGGCCAACCTGACCCGGTTGAAGCGGGAACTGACGTTCATACCGCCCCCGCGGCCTGAACCGACGACACCCGAGAAGGGCGGTGCCGAACCACTCACCGAAGTTGTTCGACACGCTTTAACGCCAGGTCATGTGTGAGCTGCGACCTGTCGCCGAGTTCGGCGAGAAAGACCACACCGAAGCTCATCAGTGTGGCGGCGAGCACATACGGCGACCTTTCGCCCACCGTCCAATGGGGCCGGTTCGCCGGCCGGGCTGGTCGCCGGTATGTCGACTCGACGATTCGGGGCTACTCCCTTTCGATAACGTTCCTAGGGCTAGCGGCTGGGTGCGCCGTGCGCGCGCCAGAATGACGGACGGCCGTATTCCTGAATTCGGCAACCGAATTAGTTGGTTTGAAACCCCTTATGCTGCAAGCAGCATTGCCAGGATCGCGGTGTCGGGATGGGTGATGGGGTCGACGCCGACACGGCTCACCATAGAGGTGACGGTGCCGTCGGCTTCGGCCTCTACCCAGGCCGCGCGATGTCCCAGTCCCAGATGCGGAAGTCCCGGCAGCAGCACACATCCCGACGCTGCGCCAGTGCACTCCGGCAACGAAGGCGTGGTTTCCGAGGGCGGATGCAGCATCAAGAGTGCGGGTGGCTGGCGCCCCGCGAAATATCCTGGCGGAATGGCGGATTCACCGACAACCGTGCCCTCGGCCAGCACCAAACCCACGGTGCCGGGCTGAGGTTCGTCTGGCAACTCCTCGCGAGCGCCGAACACCGTTGTGGTGGAGAGCAATCCGGGCAGCGACGCGACCCACACCGCAACCCGCAGCAATTGCGCCCACTCCTTAGTCGAATCCGGCCAACGCCCAGAGATTACGAACCCCTTCAAGGCACCGCGGGAATGGAATGGGGTGACTTCGATAGCCCGGCCTGACCCTGTTTCCATTTCGCCCTCCGCCATACCCCATTCGGAATCACACGCCGGTCGGTCGATTAAACCAGCATGCGCGCCACACAGGGGGCGCGCAAGCGGACACGAGTATGGCTCGCGGTTGTAAACTCGCCGTCATAAAAGTGTGGGGCGCAACACTGGCGTGACGCCCCACACCTAGCCGTTTCGGCTGGATCCGATTGCCCCGCTCGCCCCCGCAAGCGGGAGGTACCCCTCCTCGGGCCGGTCCGCGGCCCAGATCGACGCCGGGCGGTCAGCCGAAGATCAGCCCCTTGGTCTTCGCGGTCGCGGCCGCGAAGCGTTCCTGCACGTCCACCCAGTTCACGACATTCCAGAAAGCCTTGGCGAAGTCGGCCTTGACGTTCTTGTACTGCAGGTAGAAGGCGTGCTCCCACATGTCGAGCAGCAGAAGCGGAACGATGCCGAGCGGGAAGTTGGACTGATGGTCGTACACCTGGAAAACCAGCAGCTTGTCGGCGAGGGTGTCATAGCCGAGTGCCGCCCAGCCCGACCCCTGCACTGTGGTGGCGGCCGCGGTGAATTGTGCGCGGAATTTTTCGAACGACCCGAACGCGTCGTCGATGGCGGCGGCAAGCTCGCCGGTAGGCTTGTCACCACCGGTGGGGGACAGGTTCTTCCACCAGATGGTGTGGTTGACGTGGCCCGCCAGGTTGAACGCCAGACTTTTCTCGTTCTGCAGGATCGCGGAGTGGTCGTCCTTGGCGCGGGCCTCTTCAAGTTTATCGAGGGCGTCATTTGCGCCCTTGACGTAGGTGGCGTGGTGTTTGCTGTGGTGAAGCTCGTTGATCTGGCCCGAGATGTACGGCTCCAATGCTCCGTAGTCCCAGTCCAGGTCGGGCAAAGTGTATACAGCCACGAGATTCCTTCCTTGATCGTTGGTGATCTGCTTCTGACGCTCCACTCGCAAGATCTGCGCCGCGCTGCGGCTCAACGTAGTCAACACTGCTCCATGAGTGCGCGCACCGCAACAACGGGTGCTGTGGTTGCATACCCGATTGATGCGAGTTCAGAACACAACGATGACGGCGAGGATCGCCAGCAACACCAAAGCGATCAGGGCGGCGCGCAAACCGGCGAACAGGTAGGAGCGATCCCAGGCAGGCGAGTCAGAGTACCAGTGCGATGATGCTGCCGCCGGCCGCGGGCCAATCGGTTGCGTGGCCATCAAACGACCCTGACCTGCACGTTCAACTTCGCCCCCAAGTGAGGTGAATCACAACTAACACCGGTGATCGCGATCATAATGCCTTGTGAACCGCTTTGGAAAATTGGCTGATGGCAAAGCACTGAGCTGCCAACTCGCGGTGGTCGCGCGGGGACGCTGAGCCACCGGTTCACGGTATGGGGCAGCGCGCTGAGCTACCGGTTCGTGGGGCATGGGCGGTCAGCGCAGCCAAGCGGGCGTGGGCGGTCTGGGCTGGCTCGCACCGGGCGCGGCGGTGCGCTACGCGGCCGTCGAGAAGGATGCCGTGATCGTCGCCGCCGGCAATAAAGGCGAGCAATCCGAGTGCGGCCAGAACCCGGCGTTTAACCCGCTGAACCCTGGCGACCCGCGGGACTGGGCCGGGGTGCGCACCATCGTCACCCCGGCCTGGTTCTCCGACTACGTGCTGGCGGTGGGTGCGGTCACTCCCGCGGGGCAGCCGCTGCCCGACAGCATCAACGGCCCCTGGGTTTCGGTGGCCGCCCCCGGCTGGCGGATCATGGGCCTGTCCAACGTCAACGGTGCAGCAGCCAACGCCCTGCCCGACCGCGATCCCGGGATGGGCGACGGGTTCTGGGGCATCAGTTTCGCCGCCGCCTATACCAGCGGGGTCGCCGCCCTGGTGGGGGCGAAGTTCCCGAATCTGACCGCGCCTCCAAGCAAACCTCGCCGCACGAAGGGCGACGCTGACAATTGGCTTTATTACGCGGGCCAAACCTGGTTGCGTGATGTTGGCGCACCTACCATGGGCAGGCATGCAACGACTCAGTGGACTCGACGCCAGTTTCTTGTATCTCGAAACCCCGTCACAGCCATTGCACGTGTGCTCAATCCTTGAGCTGGACACCTCGACGATGCCCGGCGGCTACACCTTTGATCGGCTTCGCGACGAACTGGGACTGCGGATCAAGGCCCTGCCCGAGTTTCGCGCGAAGCTGGCCGACAGCATGTTTAACCTGGATCACCCGGTGTGGGTCGAGGACAACGATTTTGATGTCGATCGTCATCTGCACCGCATCGGCCTGCCCGCGCCGGGCGGCCGGCGGGAACTGGGCGAGGTCTGCGGGCACATCGCCTCGCTGCCGCTGGAGCGCAGCCGGCCGCTGTGGGAGATGTGGGTGATCGAAGGCGTCGCCGACACCGACGCCCGGGAGGGCCCGTTGGCCGTCATGACCAAGGTGCATCACGCCAGCGTGGACGGGGTGACCGGCGCCAATCTGCTGTTGCAGCTGTGCAGCGTCGAGCCCGACGCGCCGCCACCGGACCCGGTGGACGGCCCCAGTGAGGCCAGCTCACTGGAGATCGCCGCCGCCGGGCTGGTGATGTTCGCTTCCCGCCCGTGGCAGTTGGCCAAAGTAGTGCCGAGCACGATTTCGACGATCGTCGACACCCTGCGCCGGGCCCGCAACGGCCTGACCATGGCGGCGCCGTTCGCGGCGCCGCAGACTCCCTTCAACGCGTCGATCACCGGCCACCGCAACATTGCGTTGGCCCAGCTGGACCTGGAGGACATCAAGAAGGTCAAGAACCGCTTCAACGTCAAAGTCAACGACGTGGTGATGGCGCTGTGCGCCGGGGTGCTGCGGCAGTTCCTGCTCGACCGCGGGGAGCTGCCCGACACGCCGCTGGTGGCGACGGTGCCGGTCTCGGTACACGAGAAGTCCGACCGGCCCGGGCGTAACCAGCTTTCGGCCATGTTCTCCCGCCTACAGACGCACATCACCGACCCGGCCGAGCGACTGCGTGCCATCGCGCACGCGAATTCCGTTGCCAAGGAACACAGTGCGGCGATCGGGGCGACGCTGCTGCAGGACTGGACGCAGTTCGCCGCCCGCACCCTGTTCGGGCCTGTGATGCGGCTCTACGCCAATACCCGGCTGACGGAGAGCCGGCCGGTATACAACCTGGTGATTTCGAATGTGCCGGGCCCGCAGATACCACTGTATTTTCTGGGCTGCGAAGTCAAGGCGACGTATCCGTTAGGCCCGATATTCCACGGCTCGGGGCTGAACATCACCGTGATGTCACTGAACGGCAAACTCGATGTCGGCACCATCTCCTGCCCGGAACTGCTGCCTGATCTGTGGGAGCTGGCCGACGACTTTTACGTCGCACTCGAGGAATTGCTCAGCGCAAAGCCGTGATTCGGCTGACCACCATCGGCCGCGGCGCAGCACGCCTACGCGTTGTCGGTCGCACTGCTGTCATTCGCAAAATCGCGAGTCCCGTATTCGAACGTCTTTAGGGCCAGCACGGTCCGATGAAGCGCTCACGGCCCAGGGTTTTCAACGAACTCGAGCATGCGGTGGCGATGTCAACCCAAGCTGGCCCACGTCCTGTCGCTCGAGGCGGTTAGTCACCCTTTAGTCAACGGTCCGATTGCTTGATGTCGTCAAGCTGTCTGTCGAGGTCGGCTAATTCGATCGCCAAGCGCCGCAATTGGCGTGCGACGGCTGCGTGACGCTGCTCAAGCAGCGCGCGGCGCTCTTCGCGGCCCATGTCGTTGTGCGCGTCTGTCTGCATGGTGGTCGCTTCCAGTGGTCTGGGCGGTGAAGTTGCCGACACCCGGCAGTGGGTGCCGGGTGCGCTGACCTGGCCGGCTCGCGCTGCGACTGAGAGCACAACTGACGAGCAACCGACACCGGCCCGTGACCGGCACCACCGTAAGCGGCACCGACCGGCCGGTTCAGTGGCTCGCAGACGCGCGTTCTTCTGGTCTGCGATGTCGTGGTCTGCGGCTCTGGCACGACGGATCTGCACACCGGGGTGTCCCCGGCGACACTTCACGGGCCATCGTGTCGTTGCCGTCCCACGGGGTTATGGTCTGCGAGACAAGCTCGGTCGGACCTCCGCACGTTTCGCACGAATGGTCGGGGTCTGGCCGAGTGTGAAGCTGAAGCGGCATGGCTTCGATTGTGGACGCAGCGTTTCTCAGCCATGTGCGAACCGATCCCTAAGGTGGCCACATCTTGGCCACAATTTGGACGCAGTTGACGCCGCTCACGTGGCCCGGTGAAAACGGTTGCGGTTGCGGGTGACCAAGATCGGTGCCAACCCCGGAGGATGGTGCGCGAGGGGAAGCACCATCGAGCCGATGGACACCGTGTCCGGCGCCAACCGGCGGCCAACCGGTCAGCGCGGCGCTTCACCTGCCGCGACAACGGCTAGGGTCAAAGTGCGTCTCTGAAACGGGCAAACTCGCGCGACAACCTGGTGCACAACGCTCGCGGTCGACCTGCATACCCACCGGTGAGCACAACGTTCGACCATTTCGGCAGCCCGAAGATGCCGGGGGAGCCCAAGCGGGTGCAGCAGAGCCGGGATACCGATTCGCACCAGGAGAAACAAGTCGGGGTGAAGCGCGGCCGCCACTAGCACAAGGGTCGCTCGCGTTCGACCGCGGTGGGCGGCCGTATTTTCAGTCGAGGATCCTACGGTGCCCTAGTTTGGATTCCAGCCGGGAGCAGACGAACAGTGCGAGCAGTCCACGCCCGCCTAACTCGCGGGTTGGCCGCGATGGCCGCCTGCACCGCCGGTTGGAGGACCATCAACCCGATTGTCAGCCGCGGTCGCGAAATATATTCAGGCGGATGGCTTTTGCGTTCCAACCGCAGCGGATCACCGCAGTGTGCTTTGAGGAATAAGTCCAGGTTAGGAATCTTCCCCGGGTATAGGCCGGCGAGAATGTCGAACAGGCCGCCCTGCGCTGACCGGATCAACAGTCGACCCGTGCTCGGCGAGCTGTGACGCCGCGGCCTCTGGGGTGATGTCGTCGGGCATCAGGCGCGAAACCGGCGCCACCGTAATTGAATCCGCCAACTCGCAACGCACCGATGACATCGGCGAGCGCATCGTTCTGATCGTCCGCCTTGGCCGACGCGGCGGTGTTGCGGACTTGTCAACGCTCTTTAGAGCCAGGTCTTTTCGCCTTACGCTTCGGCGCCGGGCCTTGCTATCGGCGATCAGTTGCCGCTCGGCTTGGAGGATATGCGCCGCCTCTCGCGCCTCATAGAAGTGTCGGTTGCCTGAGACCGTCGAAAAGAGAACATGTCCGAGACCAGCGATGAGGTCCTTAGCCCACCCGCATAGAGATCGAGTTCCGAATCCCGCAAACCGCCAAAGAATCCAAGCGCAAGAGGCTCGTTTGCCCCGTACTCCCGCGTTGGGCGAAGCGTGTACCACCGCAGGTCTGTGCTGGAGGTGTGGATCGCGGACCAGGAGCACCAGCAGGCTGGTGAACCCCGGGGTCGGCGACACACCGGGCGGGGTGATCGGCTGAGGGTCGGGCGCGCGAGACGATGGGAGTGGCTGATGAGCTCGGTGATGGTGGATTGTTCGAGGTAGATCTTGGACGGCGCGCAGACGCGAATTTGGCGAGGCCGAAGCCGCCCGGTGGACAAGACGTTCCGCGTGGTTGGGCCCGGATCAGGAATTGTTGTTGCCGCCGTCGCTGGATGACTGGCTTCCGGCCGAACACCTGGCCCGGTTCATTGCCGAGTTGGTCGACGGGCATTTGGATCTTGTCCCCGTTTGGGCCGCTTACACCAAAGGGCGCGGCGCGCCGACCTATGATCCGCGGCCGATGGTGCGCATCCTGTTGTACGGCTACACCATCGGGGTGCGCTCGTCGCGGGTCATCGAACGCAAATGCGTTGATGACGTGCTCTTTCGGTGGCTGGCCGCTGGGGCGGCCCCGGACTATCAGGCGGTCATCCGATTCCGCAGGCGACACCTGTTTGCGCTCGGGCACCTGTTCGTGCAGGCGTTGTCATTGTGCCAGGCCGCGGGCGTCGTCCGGCTAGGCCGAGTCGCGCTGGACGGGACAAGGGTGCGGGCCAACTTTTTCGCCGAGGAGGTCGCGGCCGCTCTGCTGGCCGACGCCGAACGGATCGATAAGGCCGAGGAAGCGACATTGAGCACAAACAGTTGCGGTGGCGAGTTGCCAGAGCAGCTGCGGCGACGCCAGATTCGGCTGGCCAAGATCAACGAGGCCAAAGCCGCCCTGGAGGCCGAGGTTGGGCAGCTAGCCCGGGAGCGGGCCGCACGGCGGCCTCACGGCTGGGACGACGATGACAACACCGCCGCCGGTGAGGGCGCGACCACTGCCGGGAAGGCCACCCCAAAACCGAAGGCGCAGCGTGCGCTGGTCGGCGCGGTCTTACTGGCGTTGACCGTCGCCGGCGGCTCCTGCGTCGCACTGCACAAGACCGTCACGCTGTCCGTCGACGGCTTACCGATGACGGTGTCGACGATGAAGTCGAGGGTGATCGACGTGGTGCGGGAAAACGGCTTCGCCGTTCGTGACCACGACGATCTCCGCCCGGCCGCCAATCAGCCGGTCCATCAGTCCGACACCATCGTGCTGCGACCCGGCCGGCCGCTGCAGGTGTCGATCGACGGCCGGCAGAGCAAGCAGGTGTGGACGACGGCCTCGACTGTCGACGAGGCCCTCAAGCAGCTGTCGATGAGCGATGCCGCCCCCGCCGCAGCCTCGCGTGCCAGCCGATTGCCGCTTTCCGGCATGGCGCTGCCGCTGGTGAGCCCGAAGAACGTGCACATCAACGACGGCGGTGTGGCCAGCAAGCGGCGTCTGGCGGCGCCCAACGTGGGCGCGCTGCTGGCCGCGGCAGGTGCGCCGCTGGAACAGGACGACAAGGTGATGCCGCCGGCGTCGACGCCGGTCACCGAGGGCATGCAGATCGCGGTCACCCGCATCCGGACACAGACCATCACCGCGCGCATGCCGCTGCCGGCGTCGATGGTGCGCATCGAGGACCCGACGATAAACATGAGCCGCCGCATCGTCGAGGACCCCGGCACTCCCGGCACTCAGAACGTCACGTTCGCAGTGTCCATCGTCAACGGTGTCATAACCGCTCGACGCCTTGTGGCCCACGAGATCGTGACACGCGCGCGGCCGTCGGTTCAGCGGATCGGCGCCAAGGAGGGTACTGAGGTGGCGCCGGTGAGCGACGGCGCGACGTGGGACGCGCTAGCCTTCTGCGAGGCCGGCGGCAACTGGGCCATCAACACCGGCAACGGCTTCTACGGCGGCGTGCAGTTCGACCAGAACACCTGGGAGGAAAGCGGTGGACTGCGTTACGCGCCGCGTGCCGACCTGGCCACCCGAGAAGAGCAGATCGCTATCGCCGCGGTGACTCGGGCACGGCAGGGCTGGCGCGCGTGGCCCGTATGCGGCGCCCGACTGAGGGCGCACTGACGGTCCGGCTGCCGCTGGCCGCTGCGGCCGGAGCACGGCAGCTGCGGTACGGAAGTGCCGTCAAGTACAGCGGAAAAGCAGGCTTTTCTGTGCTGCCGGCTTTGAGTCGCGCTATGGCCGCCGCCTCGTCGGCGACATCGCAGCCGCCGGCCGCACCGACGTGCGTGGCGAGGGCCGCACCCGGGTAATCGACTCAAGCTCGCCAGCTTTCGACTTCTTCAGACTCTCCTTCGGGAGCCTCCGCCACGCCATCGTCGAGGCCGTGTGCTATCTGCCGACGACGTCGACGCGGCCGCCCGCGCATGGTCAGCAGTGTCACCGTCGGCTGGGCGGGGTTGCTGATAACCCACGGACCATCCGAGGCGCTGGTGTAGTTTTCGAGGGCCTAGCCGAGCGCGGCACTCCGGTCCAGCGGAGAACACGTGATGAAATCGAAACGTCGTCACGGCTGTGTCTGAACGCGGATTTGGCGTTGCTACTGGTACGGTTCGCGGCTGTGAAATGCGTTGCCGCCGATTTGTGGCCCCGCATTTCGAATTCGCGCCTTGATCTGATGGAGATCGCGTGTCAGAGCTGAACCGGCGCAAATTCATGGCAGGTCTGGCCGTCGCCATCGTTTCGGGCGTTGGTATGGCCCGCTGTCAAGTTGGCGCGCCACCGCGAATCCTCGCCGTCGCCAAAGAGGCTGCTCCAGTGGGTCCGTCGTCGACGTATCGAATGCCCGGACTGTTGCCACCTCCAGCGGCAGAATCCCGAATCCTCCTGCCGGGCAGCGGAACGCTGTGGAGCTTGCCTGGCAATGGTGATTCGCTGGCGTTGACACTCGACGACGGTGTCGACAGCGACGTGGTACGCATGTACACCCAGTTCGCCAAGGACACCGGGCTGCGATTGACCTATTTCGTCAACGGTCGCTACAGTTCGTGGGCAGATAACCAGGCGCTGTTGCGTCCATTGGTGGAGTCCGGGCAGATCCAATTGGGAAACCATACGTGGTCTCATCCCGATCTGACCACTTTGCCGGTACATCGGATCATGGACGAGATTAGCCGTAATGACAATTTCTTGAGAAAGACCTACGGCACAGATGCCCGGCCGTTCTTGCGGCCGCCGTACGGCGGTCACAACTCCACGGTCGACGCGGTCGCGGCAGGGCTCGGCTACACGGTGATGACGCTGTGGTCCGGAGATCTGGGGGATTCCAAGCGGGTCAGCGAGGACTACATCCTCAAGATGGCCGACCGGTACTTCACCCCGCAGACCATCGTGATCGGCCATCTCAACCACGCGCCTGTCACCCATGTCTACGGCCAACTGGTCGAGATGATCCGCGATCGCAAGCTTCGGTCGGTCACGCTTAACGACATCCTCGTGAAACCGCCGTCCTCGAACTGAACCGCGCCTGGCGTTGGGTTTTGGGTACGGGCGCGAGCCGGTCGGGTACCGACCCGGTTAGGGACCCGAGTGGCGCCCCGAGATCGCGGACTTTATCCGCGCCGGCACCGGCTCGGGGCCCAGATCGCCGAGCAGGTGGCCGACCGGTTCGGTGTGCGGTTGCACCGGCGCATGCGGCTGCTGCCCCAGGGCCACCAGCTCACCGGTCAATTGACGATGATGCTTGTCATGGTCGGCTACACGTTCACCGGTTTGTACCTGCTCTTCGGCGGCTGACATGAGCGACGTCGTCTTGTGGGCTGTCGCGGCGGCGGCCATCGTCGAGGCCGTCGGCCTGGTCGTGCTGTGGCTTCAGTCGAGCCGCAGCCGGCAGGAAGCCCTTTCTGGTCGCGCGTCTAATCGCCGCCGAAACATTTCGAATCCGAACGACCTTGGCGCCATAGTGGTCGCGAACGATCCCGCCCACCCGCATCGCGTCCAGGTCCGCGCTGGCTTTTGGTCCGGACGCTGACGAAGCCGTGGTCCTCGGGGATGTCGCCGATTTCGTATTCGCCGAACACGTGGGCCACCGATGTTCGGCAGGATCCGCCAAAACCGGGCGGCTGCACCCGAATTAATGACTCACGAGACCCGGTGAGGCTTCGCCTCTGACCGCCGAGCCGACCGCCGTATTAGACGCGGCAATTGCTCACCGCTTTTCTTCGGGCTTTCCTTCGTCGGGCTTTCCCCGTAGCGCCTGGTCCGCGCTGGCCACAACGCTGCGTATGAAGCCGTACTCCACCGTGACCAGTCGATCAGCCAAATCCAGGGCCGCGTCAACGATGGTTTTGCGCCGCGTCGGGCGGTCACCGGCCGCGGGCAGCGCCTCATCGACGGTTTCAACGAACTTGCGCACCGCCCCCATCGCGGCCCGCCCTCCGGATTCGACCGACTCGAGCACCTCATCGGAAAGCTCCGCCGCGTGCGCCACCACATCGGACACGCGCTCCGCTGCCGCCGTCTTCTCGGCGCTTGGAGTGGTGGCGGTGGCCGGTGTGTTCTCACTCTTCTCTGTCATGATGCCGCTCCTGAGCTTGAATGCGGAGGGGTCCATCGTGGTGCCGCCCCCGACGTGCCGCTGGTGTGTCTAGGCTGCCGACACTAATAACGCCCGAGGCTCGGGCACTAGTGGCTAAAGTCCTTACCGAGCCGACAACGTGGCCAACCCGCAGGCTTTCCAATCACAGGGTGCTGCCGGTGATCGCACCGCAGCCGGCGCTGAACGCCGGAAACAGGCGGTCGTGGCTGGGGTCAGCGGGTATCAGGGCCTCACGCGCCGACGAACTCTGGTATGCCTCCTCGTCGCTGTCGGATCGGCAATCACGGCCGGCCTTCCTGCGGACACTGCGCTCGGTAGTTGACTATCGCGGGCAAGCGGTCAGCGCGCTGAATCGGTTACATCTCAATTTCGGGCTGCCGGTCATGCTGATGTGGGGGGTGAGCAGACCCGATCGTCCCACGTAGCTCACGCCACGGCGGCCCTCGAGGCGCGGCCCGGCAGCCGACTTGAGGTAGTCGAAGGTGTCGGCCACTTTCCACAGGTCGAGGCGCCAACAAAGGTGGAGCGCGGGGCTGGAGTCGTCGCGGTAGTCGTCGATGAGCTGCTGGTAGGCGAGCGGCTGAACACAGAAGTGGTGGAGCTCTACTACATGCACCGACGCGACCTGAACGTGCCGGTCGAGGAGACCGTCGGCGCGATGGTCGAATCGACGCGATGGTCGAATTGGTATGCGTTGGCAAGGTGCGCCATCTAGGCTTGTCGGAGGTTACGGCCGACGAGCTGCGCGCGGCGGTCGCAGTGCACCCGATCGCCGCGGTGCAAAGCGAGTGGTCGGTCTGGAGCCGCGATGTCGAACGCAAGGTGGTGCCCGCGGCCGCCGAACTGGGTGTCGGTTTCGTCCCGTATTCGCCGCTGGGGCGCGGCTTCCTGACCGGAACCATCCGCTCGGCCGCGGACCTGACCTCGCCGGCCGACTTCCGCCGTAGGATGCCGCGATTCGCCAAGGGCGCACTGGATGCCAACCTCTCGGTCGTGGATGTAATCGAATCGGTCGCCGCCGAGCAGGGTGCGACCGCCGAACAGGTGGCACTGGCGTGGTTGCGGTACCGGGCCGACGAGCTGGGCGTGGCTTCGGTGCCGGGCCGACGAGCTGGGCGTGGCTTCGGTGCCGATCCCGGGCACTCGGCGGGCGTCGCGGGTCGAGGAGAATCTCGGCTCGTTGTCGGTAACGCTGACGCCCGATCAGCTCACCGCGCTGGACGAGGCGGACGCGCGGGTATCCGGGGATCGATCTGCGTTCCCGCAGTGGGCGTCGTCCTTCCCGCGAATAGCGGCGTGGGCGCGGGCAGCCAGGATCCGCTGCGATGGGCGGCACTCTCCGGACAGCCTCGGCACCAGCTCCTTGGTGTCGTAGTCACAGGTCGGATCGGGCCGCAACGAATCGCCACGCGCGCCGATGCCGTGTGCTGATTACGCGGGGATGCTGCCCCCGCTTATCCGGTCGGGTTCGGGTAGGTGGAGGTAGCGCTCGAGGTTCCGATGCAGGTCGATCACGCGCCGCTCCTCGCTGGAGAGCGCTAAGTGGGTGATGCCGGGCTGGTGCATGCCGCGTTGCAAACCCGCGAGCACCCGGATGTCCTGGGTGAGCGCCATGCCAGGATTCGGACTGCTCGGCGGTCATACGGACATCCGTCGGCTTGTTACGCGCCGCGCCCCGCGGCATCAAGAACATGACCAGCTCGCCGTGGAAGGGTCATGTCATGCGTGTTCCAGTGGGAAGCCTATGCGCCGCACCATCGTCGCGTTCGAGGCGCGTCAGCCTTGCGCAGCCGCCAGTACTGCATTGAACGTTTTGCTCGGCCGCATCACCGCCGTGGTCATCTCGCTGTCTGGCGCGTAGTAGCCGCCGATGTCCACCGCCTCGCCCTGTGCCTCGTTGAGTTCGCGCACGATGGCGTCTTCGTTCTTGGTCAAGGCATCGGCTAGTGGGGCG
>DASPOT010000411.1:0-4414 GCA_035625875.1 Mycobacterium sp. | reverse complement strand
GATCAACCGGGGTCCGCCCCACGGGAGCTCCTCGTCGGCCGAGAGCGGAGTGTGTCCGAACTTGTCGCGGTATGGCTTCGAGGGCTTCTTGCTCCGTTTGCGCACGGTACCTCGGTCGATGACGACGTCGTGCTCGTACGCCTGTCCCTCGACCTCGATCGAGCCGAACCCACGGAGTCGCACATCCATCACAACTCCCTTCCGCGCGGAAATCGAACACTTCGGAAACTACGCCCACTGCCAGTGCGCAGGAAGCCGGTGCGCCCGACGGTGCCGACCATGACGACGACCGCCCCAAGCTGCTCCCCTCGTCCCATGACGGGACGAATACGACGGATTCGAATACGGCGGGTTATCCCAAAGTCTCCCACGGTCGCGACGATCTGGCCGGTGCGGGCGTCCGTGGCCTCGCCGACTGGGTGCCAGCGCAACTTGGCCTGCCCGGACACGCGCGGGGCCTTGCGACCCTCGGCCTTCTCGCCCTTGGCCGGTGCCGGCTTCTCGGCCTTCTTGGCGGGCGCCTTCTTGGCCGCCGTGCCAGCCGGGTGCCGACGCTTGGCGTCCTCCGTCTCCCTGCGCGCCTGTGCCTGGGCCTTGCGCACTTCGCGCAGGTTGGCCGGTGCTGGCAAAGCCGACCGGGGCTTGGGCAGGGCTGGTGCTGTTGGGTTGACATTTGCCATTCCCTTTCCGCCTCGGCCTGCTTGCCATGGCTGTTCCCAATTTTAAGGGACTAGGATGAGGTTCAGTAGTTCGCTATATGTGGGCGAGGCCACTAACTGACGCACGCGCTAGCAAACTGCCGGTCGGTGGGGCGAGAGCGCTCAGGCCGAGGTTGAGTGAGTGAACTTTGCGGAAATGCCAGCGCGCCGACAGTGGCGACGGCTAGTCTCACCACGCCTGGATTTCGACCTAACTCTTACGGGGGGAAACGGCATGGCCAAGAGCAATCCGAAGCCAGCGTACGGAAAACCAACGAAGGCCGAGAAGGAACGGGGTGTCCAATCAACAATCCCCAAGATCCCCAAACCACGCCCTGAGAGGCGTGGACCACGCAAGCCGAAGTAGGCCGCGCCCGCGACCGAGCCGGAATAGCCTGCGAAGTCGAGTAGGGGTCGTGCAAAGGGTTCAGGCCGCGCGGCCCGGAAACGATCATGGGCGTGTGCGCCTTGGCGCTGTTGATATCGATGGGAAGGTGAAGCAATGAGCACGCGCATGTTCGCCCGAATTCTGGGTCCGTTCTACGCCATCATTTCCATCATCGGTGTGGTGCGCGCCTCTCGCCTGCGAACACTGCCGGGACTTTCGGACTTCGGAGTGTGGCCGTGGGCCTCAGGCGCTGTTGTTCTGATGGTCGGTCTGGTCATGGTCGCGACGCACCTCTACTGGCGGAGCCTTGCCGAAGTGGCCGTGTCGGTGCTGGGCGTCAGTTCCGTGGCCTACGGGTTTACTCTGCTGGCCTTCCCCACGGCCTTCAACTGGGTGGACACAGATCTGTGGCGCGTGCTTTACGTCTGCCTTGCCCTGGTCGGGTGCTATCTGACCTACGTCGGCTGGAAGCCCACACGATGAGCGGCGCTACGAGGTGCCAAGCCAAGCAACGAGCACCGACGTGCCGAGCCATGTGAGGAGCACTCGGGATATAAACCGGAACGACAAAGCCCCGCCCCGACTTCCGGGCGGCGGATTGGCCAGCGTCCCGGTTTATGTGCTGCCCGCCACTGTCGCTGACGCCAGCCAGGAGACCATCGACCGCATCGTGCACCAGATCGTCACCAACGATCAAAAGCAGGACCTCACCGACGCCCAGCGGGCGCGCGGCATCCAGCAGATGATCGACGCCGGAATGTCGGCCGCCAAAGTCGCCAAAATTGTCGCTCGCCAAGGACACCATCAAGGCCGCAGAGACCGCCGCTAAGTCGACCACCGCAATGGACGCCCTGGCCACCGGTCAGCTCAGTCTCGCCGAGGCAGCTGCGATCACCGAATTCATTGTTCATGCCCAGCGCACTGGACCGACTCCTCAACGCCGCCGGCACCCGCCGATTCGAGCACACCGTCGCCCAGCTGCGCGAAGAGCGGGCCACCGCAGAGGCCGAAGCCAAAACCGCACAATGCTATACCGAACGCGGCTTCACCGTCCTGCCGCAGCGCCCCGAATCGTGGGATGAGGCCTGCATACGCCGACGGTGAGGCGGGTTATCCCGGCGGTTCCCTTCATCCGGCTGCTCTGTGATCACCGTCGATTCAAGGTGAAGCGGTCCCGCTTGAGCCAGCGTAGGCATGATGCATTGCACATCGTCGTATGGACCCTGAATGTAAAACGGAGATCCGTTGTACCCGAATTGAATCGGGCAGTTTCCCGACCAGGTCCCGAGGTGGTCAGCTGCCGCCGAGCTGGCGCGCCAGCCGCTCGGTGAACTCGCTGACCCGTGCCGGACTGTCTAGCGCGAACAGCGCGGCGGTGGCGCGGTCACCGTCCTCGGTGTGCCGCACCACAATCCCAATACCGTGCTCGCGCACCGCATCGAACGCATCCTCGTCAGTGATGTCGTCGCCGAGATAGATGGGCAAAAGCGGGCCGGATCCGGCATCGTGCAGCTGACCGATCACCCAGCGAAGCGTTTTCCCTTTGTCCCAGTCGATATTTGGGCGCAGCTCGATGACTTCACGGCCCGTCGTCACCCGAAGCGCATTGCGCTGCCCGGCCGCGCGCACCATCGCGGTCACTTCGCCGACGCGGTCACGCCCAGCGTTGCGGTAGTGCACAGCGATCGCAAATCGCTTGTGTTCCACCATAACTCCGGTGATCGCTGCGAGTTGGTCGCGTAGCTGGGCGGCCACCTGTTGCAGCATGGGTATGGCCGCCGCCGCGGCGTCGTTTTGGTGATGTGTTCCGTCGCGTGCGGTCAACTCGAAACCGTGACTGCCGGCGTACCAGATACCGGGCAGGCCGACGCGCTCGGTGACATCGGCGAGGTCGCGGCCGCTGAGTACCGCGACCGGGCAGCATGCGGCCAACAGCGTCAGCGCTTCGGCCGCACCGCCGGTCAACCTGGCCACGTCCGGATCGTTGACAATGTCGGATAGCGTTCCGTCGAAGTCGAAGAACACCGCGGGCCGTCTGTCGGCGCGGTCTACCAGGTCGAGGGCTTGCATGCCGTCGGCAAGCTGTGACATCCGTCGGTCCCCAGTTCGTACAGTGACCTCCCGCAGGTCGGCGACCACCGCGTCGGCACCACGGCGACGCAGTCCGTCGCCGTGGCCCGTCCGGTCGACGCCGATAACCAACGCGAATCCACCCGCGCGCCCGGCCGTGACGCCGGCCTCAGCATCCTCGACGACGACGCACCGACCGGGCCGGGCGCCCAGGCGGTTGGCCGCCTCGAGAAGCAGGGCGGGATCCGGCTTTCCGACAAGGCCGAGTTTCTCGACGATCAGACCGTCGACGCGAATGGGGAAGAGATCGCCGAAACCCGCTGCAGCCAGAACGTCCTGGCAGGTGAAGCTCGCCGACACGACGGCGGTGCCGACACCGGCGTCCCGCAGTTGCCAGACTAGCGTGGTGACGCCCGCGGTGTCTGTTCCCAGTGCACCGAGGTTGAACAGGACCGCGTCGTGGCGACGTGGGTCGATGGTGACCGACATTGACCAGCCTTCCTTAGCACGGCCGCGGGTGCCCCGTACTCACGGTAGTCAATGCCGCGATGAAGTATGCCGTCTCGGTGCGCGTCATGCGGATTTTGGCCCGCAGCACGATGCCGGTCAGCCCCATGCCGGCCACCGTCGCCCAGAACAGCTCAGCGTCGGCTCCGTCGGGTGTTAACGTCGCGATCGTGCCGTCGGCCTTCAATAGATCCATGGAGACTATGTGGTTGCCGAAGCTGCCGTGCGAGTGGTGGTTCTTGCCGTGAATGTCCGCGGCGATCGCCCCGCCGATCCTTGGAGAGGCGAACGGCCCTCGGACAGAGCTGTAGAAGCTGGCGCTTGACTCCAATCTTCATCGGAGGTTTGCCAGTGCTGGACGCGCTCGCTGGTGACAAGCCACCACTGTTCGCGTTCGGTGCAAACCGTAATCGGGAACACGGGACAACTCGCACTGTTCCCCATTAGGGCAAATCGATTGGCCCTCCCCGTCGACCATTTCGACGTATACCTAGGGCACGTGACAACAGCGGGCGCGAGCCGATCAGCTCGACTTCCTCTCGCACGTGCTCAATTCGTCGCGTTCGAGGCGCGTCAGCCTTGCGCAGCCGCCAGTGCTGCATTGAACGTCTTGCTCGGCCGCATCACCGCCGTGGTCATCTCGCTGTCTGGCGCGTAGTAGCCGCCGATGTCCACCGCCTCGCCCTGTGCCTCGTTGAGTTCGCGCACGATGGCGTCTTCGTTCTTGGTCAAGGCATCGGCTAGTGGGGCG
>DASPOT010000410.1:0-7719 GCA_035625875.1 Mycobacterium sp. | reverse complement strand
AACCACTTGGCGGATCGCCCACTCAAGCAACTCGGGCTTTACCGTGCCCTCAATTACCACGAAGTAGCCCATCTGCCACTCCGTATCCGAGTCACCCGTTTGCTGCGCCAGCCATATGTCCAGCTGTCCCCGCGTCAGCGGAAGCGCCTGCTCGTCAAGCTTCATCCGAACCCTTCCAAACGAAACCAGTTAGGCACCAAAAGCCCGGCCCGACGCCAACCTTTCTCGCAGACTCCTCGGCCGTATATCGGTCCAGTGCTGTTCGATGTAGTTCACACACGCAGCGCGGTCCGCCTCGCCATAAATCACCCGCCAGCCGCTGGAACGTCGGCGAAGACCGGCCACAGGCTGTGTTGCTCCTCATCGTTGACCAAGACGAAAAAAGCGCCATCCTCATCGTCGAACGGATTGGTGCTCATGCCTTCCCCTTCCGTTTTTGGGGTGTGTCGCCGATCCATCGTCGTTCGCGTTCGGTGCGACGAGCGCAGTAATGCACTACTGCGATCTGCCGGTCTCGGCGCGGTACTACTTAGTCGCCGTCCTGAGTTCGCGCTTGTCCCATGACCCGGGTGCAGTGCCTCTGGAACTCCGGAGAGGCGCTCTTGCGCTGTCATTTCTATCAAGCGAGGTTTAGCTTCAGCGATGCGAAAAAGGAGGAAACACGACGGCGCCTATGCGATGCCGGCAAAAACCGCAACAGCCCGTCGGACAACCACGCCGGGGGCTGGCTCGTGTCAAACCCCTTGTAGCACAAGGCACGTGGCCAATCGTGGCGCAGGTCGACGGGCAAACCTGCTCGCGGACACTTGCGAGCTGGGGCGTGTACACCAGCGACTCCGCGAACTGGTCGCGGATGGGTGGGTCGGCGCTGGCGGTCTCGGCGGCACGGGTCAGCGCCAGCATAACCGCGGTCACCCCGACACTGGTTGCGCTGTCCCACGGGTCATCCGCGGTGCGCGCGACTACAGCCGCTCCGCGAACACAAACTCGGAGAAGGCATCCTTATCGTCGGCCAGCGGCACATTCTTAATCCAGCGGCCCAGCCGGCGCATCTCGTCGGTCGACCGCTGCGTGCGAGCGCGCCAGCCGTGGTCGTTCAGCCAGTCCGCGACGTCCGCGCGGTGGTCGTCGCGATACATCAGCTCCCCGATGTCGACGATTTCCTTCAGACCGAGCTGGTCGGCCACCTTCCTGAACCGCTCGCGCACCTGCTGTCGCCGCTCTGCGGTCTCAGCCGAGACCCGGCTTCCAGCCGGACTCAGCTCGCCGATCAGGATGAACAACCGGTCCTGAGCCTCGGCGGGCAGGTTCATCAACAAACCCTCGGCCAGCCACGCCGTGCGCGCCGCGGGGTCAAAGCCAGCGGCACGCAGCGCGGCCGGCCAGTCCTGACGTAGGTCGATGGCCACCTCGCGGCGATCGGCCGACGCCGTCACGCCGTTATCCGCCAACGTCGCGGACTTGTAAGCCAGCACCTGAGGCTGGTCGATCTCATACACCGTGGTGCCGGCTGGCCAGTCCAGACGGTACGCGCGTGAATCCAACCCCGAGGCCAGAATCACCACCTGCCGGATCCCGTCGGCGACGGCATCTTTGAAGTAGGTGTCGAAGAAGTTCGTCCGCACCGCCTGGTAGCTGCGCATGTGCTCTAGCCGTGCCGCGGACTCGGCGTCGAGGGCCTCCACCCTGGCAGCAACCGCTGGGTCGAGCATGGCCTCCCAGAAGACGCCGGCGCCAGTGCTGGTGATCAGCAGTTTCGCGTACGGATCGCGGATCAGCGCGTCGGGCCGCTCGGTTTCGACCGCTCGGGCTGCAGCGACCACCACAGCGGTGGTGCCGACGCTGCTCTCGATGTCCCAGGTGTCGTCGTGGGTACGCAATGAGCTCATCACGTGCTCCTTGGTCAGCTGGATGGCTCACCTCGGCCATCTGGTCAGCATGCATCTGTTGTCGTGGTTGCGACTCAGTAGCGCGATACTGAAAATCATCAACGGGCGACGAGCGCACGCCGTCAGCGGCGCCGTTGACCACACACGCTCACAGCGACCGCTCACGCAAGACGTGCGCTACCTGAATTCCGCTGTCCAGCTTGAGGTGTGGCATGAGGGCAGTCTTGAGCGGATGGGTGCGCCAGCGCCACCAACGCACCGCAATGGAGATCAGCACCGCACTGTCGCGCTGTAATTGCCGACCGCTGGACCACCGTACCGAAAAGCGACCCGAGCGAATGGACCGAATGTAGCCTTTCGAGGTCTTAGCGCCTGACAAGATGCAAGGGAATGCCGCAACAGATTCAAAGGGTGGCGGATGCTCGAAGTGATCGACAAGGGGTCTTCCAGCGAAGCCCACCAAGCGGCCCTGCTCTTCGTGCACGGTGCCACACTCGGCGCATGGACCTGGCAAGATAATTTCTTCGATTTCTTCGCGGACAACGGTTACAGAGCAATCGCCCTGAACTTGCGCGGGCATGGCGGCAGCCCAGTTTCGAAGCCACTCAACAAATGCACGATCGCCGACTACGTCGACGATGTTCGTTCCGTCGCCGCGACCCTGCCAGCCACCCCGTCCTGATCGGTCACTCCATGGGCGGGTTCATCGTGCAGAAGTACCTGGAGACCGGCACAGCGCCCGCCGCCGTCCTGGTGTCGTCGGCACCGCCGCGAACCTGGTTCCTCACCGGGCTACGGTTGGTGCGGAAGCACCCATGGCTGGCACCAAAGTCGCCACGACGCGTAAAGCGCTAAGCATGTATCCGACCTCGGCGCACATGCGCGAAATGTTGTTCTGCGCACGCACTCCCGAATCAATTGTCGAGCAATGTTTCACTCGACTCCAGGAAGAGAGTTCTCGAGCGCTCAACATGGACATGGGCCTGTTGAACCTGGTTCGCCCCCGGCGCGTGACAACGCCGATGCTGGCCCTCGAAGGCGCCGACGCCGCGTGGGGTCGCCGTCCGGCGAGGGAGACCGCCCGTGCATATCACACCGAACCCGAGTACTTCCCCCACATGGGACACAACATGATGCTTGAACCGGGCTGGCAGGCAATCGCCGAAAGAATCGACGGTTGGCTCGCAGCCCAGGGGCTATAAGAGCAAGATCGCAGAGAGACGCCATTGATTCACAACCTAGCTAACCGGCGGCCCGCCACACCAAAGGCTCCCGCGCAGGCACTCCCGGCCACAGGTCACACCCGGCCACACGACAGCCCACAACATCACAGCGGCGGATGCATATGTTTTCGTGATGGCGACTCAGTATGGCTACTGAAATCACCCCGTCGCGGCTCGCGGTTCCCGTCTTCAACATCGCCCGTTGGAAGTGGCATTCGACGGCGCGTACGGACAGTGTCAGTCGCTCGGCGACGGCGCGAGGGCGACGGTTACTAATACGCCGAGCCCCGTCGTCAGCGAGGGAGCGCTCTACGGCTCCACCATCGGCGCAGCAGACTCCTGGGGCGGCGCCGGGCGTGAGGGTTGGCCGCGTTGCGCGCGGTCGGCTAGTTCGCGGGCATGCGCCTGCTGCAGCAGCAGTCGGGTTTTGCTGACCGCGCGGTCGATGCGGGTCAGCTGGTCAGTGTCCCAGCGCACCACCCGCCCCTGGCCCATCTGCATAGGGCCGTCCCCGCCGTAGACACAGTCAGCCCCCGGTATGTTGCGGCTCAACGGCGTCGAAATGAAGGCGCGGATCAAGGTGCGCACCACGCCGCCGCTGACGCGGCCGCTGGGCCCGGAAAACACTATCCAGGCTTCGAAACTGCCGATGTCGCGGGGCACAGCCCAGAAGTAATAGTGTTCGGTGAAGGAATCGTATCCTTCACCGGGACCAATGTAGATGAGCCCCGGCAAGTAGTAGGTGAGTTTGTCGACGTGCAGCGGGCCGGGATGCCGATTGGGTTCGGTGAAGTAGGCCTGTAACCCCCCGCCGGGAAGGGTTTTGCCGTCGATGTCGCCCCACCCCTTCGAGTCGGCTAAAGGCAGGCAGTTGCGGTGCAGCACGCCGAAGTGCGCCAGATCGGCGGCGGCGTCACTCTGATTGAGGTAGTTGTAAGGGAGTACCGCTCGGAAGACCACTAGATGTTTTTGGCTGAGCACGGTGGCGGCGTGCGGGACGGCCTGCTCGACCGGGTCCGGAGTGTTGTCGCCCATGTAGACCCAGACGATGCCGCCCATCTCCTGCACGGGATAAGCGCGCGCACGGATCCTGCCGCACGCCGGACTGTTCGGCTCGGTCAAATACGCCACACAGGTGCCAGCCCCGTCAAACGTCATCCCGTGATAGCGGCAGGTCAGCGTGCCCGGGCGAAACACCCCGACCTGCCCCAGCGACAACAACGCCGACCGATGCGGGCAGCGGTTTTCCAACGCCCGCGCCACTCCATCGCCGTCACGGAAAAACACCAGATTGTCCCCGGCCAGTGTCACCGGCACGACGCTGTTGTTTTTCAGTTGGCGGGTCTGCAGCGCCGGATACCAATACTCCCGCAACCCCAAAAACGGGATCTTGTCCCAGTTGGCCCGCACATACTCCCACGGCACATCGGCCAGCGAGTGCGGCTTTTCGGCCGCCCCGTAGGGCAGCTTCCAAAATCGGTACATCGCCAGGCTGCTACTGCGCAGCGGCTGCCGCCGCGGCACATCCAACCGCTCGCGCAGACCTGGCAGCAACCCCACCGCCCGGCGCGCCGCCGCGCCGAGCTGATAGCCCAGCACCGTGCGGGCCCGCGCTAACATGCGCACCGGCGGGAACACCGCCGCCAGCTCCGCCTCGCTCACCGGTAACGGTAGCCGCCGTAGCGTCCGCTCGCGTTGGCTGAGTTCATTGGCCATCTGAGCAGCATGGATGAGTTTTCGTGATGCTGACTCAGTATGGCGATACTGCAATCATCGTATGGCGATACTGCAATCATCGCCGGCGCTGAGCGCAGCCCTCAGAGGGCGATGTTCACTCTGTTCGCGCCCCGTGGCCGGGTATTAGGGCGGCGAGTTCGTCGCGACTGGTGGTTCCGGTCTTTGCCATCGCCCGGTAGATGTGGCTTTCGACGGTGCGCACGGAAAGAGTCAGTCGCTCGGCGACTTCGCGGTTGGACAACCCCTCACCAATAAGCGTCACGATCTCTCGTTCGCGATCGGTGAACGGCACGGGTTCGCTGACCTGACGAAGCGCGGGAGTCCATGCACCGCCACATTGCTCGGCCAGCGCGTCTGCGCGTGTGGCGCATCCCAATGCCGATCCCCGTAGGCCCTGGCTGCGGTACGCCAGGGCGGCTTGGGCGGCGGCATCGATGGCGGCAACGAGGTCGCCCATCCGCTCGAATTCTTCTGACACCGCGGTCAATTCAGCGGTGTCGCCGGCACTCAGGGCGGCTGAGAACCGCGCAGCCACACCAACGCGCGGTCCCTCGACGATCGCTTCGAGCTCGCGCAATCTGAGTGAGCCCGAACGGTCGCCGAACTGGGCGGCGGTCTGCAGGCAGACCACCTCCGCCGCGAATTGGCCCTTAGCCGAGGCCCTTTCGGCTGCCGACAACAAGACAGCGATCGCCTCACTGACGGCGCCCTGGCCCGCGGCGATCCACGCTCGGGCCAGGCTCCGTTCATAGTCCAGCAACCGGAAAGGACGTCGCTGCTTGTCGAGCGCAGCAAGCGTGGAAGCTGCCTCCACGGTTGAACCACGCATCGCGAGCGCAGTCGCACGCGGGACGTGGTAGCGGTACCCCCAGCCCAAAGCATGCGTAGCGGAAAGTCCTACTGCTGCCTGTTCGAGCAACGCACCCGCGGAATGAAGGCGTCCGGCACCAAGGTCGGCCCGACCCGCCACGGCAGCTCCCAGCAATTGAGCCGCCCCCGGAAGGTCGGCGGCCTGCCGGCGTACCCGCTCGGCCACATCAAGGGCGTCCGCAATCCGGCCAGCCAGCAGCAGCGCGCTGACGTGTGCGTCAGCGATGTTAAACCTCATGTGCGGAGCATCAAAAGAGCGCGCCGCAACGGTATATCCCGCGTCCGCGGCGGCCACGGTTTCAGTGGTACGCCCCGCTTCCGCGGATATGTCAGCCAGGACCCAAGCTATCTCGGCGCCAACGACGGGCGGTAGGTCGTCCAACGCGAGTTTCTTCGACGCTTGGATCGCCGTGTCGGGTTGGTCCATCGCAAACCAGTACACCGTCAGGAAGGCATCGATATAGCTACGGGCCTGCGGTGATGCGGTGCGCGACGCCTCGTCGATGATCTCTTTCGCGCGCGCGGGCTCGCCAAGCGCCCAGAGCATGTTGCTGGCCCGCAGGAACGCCAATCTGGCGCACTCGCCGTCAGTCAACTGGTCGGAAGGAATATCGGCCAGCACCCCGTCGGCCTCCTCGCCACGGCCCAACCACGAAAGCGCATGCGCGCGAACAAAGCTCGGCTCCGGTCCCGCTCCGGCGCGAATTGCCGCTTCTGCAAGCCGATCGGCGAGGGGCAGATCCGCCAGCCAGACGGCGCCGTGGGCTGCCTTTACAAGTAGGTCGGCGTCGGGTGTGAGGTCGGAGTCGAGACTCAACGTGGCGCGTCGCACCACGACCTGGATATCGTCGCGGTCATCGGCTGCGGCGAGTTGGGCGGCGACCAGTCCGCGCAACCGTCGTAGCCGGGTCGGTGCCGCGCGCCTGCGGCGCACCTCACCATAGAGCGGATGCGCCACACGCACCTCCACGCCGCCGACCACGGGTTCGAGCGTGATGAGGGCACGGGTGTCGGCCTCCTCGACCGCCGCCGGATCAGCGATGCGCCTGAGGGCCGCGAGTTCGATGGGCTCCCCCACAGCCAATGCGTCGATCACATCGCTAACCGGCGCGGGCAGGGCTCCGATGCGGGATTCGATCAGCTCAACCAGCCCGGGCGGCATGACGGGATCACCGAGCCACCGCCAGTACCCATGCCGTTGCACGATTCGGCGGTCAGCGACCTCCTGTTCGACGATATTGCGCAGATACAAAACGTTGCCGCGCGTTAGCTTCCACAGCCGCTGAGCGGCAGCTGGCTCCACCGGTCCCGCTAAGGTTGCCGACAGCAGCGTGGTGGTTTCATCGAGCGACAGTGGCTGCAGGTCGAGCCGCTCGAATGGGCCAACCGTCCATATCTCTCGCACAGCGGCGGCAATCGGTTCACCGTCGCGAACGGTGAGAATCACTTTGGCCGCGCGCCGCTGCACGATCTGGTGCACAACGAATATCGACAAATCGTCGAGCAAATGCACGTCATCGACACACACCACCACCGTGGCGCCCGAAGATGCGGCCGTCAGCGACTCGATCACCCCCCGCAGCAACTGAACGGTATCGGTGACACCCGACGGCGCCCACGCCGTGAAAGCACCGAGCGGAATCGCCCGCGCCGAAGATGTGCCAGCCGCCCACCGGCATTCGCATCCCCGCGACTCAGCGGCAGACAAGGCCTCACGGGCGATCCGGCTCTTGCCCACACCCGCCGCCCCGTAGACAACGATCCCGGAAACATCCGAAGCCGAGATGGCGGCCTCGATAGCTCGCATCTCCTCCGAGCGGCCGATCAACGGCCACGACAAGCGCACGCCCAAAGCCTAAGAGCGCCGAAGGCATCGGGAAGACTGAATGAGGCGACTTTGGCGAAATGGAAATGAGCCGCTCGGCTTCGGCCCTTTCGGTGAAGCTTTCGGGAATCAATCGTGTCAGCCCCACGATGATGCGCGGGCGCTTGTAGGCGGC
>DASPOT010000409.1:0-2471 GCA_035625875.1 Mycobacterium sp. | reverse complement strand
CCCCACCCCGCTGCAGCGGCGAGCCTTCGAACTCCTCAACGTCTCTCCCCGCTTCGGGTACATGTAGGCAGTACACCCCACAACCCGACCGCAAAAACGCAGGTCACACCCAACCCGTCACCAGCCCAGGGGGAACTTCGGATTAACGATCGGGCACGTGTCCTTCGCCAACTCGCGCACCGACGCCTGGCACGGTCTCGGCGCCGAAGGGCTTTGTGCCTGGCGGTGGTCCACACGCAGGTCGCAACTCCAGACCCGGGCGTGACAGCTCGCTACGCTGGGCGGCTGGCGCTCAAAGTCTAGCTGTGACTTGAGCTTTCGCCCAAGGGTAATCCGCCTTGCCGGATGGCGAGCGTTGCACCCGGCCGCAGAAGACAATCTCTTTTGGAAGTTTGTAACGCGCAATGTGCCCGGCTGCTTCGGCGACGATCTCGTCGGCCTCGGCGTGGGCATCGTCAGCCAACTGGACCAGCGCGACGACTTCGGTTCCCCACCGAGTGCTGGGTCGGCCCACCACGACAACATCGTAGACCGCGGGGTGATGAGCTATGGCCGCCTCGACTTCTTCGGCGAAGATCTTCTCGCCCCCTGAGTTGATCGTGACCGAGTCGCGGCCCAGCAGCTCGATATGACGGTCGGCGTGCCAGCGGGCTCGGTCGCCCGGAACGGAGTGCCGGATCTCTTCGATAACGGGAAAGGTCCGCGCTGTCTTGTCCGGATCTCCGAGGTATCCCAGCGGTATCAGGCTCTGCTGAGCTAGCCAGCCGATCTCGTCGGCGCCCGGCCACAGTATTCGGGTCATGTCTTCACTGACCACCACCGCACCCGGATTCGGGGCGAAGCGTCCGGTCGCAGGCTGCGCGCGGCTCGACGTCTGGCCCATTTGCGAACCAGTCTCAGAGGACCCGCCCGCATCCAGGATCGTCACGTGCGGCAGCAGATCGAGGAGTCGCTGTTTGACCGGCGCGCTGAGCGCCGCTCCGCCGGTCAGCAGAACCATCAGCTCCGACAAGTCGTAGTCGACGGACTCCAGCTCATCGAGCAACGGTCGACCGAAGGCGTCGCCGACAAACGACAGCGACATAACGCGTTCCCGGCTCGCCAGCGCCAAGGCCGCCGCAGGATCGAAATGATCTGTCGTCGCGGGCATTACAAACGTCCGGCCGTTGAGCAGGGTAATGAAAGCCGCCCATTGAGCCGCGCCGTGCATGAGCGGTGCCACTGTCATCGAACCCGGTCCTTCGGGTCGCGATCGCGCAACGATCTCGTGCAGGCTCTTCACCATTTCGCCGGAACCGAAGATCCGCCCGCCCATAACGTTCATGTAGATGTCGTGCTGGCGCCATAACACAGCCTTGGGTAATCCCGTGGTGCCACCGGTATAGAGCACGTAGAGATCGTCCGGAGACGGCACGACATCGAGCGGCGCGGCAGGCATGGACGCCAGCAACTCCTCGTAGCGCACCGCGCCCGGCAGCGGCTCGTTCCCGGACTCATCGTCGACGTGGATCAGCGACATCGGCGGCAACTGGCCACGCGCTTCCTGAAGCGCTTCGGCCAGCGTCGGGCCGAAGCGCGCGTGATACATGACCGTGTCCGCGCGGGCATTAGCAAGCAGGTACACCAGTTCGGCCGCAACGTAGCGATAGTTCACGTTGAACGGGGCGACCCGCGCCTTATAGGCGCCCAGCATGCCCTCGAGGAACTCGTTGCAGTTCGCCATGTACAACCCGAGGTGGCTCTGACCTGATTCGTGTGCCGTCAATTTCGATCGTTCACGGTGTGCGCCGAGCCCCCACGCATGCAGCGCCTGAGCGAGCCGGCATGCGCGTTCGTCGGTCTGCGCGAAGCTGAATCGCTGATCTCCGAAGACGATGCAGTCCCGGTCGGGGTTGGCCGCCGCCACCGCCGCGAACACCCGGGCGAGGTTGAATTCCACTGCCTCTCCTCAGGTCAGCCAGCTGGTGACGTCAGTCCACATGAGCCAGGGAAACGCTACAAGAGGTTCCACCACCGGTGGCCCACGGCAGACGCTCTCACACCGAGTCAGGATCCTTGAGTGGTGACGGTCGACTCCCTGCTGCAGTCGATCCCGCCTCTCACAGTCTATGTCATGGTGAGCGCTGTGGTCGGGATCGAGAGCCTGGGCTGGGTTGTCGTTTCGCGTGACAGCGGAGGTCGCGTCCGAAAGTTGGTGTAAAAGCACCGGCCGGTTCGCGGCTTCGTCGTTAGCATACGGGCAGAGGAACTCGGGCGACAGGCACGCCTGCAGCTGCCCCTGATGGTGTCACGGGTAGCAGGGCGCGGGTTTGCGTACATCCGCTCCGGATGCTTTGGCAGGCCCAGGGCCGACACTGCAAGGCGAGAGATGTTCAGCCGTAGAGGGTTTGGGCGGCTTCGGTCAGTGCGTTAAACGCGGCGTCGAGGCGGTCTTGGCGGCGCCGGTTGGGTTCGTGGTTGGCTTCGGCGGC
>DASPOT010000408.1:0-2822 GCA_035625875.1 Mycobacterium sp. | reverse complement strand
CGCGTGCGGCAGGACCATTCCGATGGCGACCTCATTGGCTTGAATGGTGTATCCGGGCGCGGCGATGCGGTGATCGCCACTGCACAACAGGAATGAGCCCATCGCGATGGCCGGCCCAGTGCACGCCATGACCACCGGCTTAGGGTAGGACAGCAGCCGATGCGACAGTTCGAATCCGCCCCGAAGCATGTCGATCGCCGACCGCACCTCGCCGGCGGTCAAGATCTTCAGGTCAAACCCAGCGCTGAACACCCGCTGGTTGCCAGCGATGACCAGCGCGCCGACCTCGTCGCGATCGGCGTCGTCGA
This sequence comes from Mycobacterium sp., assembly GCA_035625875.1. Lineage (GTDB taxonomy): Bacteria > Actinomycetota > Actinomycetes > Mycobacteriales > Mycobacteriaceae > Mycobacterium. The sequence goes on along the minus strand of DASPOT010000408.1, from coordinate 2,514 downwards.
GCGCCTCGTTGAGGGCCTGCTGCATGGTCGGCCCCAGCGCGTTGACCTTTCCGTCGTCCATCGTGATCACCGCGATGGACTCGCCGCGACGATAGGTGACCGGTCCGCTCATCATGCTCCTTCGGCTATTGATTTGTATCGACGTTACGGAACAAGGTCACAAAACGCAAGATCTCAACCGCGGTGTTTGGCGCGGTGAGGCGCCGCGCCGGTTGCCGTGTCCGAGTTCCCAGGCCGGTTCCGCCTTAGTCCCGGTGGCCACCAAGACTCAGCTGTAACCGCTTGCTGAGTCTGGTGGCTCGGATGGCCCGGTGACTGATCGCGGCCCGCACCTCGCCTTCGGACCCAACCACTCGCACCTTCCCCTTCGCAGTAGTTGCGCTGTTTGTGGGTGGTGTCGTGCGTGACGATGTTGTGCCAAGTCAACGGGGCTTGTTCTGCGCCGAATCTCGGTTTTCACGCCGGAGCAGGCGCCGGCTGCGGTTCGCCGGGGGGTGGCGGCGCAGCAGGTGCGTGGTCCCAGTCGTCGAGGGGCGGCGCGCCGGCGGGCGGCGGGGCGGCAGGAGCCGGCAGGCCTGGGGCCGGCGGCGGCGCGTTCTGGGTGGGGCTGGGGCCAAGGCGACTCGCGGCGAAGGCCGCCCCCTGGTCGACGATGGTCCCGTCGTCTGCGTACGTATCGTGCGCGGCGAAATTCAGCCCCTCAGAGCAAACCGGGTCCTCAGGAGCGCACAACTGGATGCTCTTCGCCTGATACAGCGGGCCGATTGCAACCGGCGGCTCGCCGAGGAAGTTCATGGCCCGGACATTTGGCATACCGAAGAGGACGACCGAGGCGACGTGGTCAGCCACCTCGGGTGGCAGCGGTTTAGGTACGGTCGCAGGATCGATCCCATCCGGTACTGCAGCCGAGGTGACGAAGCCCATCACTGCCGCGCCTTGGGAATAACCGCCGAGCACCATCTTGGTCTTGGGACAGTTCCCCGCCATGGAAACGACGTGAGTGCCCGCGTCTCTAATACCGTCGAGGCCTGTGGCCCACGCGTCGCTGGCAGGGTAGTTGACCGGATACACCCCGAGCGACCGACCGCCAATGCGCGGACCCAAGGCGTGCACGAATGCCTGTCCTGTCGGGCCAAAGCCAGGCGGCTCACCGGTACCGCGGGCGAACACCACCTCCACGTCGGGGCAGGGCTGGGCGGACGCGGATGAAACGACGGCGCCCGGCAGCGCGCAAGTCGCCAGCACCGCAACACCAAGGAAACGAGCAACGTGGCGTGGCTTCACGGCGCATAAGGTTACCGTTTACCTCATCGGCCCGAGCCATAGGACAACGGGGTGTCGCTGATCGGCCTGACCCGATCAGCTGCCCGATTTAGACGCGGGGCCCGCCCGCCTGGCGCAAACACCTCCGAGCAGATCCTAGTGCCGGTCGGAACCGCGACCACAACTGTGGCGATACCGGCGCTCCAACACAGCCGCACTCTACGAAACGGGACCGACACGAATGATCACACGGTGCTCACCTGCCCCGATTCCCCCGACGGCTAAAAGCCGGCGGTCCCCTCGTGGCGCCCTGATGGCGCGATTTCGCCCCAATCCGGCCGCTGACGCGCTCCTCGCCGCGGTGGAGTTTGTCGACGCAGACGCTGACCCAGTACTGCCGACCGTTCAGGCCGTCGCGGACTGGCTGGCCGAGCAGCGTGTCGGCCAGGTAACTCTCGTGACGCCGCAGCCGCTTCTAGTCGACATCGAAACCGCCGACCTCTTGGTCGATCTGGACACCCACCCGCTGGTACGTGAGCCCATCGACAACTCCCCGCTTCGCGACGGTCCTGCCCCAGTTCATCTCGACGCTGGACTTATTCGGCTGGGCGGGGACGTCGGCCGCCCCATCACGCAGGCCGTCTCTCGCGCACTATATGAGCTGCATCCAGAAGTGGACGGTATTGCCTACTGGTCGAGGATCGATTCCAGCGAGCGATGCTGGGCAATTTACGGTCACGTACCGGTAGATGTATCGATTACAGATTTGTCCGCCGAGGACCCGCTCCACCGTCGTGCCGTTCAAAAGGTGGCGGATTTACTGAAAGTCCCGCTGCCGTCTGCCTGGCGGTAGTGCCCGCACTGTTTTTGTCCAGCGACTCTGTCGCGCAGAAACTCCTCGGCGGTGCCGTTGCCGCAGTCGGTTCCGTCGGCGAGAGAGCGTGGTCGGCAGCAGCACGCATAGTACGGAACCGTGTGTTCGGCTGCCTCGCAGCGATTCTCGAGCCACAACACTTTACCGGTCATCGCGCCCCGGCTTGTCGCTGAAAAGTCGCTCGTAGGAGGGCGTTTCGCATAGTGGATCGCCAGCGGTGACTGGTGTGACAGACATGACGCCCACGCCAGCGGGCCCAGCGTCGAGGTAGCGGCTCATTTCGTGTCTTCGGTGAACAGCGCCATCGACGCGGTGAATCCGTGCAACGCGTTGCGGCCCGCGATCGGGCCGATCTCCCCGGCGGCGAAGAAACCGGC
>DASPOT010000407.1:0-17562 GCA_035625875.1 Mycobacterium sp. | reverse complement strand
CTTAGGGGTTCGTAGAGTTCATGATTGACTGCGCCAAGGCTGGCCGAAGGCAGTTGCCACGATCGCCGATGACGCCGATCTGCGGGTACTCCCACCACGCCGCATACATTGACACATCGTTTCGCGCGCTGGGTCGACGCATGACGGGGTCACCCGGCACCACAACGATGCGGCTTACCGTGGCGATGTCCGCAACTGTCGGTCTCAGCCGCTGCAGGGTGGACGGTGATCGGTATTTACTTTCCGCTTACCTGACCGGAACGTAACGCGAACATAACCCACGCACTATCACCGCGATAACTGATCGCGACTCGGACACATTTTCACTCGACGTCAGGCGAAAAGAATCCCAAAAAGTCGACCACGGGCAGGGTCGCCGGACGCAACTCATCCGACAGTTCTGCAGGAGGAGGACACCGACCTTGTCTAATACAACAACCGCAAACGCTGGCCGCGCGGTTCGCGCGGTCTTCTGTGAATGCGATCGGGAGCACCGCCGCTGCCTGTGCAGACCGTCGAGTCCGCCCAGCTAAGCCTTCGGAGGTAAGAAGATATGGATTTCGGGATGTTACCGCCGGAGATCAACTCCGGGCGGATGTACACCGGTGCGGGGCCCGGGCCGATGCTGGCCGCGGCGGCGGCCTGGGACGAACTGGCCGCCGAATTGCAGTCCACCGCGGCCTCTTACGGCTCGGAGGTCGAGGGCCTGACCGCCGGGTCCTGGACGGGTCCCTCGGCGGCGTCCATGGCAGCCGCGGCCGCACCTTATGTGACCTGGCTGAACACCACCGGGGCGCAGGCTGAGCAGACGGCCATGCAGGCCAGGGCGGCGGCGGCCGCCTATGAAACCGCGTTCGCCGCAACGGTGCCCCCGCCGGTGATCGCGGCCAACCGCGCCCTGTTGATGATGCTGATCGCCACCAACATTTTGGGGCAGAACACCCCGGCGATCGCGGCCACCGAGGCCCACTACGCCGAGATGTGGGCGCAGGATGCCGCCGCGATGTACGGGTACGCCGGCTCCTCGGCAACCGCCACCCAGTTGACGCCGTTCAGCGACCCGCCGCAGACCACCAGCACCTCGGGCGTGGCGACTCAAGCGGCCGCGGTGGCCCAGGCCGCCAGTAGCTCCACCGGCTCGAATGTAGGCACGCAGCTGTCCCAGCTGATCTCCTCGGTGCCGAATTGGCTGCAAACCCTGGCAACGACCATCACGTCGTTGCCGTCGAAGGGGTCGACGTCGTATTTGGCGGGACTCGCATTGCCACAAGTCCCATTGCCAGCATTGCCATCGGGAATCTCGACGAACCTGGCAAATTGGAACACAATCTTCTCCACCATCACCTCCGGGCCGTACTCCCTCCAGGGGTGGGCTTCCATACCCGGTGGCCCGTTCCTGTCGTTCGGGCAGACATATGCCTGGGGCCAAAACGGGCAGGGAGCTGCCGCCTGGCTCGCCGGCCCGAAACCCATCAGCGGGGCGTTGGCGCCCATAGCTGGTTCGTTGACGCCACACTTGAGCTCCGCGAGCTTAGGTGGGGGGCCAGTATCGGGGGCTATGGGCCGCGCGGCCGTGGTTGGGAGTTTGTCGGTGCCACAGGGCTGGACTCAAGCCGCCCCGGCGATCAGAACGCTCGCCTCGGTGCTACCCACCAACTTCGCGGCCGCCCCGGCGGCCTCACTAGCCGACGAGGGGGGCCTATTTAGCCAGATGGCCCTCTCGAGTCTGGCAGGACGCGGCGTCGCCGCTACCGCGACCCGCTCCGTAGGCGGTGCTGCGGCGAGCGCACTCGGCCGTGTTGTCGCCGAGGCTGACCCCGCTGCAGCCACCATCATCGTGATACCAGCACTCGAGGAATGACTGCGATGACTGCCGTGAGGACAGACAGTAGCCCAGCACGGGCCACCCAGGCGCGCACGACCAGGTAAGGGGTATAGACATGTTTTACGCAGCGTTTCCGCCGGAGATCAACTCGGGCAGGATCTACAGCGGTCCGGGGTCGGGGCCGATGCGGGCGGCCGCGGCGGCCTGGGACGGCCTGGCCGCCGAGTTACAGTCCACGGCGGCCTCCTATTCGTCGGTGATCTCGACCCTGACCGGCGGGCCCTGGGTAGGTCCGTCGTCGCTGAGCATGGCGGCCGCGGTCGCACCCTACCTGACCTGGATGCAGGGCACCGCCGCCCAGGCCGCCGAAGCCGCGACCCAGGCCACCGCGGCGGCAAGCGCCTATGAGACGGCGTTCGCCGCGCACGTGCCGCCGGTGGAGATCGCGGCCAACCGCAGCCAACTGGCGTCGCTGGTGGCGACCAACATTTTCGGGCAGAACACCTTGGCGATCGCGGCCACCGAGGCCCAATACGGCGAAATGTGGGCCCAAGACGCCCTGGCGATGGACACCTACGCCGCCTCGTCGGCGGCCGCCTCCAAGGTGACGCCGTTCACCGACCCGCCGCAGACCACCAACCCAAGCGGGGTGGCTGCCCAGGCGGCCGCGGTCACCCAAGCCGCCAGCACATCGGCCGGCAGTGCGCAGTCGATCCTATCGTCCCTATCATCAATCCCCAACCCGGTGTCGGCGCTGCTGCAATTTGGCGCAAACCTCAGCACCAACTACACAGAGACCATCAACCAGATCCTGAACAGCCTCTTTGGGCCAACCGGGGCATCGACGTTTACAGCCCTGTACAACGCCGTAAAGGTTCCACTTGGCTTTACCACCGGGTATAACGACATCGGGCTGCTTACCAATTTTCCCGTGTCGCAGTTCCTCAAGTTCGCCCCACTCCCGGCGTATGGCGCGCTCCCGAAAGAAGGGCTGGGGGGCGGGCTTTTTCCAGGCTTCCGCCTGGGCTGGCTGACCAGCGCGGTATCGCCGGATGGGGTATCGGCGAATATGGGAAATGCCGGCACGTTGGTCGGAAAGTTGTCGGTTCCGCCGAGCTGGGCCGCGGCCACCCCGGCCATCAGGACGGTCGCTGCCGCGTTGTCGGCCGCCGGGCCGGAGGCAGTGCCGGCGGCCGCGCTCGGCGAGGGAAGCCTGCTCAGTTCGATGTCCCTGGCGGGTATGCTCGGCAGCGCCGTAGGTGCGGGGGCTCCCACCGCCCTGACCCGTACCGGCGCCCGAAGCCGTCTCACCCCGCTCAAGGACCTCAAAGACAGCCACTCGCCGGAGAAACTGAAGCGTCTGGTCGCGCAAATATCGGAGAAGCCCGAAAGCGTGCAGCACCACACTGTCGATCAGGACGGCCTTGATGCCCTGCTCGAGCAACTGTCGAAGAAACCCGGCATTCACGCGGTGCACCTGTCGAAAGGCGGCAAGCCCAAAGTCCTGCCGTCGGATGCGCAGTCGGGCTAGCGGGCAACCTATTTCAGTGTTCGAGCTGCTTGTTGTTGGACCCTGATGCCGTCTGGTGTAGCGATGTCGGTGACCGTGACCCAGCGTGGTTGCGGCGCTGAGATCAGCAGCGGCCGATACGATTCCGGCGTGGATCATCGGTCTAGATGGCGGCGCAGCCGCGGATCGGCTGCGCCAACAACAGTGCGGGCCGAGACATTCGGGAGATCAACTGAATCTATGCTCGTTGCGACAGCGACTGACCGATCTGAGCAGATGGCGGCTGAACCGTCAATACCATTGGTGCAGAATGTCTTTGCGATATCGCGCACGCGCGCATCGACAACCGCAATTCGGGCCCATTTGAACCGTAAGATTTTGGGGCCACGCGGCTTTGGCCGCTATGTGAAAACTGCAAAAATTTCCTCGGCATGGGAGAATGAAAAGTTATGAGACTGCTACTAGCGCTACTCAGCGTTTTCGCCATGATCGGCCTCGCCGCCCCGGCATATGGCGATCCTCCGGAAGGTGACGACGCAGGCTTCCTCGCTGCTCTGCACGAAGCCGGCATCGGCTACTCCAACCCAGATCAAGCCATCGGGGCCGGCAAAGCGGTGTGCACGTGCTTGAACAACGGGGAGTCGGGCCTGGAGCTAGTCCACGACGTGAAGACCCACAATCCCGCATTCGATATGGAGGCCGCATCCCAATTCGCCGTGATTTCAGCGAAATACTACTGCCCCCATCAACTCTCCAAGGCCTGACAAAAGAGCAAGTTCGCGCTCCTCAAGTCACAGCCGAGCTAACGGGTCAACGTGGGGACGCAAGGCGGAAGGTACGTGGTAGGAGTTTATGAGACCGCTGCTAGCGCTACTCGGCGTTTCCACCATGATCGGCCTTGCCGCGCCCGCGTATGGCGATCCGGACAACGGGTTCGATGACGCAGGCTTCCTGGCGACGGTGCGCGATGCGGGCATCACCTACACCAGCTCAGATCAAGCCATAGCATTTGCCAAAAGGGTGTGCGGGTCAATGGGTAATGGCAAATCGGGCCCGGAGCTAATCCACGACCTGCAGAACAACAATCCCGGATTGACCACGGACCACGCAACCCTGTTCGTGGCCATCTCAGCGAAGTACTACTGTCCGCAACAACTCACCAAAAATCAAGAGGCCTCAGCGCATTAGTCGGATCAAAGCCGCGTTCCGGCGAGCGCGGTGGGGATCGCACGAGTTAACGGTGGTCAACTCGTGCAGCGGTAGGTCGGGAGTGATTGGCCGGGGCTACCTGCCGTTTACCTAGACGTGGTTAGCTGCCGCCGACCAGCACCACGCCCGGGGCCGGTACCACAATCGTCGGAGACTGATGGCGGATACTCAGCTTCGCAGTGGGGGAAGGAGTGCGCCGTCATGCAGACGCTGAGCGTCGCGGATTTCGCGCTCCGGCTGGCCGTTGGCGTCGGCTGCGGCTCCCTAATCGGCTTTGAGCGGCAATGGCGAGCGCGCATGGCCGGCCTGCGCACCAACGCACTCGTTGCCGCCGGTGCGACCCTGTTCGTGCTTTACGCCGCCGCCACGGAAGACAGCAGCCCCACCCGAGTCGCGTCCTACGTGGTGTCCGGGATCGGGTTTCTCGGCGGCGGGGTAATCCTGCGTGAGGGGTTCAACGTCCGGGGCCTCAATACCGCCGCCACCCTGTGGTGTTCGGCGGCAGTAGGCGTGCTGGCGGCTTCGGGACACCTGGTGTTCACTGTGATCGCGACGGGCACCGTCATCGCCATCCATTTGCTGGGACGCCCACTTGGCCGGCTTATCGACCACGATCACACCGTCGAAGAAGACGAACGCCTCCGGCCCTACCAGGTGCAGGTTATCTGTCGCCCCAAATCCGCGAAATACGCACGCGCCCAGCTCGTGCAACACACCAGCAACAACGACATCACGCTGCGCGGAATTCGCACCGGCCAGGCCGACGACGACAAGGTAACTTTGACCGCGCACTTGCTCATGGACGGCCACACGCCGGCCAAGCTTGAGCGGTTGGTCGCGGAGCTGTCTTTGCAACCGGGCATTTATGCGGTGCACTGGTACGCCGGTGAACAAGCGCAGTCACACTGATCATCGGCCCGGTGAGGGGCGGGCCTGCAGATCCAGCGCGGCCGCGGCCAGCGAGTCGGCGCGGTTGCCGGTCAGCGGTGATAGATCCGCAGCCCGGGTGGCGGGCGGGGCTTCTGAGGGTCTGCGATCGTCGTAGTCTCTTAGACGTGGATGCGTTCGCGGGTTTCTTATCCGTTCTGCCCGCCCAGATGCGGGACCCCGTGCTGTTCACCATTCCGTTTTTCCTGTTGCTGCTGATTCTCGAGTGGATGGCAGCCCGCAAACTCGAACGTATCGAGACTGCCGCGGACCTCGTCGCCTCCACCGCAAAGCCGCACCGACCCGAGCGGCCTGCGCGCGGGGCTTACCTCACCCGCGATTCCTGGGCGAGCATCTCGATGGGACTGGTCTCGGTGGCCACGACTGCCGGCTGGAAGTTCGTGGCGTTGCTCGGCTATGCCGCGATCTACGCGTACCTGGCGCCCTGGCAGCTGTCGGCGACCCGGTGGTACACGTGGGTCATCGCGATCCTCGGTGTCGACCTGCTGTACTACGCCTATCACCGTATCGCCCACCGGGTCCGGCTGATCTGGGCCACCCACCAGGCCCACCACTCCAGCCAATACTTCAACTTCGCCACCGCGCTGCGCCAGAAGTGGAACAACAGCGGCGAGATCCTGATGTGGATTCCGTTGCCGCTGTTGGGGATTCCGCCCTGGATGGTGTTTTGCAGCTTCTCGGTGAACCTGATCTACCAATTCTGGGTGCACACCGAGCGGATCGACAAGCTGCCTTGGCTGTTCGAGTTCGTCTTCAACACGCCGTCGCACCATCGGGTGCACCACGGTATGGATCCGGAATACCTCGACAAGAACTATGGGGGAATCCTCATCATCTGGGACCGGCTGCTCGGCACCTTCCAGCCTGAGTTGTTCCGTCCGCATTACGGACTCACCAAACAGGTCGACACGTTCAACATCTGGACTCTGCAGACCTACGAATACCTGGCGATCGCCCGTGATGTGGCCTCGGCGACGCGCCTGCGTGATCGGCTCGGCTACATCTTCGGACCGCCGGGCTGGCAACCGCGCAACGCAACCCAATCCGGCGCCGTCGTCGGGTTGGTGACATCTCCGTAGCGCAGCCGCCGCGCCGAAACACCCGAATCTCACCACCGATTCGCGGTGCGCATGCGACCGTCGCCTTCATCCGCGACGTTCGTCAACCGTTCGGCGGATCGTTTCGATTGCACCGAGCCGAAAGCGCCCCGGGCAAACCCCAAGTCAGTAAGCTCACTGTTGTCGTGCATAAGCTACGACGCCCGGCCGGGTAGCCGACCGGGCCGCGCCGATGAGAAGGGAATGTCGTGGCAGACACGCTCACTAAAGGACAGAAGCTCGTAAAGGGAGAATCGCTCACCTCGAACAACGGCGCCTACACCCTGACGCTGCAAGACGACGGCAACCTGGTGCTGGCTGTGCGCGGCAGGGCCCTGTGGACGACCGGGACCAACGGCCAGGATGTGGTGCGCGCCGAGGTGCAGCCCGACGGCAACTTCGTCCTCTACACCGCCGACAAACCGGTGTGGCACACCGACACCAAGGGCAAGAAGGATGTCAGACTCGTCCTGCAGGACGACCGCAATCTGGTGCTCTACGCCGCTGATGGACCGGCGTGGTCGACGAAGACCGAGACCGAAGCCCCACCGCCACCGGAACCCGAAGCCGCCGAGGTGACACCCGCCGCGGAAGAGGCCCCAGCCGCCGCGCGGACCTACACCGTCGAAGCCGGCGACACCCTGTGGGCGATTTCGGAACGCTTCTACGGCGACGGCAGCAAATACCAGGTGATCGCCGATGCCAGCGGCATCTCCAACCCTGACCTGATCCAGCCCGGGCAGGTGCTGACCATTCCCTGACGGCGGGTGAGGCCAGCCGCGGCGGCCCGGGCCCGGTCGCGCTGGGCCGCCGCGCTCACGCCGGCTCAGTCTGCGGAAGACGGTAAGGTCTGGAATCGTTACTCCGGTAACCGCTCGGCCGGGCACTGCGCCGGCCCCGACCGATCGGAGTCGATGTTGCGCGGCCTGGCAATGCGTGTATTCGCCGCGACGGTGATTTCTGCGACGCTCGCGGCCGGGCTGTCCCCGACCGTTGCCAGCGCCGACCCCGTGCCGGTATTTCCGGGGATGGAAATCCACCAGGCCAACCAGGTCTGCACTTTGGGCTATGTCGATCCGGGTCTGAAGGTCGCGTTCACGGCCGGCCACTGCCGGGGCAGCGGCGCGGTCACCGACAAGGACGGCAATTTGATCGGCCATCAAGCCGTCTACAGGGACAACACGCCGAACGGGTCAACGGTGTCCGCCGACCAGTCGATCGCCGACTACGAAGCGATCGTGCTGGCCGGTGACGTCATGGCCAACAACATCCTGCCCGGCGGGCGTCCGCTGGAATCTGAGCCGGGTCTGGCGGTTGAGCCCGGCGAAGCGGTCTGCCATTTCGGCATCATCACCGGTGAAAGCTGCGGGACCGTCGAGCGCGTCAACAACGGGTGGTTCACCATGGCGCAGGGCGTCGTCAGCCAGAAGGGCGATTCGGGCGGACCGGTGTATGTGACAAACGGTCCAGCTCCTGCCAGGATCGTCGGGATATTCAACAGCGTTTGGGGCCAGTTTCCCGCCGCGGTGTCCTGGCGGACTGTTTCCCAGCAGGTCCGCGAGGATGTCGGGGCGCCGACCAGCCTCGGCGGCCCGCCGGCCTAGAAAAATCACCCGAGTACCCGCGGATCCGAGAGGGCGGACGGCGGTGCCACAGTTCGGCCCGAAATTCAAGAGCAGTGATCTCGGTTATGTCAGACTGGCCACGTGGGCAAACGCCGGGACTCGCGGGAGCGCATCCAGGCGAAAATCATCGAGCTCGGCCGCCGCCACCTGGTGGATCACGGAGCGGCGGGATTATCGCTGCGCGCGATTGCCCGCGACCTGGGCATGGTGTCCTCGGCGGTGTACCGCTACTTGTCCAGCCGCGACGAGCTGCTCACCTTACTGCTGATCGACGCCTATACCGATCTAGCCGACACCGTCGACCGGGCCCGCGACGCGGTATCCGATTTGTGGAGTGACGACGTCATCGCCATCGCGCACGCGGCGCGGCGGTGGGCCGTCGCCCACCCGGCCAGTTGGGCCTTGCTGTATGGCAGCCCGGTTCCCGGATATCACGCACCGGAGCGAACCGTCGGACCCGGCGCCCGCGTGGTCGGAGCATTCTTCGATGCGATTGCCGCCGGTATCGCGACCGGGGACATCATGTTGACCAATACCCCTGCGCCGCAACCGATGTCGTCAGACTTCGCACGTATTCGGCACGAGTTCGGGTTTCCCGGCGATGATCCTGTCGTCGCCAAATGCTTCGTGATCTGGGCCGGTGTGGTGGGAGCGATCAGCCTGGAGGTGTTCGGCGCGTACGGAGCCGACACGCTGACCGACCCCGAGGCAGTGTTCGATACCACGGTCCGGCTGCTGGTAGGCGTGCTGACTCAGCGAATTAGAACGTGTTCATTCGTGTTCTAGCGCCCCAGCGCCGCTGACGACGGCAACATCTTTCTGCCGAACGAGGCGCTCGACTATCCTGCGAGGCGATGAGCCAACACGTCGGATCACCGGTACAAATCGCGTGGGTGACCCCCGACCTGGACGCCACGGAAACGGCCCTCACCGGCCTGTTAGGCGTCCGAAAGTGGGTACGGATGCCCGAGGTATCGCTCCGGACACCTGCAGCTACTACGGCGAGCCAGCCGGTTTCCTCGCCAGCATTTCGCTGAGCTATCTCGGGGACATGCAGTTGGAGCTGATCGAGCCGGCCCGCGGGCAGAACACCTATAGTGACTTTTTGCGCGACCGCGGGCCGGGTCTGCACCACATCTGCGTGGAGGCCGACAGCCCCGAGAATTTCGTCGCGGCGCTGGCTGCGGCTACCAAGCAAGGCGCGACCGTCGTCCAACAGGGCGTGATGCCGGGCGGGATGCACTTCGCCTGCGTGTCGGTGCCGCAGGCGGGGGTGCCGTTTGTGGAGATCGCATACATCACGCCCGAGATCCGGGCGTTCTTCGACTACATCAAACAGGAGCAGCGGTGAGCACCGAGATACCAGCGACGATCAACGCGGACACTGTGTCGTCGTGGTCGGATGACGTCGACGTGGTGGTGATCGGTTTCGGCATCGCCGGCGGCTGCGCGGCGGTCAGCGCGGCGGCCGCTGGTGCGCGGGTGCTGGTGCTGGAGCGTGCCGTGACGGCCGGCGGCACCACCGCGCTGGCCGGCGGGCACTTCTACCTCGGTGGCGGGACCGCGGTCCAGCAGGCGACCGGTCACCCCGACTCGCCCGACGAGATGTACAAGTATCTGGTCGCGGTGTCACGGGAGCCCGATCACGACAAGATCCGCGCCTACTGCGACGGCAGCGTCGAGCATTTCAACTGGCTGGAGGATCTGGGCTTCCAGTTCGAGCGCAGCTACTACCCGGAGAAAGTGGTGATCCAGCCCAACACCGAGGGGCTGATGTACACCGGCAACGAAGAGGTGTGGCCGTTCAAGGACATGGCGGTGCCTGCGCCGCGTGGGCACAAGCTGCCGGTGCCCGGTGAAACTGGCGGCGGCAGCATGATTATCGATCTTCTGGTTAAGCGAGCTGACAAACTCGGCGTGGAGATTCGCTACGAAACCGGAGCGACGGCGCTGGTTTTGGATGACGACAAGCGCGTGGTCGGGGTGGCATGGAAGCACTTCGGCGACCAGGGCGTCATCGGGGCCAAGGCAGTCGTTATCGCTGCAGGTGGTTACGCCATGAACCCCGAGATGGTCGCGCAGTACACCCCGGCACTCGGTGCGAAGCGGCGGCGCAAGAGCGGCAGTTTCGCGGAACCTTACATACTGGGTAACACCTACGACGATGGTCTGGGCATCCGGCTGGGGGTGTCTGCGGGCGGGGCGACTAAGCACATGGATCAGGTGTTCATCACCGCGTCCGTGTATCCGCCGTCGATCCTGTTGACTGGGATCATCGTCAACAAGCTCGGCGAGCGCTTCGTGGCTGAAGACTCATACCATTCGCGCACATCGGGTTTCGTGATGGACCAGCCTGACAGCACGGCATTCCTGATCGTCGACGAGACGCACATGGAGCGTCCGCAGTTTCCGCTGATCCGATTCATCGACGGCTGGGAAACGGTTGACGAGATGGAGCAAGCGCTCGGAATTCCCGAGGGCAAGCTGGTGGCATCACTGAACCGTTACAACGAGAACGCCGCCCGCGGCGAAGACCCGGATTTCCACAAACAGCCGAAATACCTTGCACCGCAAGACAAAGGCCCCTGGGGAGCCTTCGATCTGTCACTCGGGAAGGCGATGTACGCGGGCTTTACCATGGGCGGGCTGGCCACCAACGTCGACGGCCAGGTGTTGCGCGAGGACGGCAGCGTGGTGCCCGGCCTGTATGCGGCGGGCGCGTGCGCGTCGAATATCGCCCAGGATGCCAAGGGCTACTCCACCGGCACCCAGCTGGGTGAAGGATCCTTCTTCGGCCGCCGTGCCGGAGCTCACGCGGCAGCGGCAGGGCAGGCGCGGTAAGTCCCAGCGCGGGAGCGCACGGTTAGACGCGCGCCGGCTCCCGCTCAACCCGGCTCAACCGCCACTCGCCTTCACCGAGCAGCTCGAGCATGTGCTCGTGGTGCTGCTCGACAGTGTGCCGATGGCTGACGCTGACCACGATGCAATCCGGCAATTCGCTGCGCAACATCTGATAGAGCGCAAATTCCAACCCTTCGTCGAGCGCCGAGGTGGCCTCGTCGAGGAAAATCGCTTTCGGTTTGGTGAGCAGGATGCGGGCAAAGGCGACGCGCTGCTGCTCGCCGGGGGAGAGCACCTTGGCCCAGTCCGCCTCTTCGTCAAGCCGGTCGGCAAGGGGGGCCAGTGCCACCTTGGTCAGCGCGTCACGCAGGGCGTCGTCGGGGATAGCGCCGGGGGCGCCCGGATAGGACACCACGGCGCGCAAATCGCCCAGCGGTACATACGGCAACTGGGACAAGAACATCGTCTCGTTGTCCCCGGCGGGGCGACGCAGAGTCCCCGAGGTGTACGGCCACAGCTCCGCCAGGCTACGCAGCAGCGTGGTCTTGCCGCTACCGGAGGGACCGGTGATCACCAGCGAATCGCCGTGGTCCAGGTGAACGTCGAGGGGATCGATCAACTGCTTACCTGCGGGCGTGCGCACCTCCACGCCGTCGAGTTGAACGGAGCCGTCGGGGCTGGCCGCCGTGGCCAGGACCGGCAGCTCGCGGCCGCGGGCGTTGGCGTCCACCAGCCCGTGCAGCCGGATGATCGCCGCTCGGAAGGCGGCAAACGCGTCGTAGTTGTTGCGGAAGAACGAGAGTGAGTCCTGGATGTTGCCGAACGCCATCGCGGTCTGGGTGACGTCACCGAACTGGATCTTCCCCGCGAACAACCGCGGCGCCTGGATCACCCACGGCAACGGGACGATAGCCTGGCTCACCGACCAGTTCCATCCATTGAACGCGATGGTACGGCGGACAAACCGGCGGTAATTGTCGATGACCGGGGTGAAGCGTTGCCACAACTGTGCGCGCTCGGCGCGCTCACCGCGGTAGAAGCCCACCGCCTCAGCGGCGTCCCGTACCCGCACCAGGGCGTACCGGAAGGCGGCGTTTCGCTGCTCGTTGCGAAAGCTCAGCCGGATCAGGGGGCGCCCGATCCAGAAGGCGATGATCGTCGCTATCAGCACATAAACCAGGACGGTCCAGAACATAGCCCGCGGGATATCGAAGCCGAGAACGGTCAGCCGTCCCGAAAGGTTCCACAAGATCGCCGCGAACGAGATCACCGAAACCACCGATTGGACAGCCCCGAACAGCAGCGTGCTTCCCGTTCCGTTGGACGGCATGTTCGGAGTGCCTCCGGCGCCGGCAGTGAAGATGTCGATGTCTTGCTGGATGCGCTGGTCGGGGTTGTCGATGGTGTTGTCGATGAAGAGGTCCCGGTAGTAGGCCCGGCCGTCGAGCCAGTCATTGGTGAGGCGGTCGGTCAGCCACACCCGCCACGCGATGATGAAGCGCTGCGTCAGGTAGATATCAGCCATCACCCGGGCCACGAAGATTGCCGCTAGCACGCAAAAAATCACAAGCGCCATCCAAAAGCCATGAATGCCAGAGCGTTTGACTTCGTCGTTGCCCGACGCGAGACCCTGGACGGCTTTCTGCACGGCCGTATTCAGGTCGTTGCCCTGGTAGCTGAGCAGCACGATCAGACGCACCGCCACGATGACCGACAGCAACAACACCCCAAGCATCAGCCACACGCCCACGGCGTGGGCGCCGCCGGTGAAATAGCCATGCGTGACTCGCCAATACTCTCGACCCCAGCGAGTGACATATCTGAGCACGACCAGCACGACGAGAACACAGACAGCGCTGATCGCCCACGCCTCGGCAATCCACCACAACGAGTCCGGTAGCGCGTGGCCCCAGTCGATGGACGGTGTGAACGGCTTCGTGCCCAACTTCGACGTCTCCTTGCGGCCGAGGCGTCAAGACGGCGCCTCCTTGCAGATCCTGCTGGCGAAAGTACCCGAGGACCGCGGATAGGCTCCGGTTATGGCTACCGACGCGGCGTCCACCCAGACCATGCACGCCGGCCGGCTCATCGCGCGGCGGCTGCGGGCCAGTGGCATCGACACCGTCTTCACCCTCTCAGGTGGTCACCTGTTCTCCATCTACGACGGCTGCCGTAGTGAGGACATCAGGCTGATCGACACTCGCCACGAGCAGACCGCCGCTTTCGCCGCCGAGGGTTGGGCGAAAGTGACGCGGGTACCGGGTGTGGCCGCGCTGACCGCCGGTCCGGGCGTCACTAACGGGATGAGTGCGATGGCGGCCGCGCAGCAGAACTGCTCGCCACTGCTGGTGCTCGGGGGGCGGGCGCCGGCGCAACGGTGGGGCATGGGATCGCTGCAGGAGATCGACCATGTGCCGTTCGTCGCACCGCTGGCCCGGTTCGCCGCCACCGCGCCGTCGGCCGACGCCGTGGGCAAGCTCGTGGACGACGCGCTGCGGGCAACGGTCGCCGCACCGTCGGGGGTGGCGTTTGTCGACTTCCCCATGGACGACGTGTTCTCTATGTCGGAAGACGACGGCCGCCCCGGCGCGCTCACCGACCTGCCGGCCTCACCCGGTCCCGACGGCGACGCTCTCGACCGTGCCGTGACCCTGCTGGCCAGTGCCCGGCGGCCAGTGATCATGGCGGGCACCAATGTCTGGTGGGGCCGCGCCGAGCCGGAGCTGCTGCGGCTCGCCGAGCAGTCTCGGATACCGGTGCTGATGAACGGGATGGCCCGTGGCATGGTGCCCGCCGACCACGAGTTGGCGTTCTCGCGTACTCGGGCAAAAGCGTTGGGCGAGGCCGACGTTGCCGTGGTGGTCGGTGTGCCGATGGATTTCCGGCTGGGCTTCGGCGCGGTGTTCGGGTCGCAGACGCAGCTCATCGTGGCCGACCGCGCCGAGCCCGACCGCGAGCATCCGCGGCCGGTTGCGGCCGGACTCTACGGTGACCTGCCCGCGATTCTGTCGGCCCTGACCGTACCGGGCGGGACCGAGCATCAAGATTGGATCGTCGAGCTGAGGCTAGCCGAGACCACGGCGCGCGACCTCGAACACGCCGAGCTGGCCGACGACCGCATCCCGCTGCACCCGATGCGGGTGTACGCCGAGCTGGCGCCGCTGCTGGACCGCAACGCGATCATCGTCATCGACGCCGGGGATTTCGGGTCCTACGCGGGCCGAGTGATCGACAGCTATGTACCGGGTGCCTGGCTCGACAGTGGCCCATTCGGCTGCCTCGGCTCGGGGCCCGGCTACGCACTGGCCGCCAAACTGGCGCGGCCGGACCGTCAGGTCGTGCTGCTGCAGGGCGACGGCGCCTTCGGGTTTTCCGGCATGGACTGGGACACCCTGGTCCGGCACGGTGTGCCGGTCGTTTCGGTGATCGGCAACAACGGTATCTGGGGTCTGGAGAAGCACCCGATGGAGGCGCTGTACGGCTATTCGGTGGTCGCGGAGCTGCGCCCGGGCACTCGCTATGACGAGATGGTGCGCGCGTTGGGTGGCCATGGCGAGCTGGTGTCCGCTCCCGTTGAGCTTCGCCCGGCGCTGGAACGCGCCTTCGCCAGTGGTCTGCCCGCCGTCGTCAACGTGCTCACCGACCCCACCGTCGCGTACCCGCGCCGCTCCAACCTGGCTTGACGGGTCGGCTCCTCGAGCGAGCCGGGCGCGACAAGCCAGCGCGTCTGTTGGTTGGTCACCTTCGCGATGGCGTCGTAGTCGTGGTCGTAGTGCAGCAAGGTGCCGTCGCTGAGTTGGGCGACGGCGCGATGAGCAGATCGGGCAATTTGACCGATCGTCCGGGGTCGGCAGCCAACGCAGGGCGCGTCGTTCGCCGGTCATCTCTTGCGCCTTGCGCTCGCTGCGCGCGGACACGATGGGCTCGGCATCGCGGTCCGCGAAGAGCTGCGTTGATGGTGTGCGCAGTCGGCGGGTCGCCGATTGGGTACGCATCGATTTCGCCGCGGGGCGGCGACCGACACCCCGCGGGCCCGCGTACCGTTGTCCTGTGCCCAAGACCACCAGTGTTCAGCCGGGCCGTCTGAGCAGCCGATTCTGGCGGCTGCTCGGCGCCAGCACGGAGAAAAACCTGAGCCGTTCCCGCGCCGACGTCAGCGCCTCGGCGGAGTACGACGAGAAAGCCGCCGACCTCGATGACGAGCAACTGCTCAAAGCCGCCCAGCTCCTGAAGCTCGATGATCTCGCCGAGTCCGCTGATATCCCGCAGTTTCTCGCCCTCGCCCGGGAAGCCGCCGATCGGTCCACCGGGCTGCGGCCGTTTGACGTGCAGCTGCTCGGCGCGCTGCGGATGCTGGCCGGTGACGTGATCGAAATGGCCACCGGCGAAGGCAAAACCCTAGCCGGCGCGATCGCCGCCGCCGGGTACGCTCTTGCCGGCCGGCACGTGCACGTCGTCACCATCAACGACTACCTGGCTCGCCGCGACGCCGAATGGATGGGTCCGCTGCTAGAGGCGATGGGCCTGACGGTCGGCTGGATCGCCGCCGAGTCCACGGCCGAAGAGCGCCGCAAAGCCTACGCATGCAACGTCACCTACGCCTCGGTCAATGAGATCGGTTTCGACGTGCTGCGCGACCAACTGGTGACCGACGTCGTCGACCTGGTGTCGCCGAACCCGGATATGGCCCTGATCGACGAAGCCGACTCGGTGCTGGTCGACGAGGCGCTGGTGCCGCTGGTGCTGGCCGGCACCACCCACCGGGAGATGCCCCGGCTGGAGATCATCCGGCTGGTCGGGGAGCTGGAGCCCGGCACCGACTACGACACCGACTCCGACAACCGCAACGTCCATTTGACCGAGGCCGGCGCGCAGAAGGTCGAGGCGCAGCTGGGCGGTATCGACCTGTACTCCGAGGAGCACGTCGGCACCACGCTGACCGAGGTCAACGTCGCACTGCACGCGCATGTGCTGCTGCAGCGCGACGTGCACTACATCGTCCGCGACGACGCCGTGCACCTGATCAACGCCTCCCGCGGCCGCATCGCCCAGCTGCAGCGCTGGCCCGACGGCCTGCAGGCCGCGGTCGAGGCCAAGGAGGGCATCGAGACCACCGAGACCGGTGAAGTCCTCGACACCATCACGGTGCAGGCGCTGATCAACCGCTACGCAACCGTGTGCGGTATGACGGGTACCGCGCTGGCCGCCGGTGAACAGCTGCGCCAGTTCTACAAACTCGGTGTTTCCCCGATACCGCCGAACACCCCGAACATTCGCGGGGACGAGGCCGACCGGGTCTACCTCACCGCGGCCGCCAAGAACGACGCGATCGTCGAGCACATCATCGGTGTGCACGAGACCGGACAGCCGGTGTTGGTCGGCACCCGCGACGTGGCCGAATCCGAGGAACTGCACCGGCGGCTGCTGCGGCGGGGTGTGCCCGCGGCGGTGCTCAACGCGAAGAACGACGCCGAGGAGGCGCGGGTGATCGCCGAGGCCGGCAAATTCGGCGCTGTCACGGTGTCCACCCAGATGGCCGGGCGCGGCACCGATATCCGGCTGGGCGGATCCGACGAGGCCGACCACGACCGGGTCGCCAAGCTGGGCGGGCTGCATGTCGTGGGCACCGGGCGGCACCACACCGAGCGACTCGACAACCAGTTGCGCGGGCGGGCCGGACGCCAGGGTGATCCGGGTTCGTCGGTGTTCTTCTCCAGCTGGGAAGACGACGTCGTCGCCGGCAACCTCGAGCGCAACAAACTGCCGATGGCCACCGACGAGGACGGGCGGATCATGAGTCCCAAGGCGGCCGGCTTGTTGGATCACGCTCAACGCGTCGCCGAGGGCAAGCTGCTCTACGTGCACGCCAACACCTGGCGCTACAACCAGTTGATCGCCCAGCAGCGCGCCATCATCGTCGAGCGCCGGGACACACTGTTGCGGACGCCTGCCGCCCGCGAGGAGTTGGCCGAACTGGCGCCCAAGCGGTACGCGGAGCTCTCCGAGGAGCTGTCCGAGGACCGCCTGGAGAAGATCTGCCGGCTAATCATGCTCTATCACCTCGACCGCGGCTGGGCTGATCATCTGGCGTTTCTGGCCGACATCCGCGAGAGCATCCATCTGCGCGCACTGGGCCGGCAGAATCCGCTCGACGAGTTTCACCGGTTGGCGGTCGACGCGTTCGCTTCGCTGGCCGCCGACGCGATCGAGGCGGCCCAGCAGACGTTCGAAACAGCAAATGTCCTCGAGGAAGAGCCGGGGCTGGATCTCTCCAAGCTGGCCCGGCCGACGTCGACGTGGACATACATGGTGCGTGATAACCCGCTGGCCGACGACGCGCTGTCCGTGCTGAGCCTGCCGGGGGTGTTCCGCTAAGGTCTGACTGCTCGGCTCCTCCTCACGCCGCTGCGCGGCCCGCATCGTCGCCAAGCTAAGGCCTGATTGCTCGGCTCCTCCTCACGCCGCTGCGCGGCCCGCATCGTCGCCAAGCTAAGGCCTGATTGCTCG
>DASPOT010000406.1:0-25375 GCA_035625875.1 Mycobacterium sp. | reverse complement strand
CGCGATTCTGTTCACCGGGGTCTGGTGGGGCGTTGATCACCACAAGAGCAGCTGGCTACCGATGTTCGTTGTTCTCATTTTGGTTTCGGTGTGGACGGGCGGCTATGCGCTCCGCGGTGTCCATAACAGCATGGCCAACTTGATTCATCGGGGCGACCGACCTTCAGCGCCACCCCAATCGTGAAAAGCCTGTCGTCGCGCGTGACGCGCACCCGGCGAGACTTTCAGGGCACATTCCCATACGGCCTGGCGATCTGTTTACTCGCATCGGACAAATAGATTTTCACAATACATTCCGACACCACCCCAGTCGGTTGATGGAGCGAGTTCATCGTGCGAACCCGCACCCGTCCACGGTGCAGGAGCCCCTATCAGAAATATATAGATGATCGGGGGCACCGGTGGCGGAGCAGGCTCTGGCTGCGCGCGCGCTATGCCGGTGGCGCCCGCGAGAGCCATGACGCTCATCCCAGCCGCCAGCAGTGCCCGAGCGAACCGGTGACGTTTCATCGCCGCCCTCTCTGTCATCTGCCCCGAACCGCTGGCTATCCCCCAAGGCTAGCCGCCAGCGACACTTTTTGCGGTCTGGTGAACGAAGCAAGTGCAGGATTGCTGGCCCGCCGACGAGCGCCACCGGTCCTCCCCAGCCTTCCGCGCCTTTATCGCATACCGGCTACGAACGCACAACAACTTTGGTTTGGTCGAGCAGCGAAAGCCACAACTCGAATCGGACAGTGCTTACGGTGTCGGCCGTGATGCCGATAGCCGTGGTCGTTCGTCGCGCTGCGGTTCTCGCCGTTTGCCTCGTCATGTCAGTGACTATCGCGCCTTCGGCAGGTGCTGATCCCGACTCTGACCCTGCCCCTCCTAATGCGGCGCCGCCGGCCGACGGACGGGTGCCCTCGGGCGAAGCGGCAACCCTCAACACTCCTGACGGCTGGACCCTGACCCTCGGCGCGAAGGACGAGATGCAACTTCCCGTGTCGCCGTTGACCACCGCGATCTCGTCTCGCGAATACCTCACCAGCGGAACATTCATCGGTTCGCTGATCGGACCGGAAATGCCTCGAGGCGTCCTCGAGGTGGGTTACCAGATCGGCTGCGGAATCGACATGAGCACGTCCAGCGGCGTCACGATGGCGGGTAGCTCCGGCATCATCCCGTCGATCGGCTTGACGGGACCGTTGGCCGCTTTGCCAACGGGTATTGTGCCGGTGCTTTCCGCGCCGGTCAGCGGAATACTCGCCGTGGGGCTCAAGCCCGGCCTCATAATCGTGGTGCCGGTCGACAAGAAAGAGTTCAAGGGTCCGCACCCCTGGGTCATGGTCAGCAACTTCCACGTCAAGATCGACGGATGCGTGGGCCAGTCGTTCATCCGCTCCTATGCGGTGCTGACCCGACAGACCGATCAATCCGACGTGGTGCTGTCCTACGTCGGCGTCACCAAAGCCGTCTGATCGCGGTCTCTGCCGACAGACGGAGCAGAATGTCGATAATCGGAGGCACCGCGCCGACGAGGGGTAGCGGGTCCCTAAACTAATTGGCCGCTGGGCACAGTCTTTTGGTGACCGGTCCCCGATACTGAGTCCACCTGGTTTTGGAGCCAGGTTGTTCGAATCCAGATTTAGTTGATGTCGCAGGCCATCGTGTGGTGGGTGTGCCTGCACGCTGCAGCGTACTCGGCCGGGGTCAGGTAGCCCAGCGCCGAGTGGCGGTGTCGGTGATTATGTTCGTGCTTGAAGTCGCCGATGACCACTCGGGCTTCGCGCAGGTTGGTCCAGTGGTTGCGGTTGAGGCACTCCTTGCGTAGCCGGTTGTTGAACGATTCGATGTAGGCGTTGTTCCAGGACGTGCCCGGCGGGATGTAGGACAGCCCGACCTTGCCGTCGCAGAACCGTTGCAGGGCTTGGGATATCAACTCTGGGCCGTTGTCCATGCGCAACACTATCGGCGGTCGGCCGGCCCGGTCGAACACGTGCTCAAGTTCGATGACGAGCCGGTGGGCGGTGATCGAGCGTTCCACCAGGTGCAGCAGCGACTCGCGGGTGTGCTCGTCGATCATCGAGGCGATCTTGACGGCCTTGCCGTCGACGGTGGAGTCGAACTGGAAGTCCAGCGCCCGCACCACCTTCGGTGCGTCGGCGACCACCGGTGGCACCGACGGCACCCCGGCCCGCTTGCGCGGGGAATACACCGGCATCTGCAGGCCCTCCTCACGCCACAGCCGGTGGACCTTCTTCTTGTTCACCCCCTGGTGCTCGTCATGCGCAAGGCGGCCCACGCGCGGCGAAACCCATGGCACGGGTGCTGGGTCGCGTAGCGGCGCAGCCAGGCCCGAAGATCAGCGTCCGGGTCGGCCGGAGTCTGCGCGATCGGCATCCGGCGGTAAGTCGAGCGGGCCAGCCCAACCGCCCTGCACCCCAACCGTTCCGACATGCCCAACCTCTCCTTGAGCATGTCCACGGCGCGGCGCTTGGCGGCTGGGTTCAGAATTTTCCCTTCGCGACCTCCCGCACCGCGTCCTTCTCCAGCTCCGCCTCGGCCAGCAGCCGCTTCAGGCGGCTGTTCTGCGCGCGCAACTCCTTGAGCTCCTTGGCGGCGTCGATGTCCATCCCGCCATAGCCGCGGCGCCAGTTGTACAGGGTCGCCGGCGACACCCCCAACTCGGCAGCGACCTCCTGGCCCGTCTTACCCGCCGCCGCCAGCTCGTCAGCCCGACGCAGCTTACGCACGATATCCTCAGCGGAATGCCGCTTCCGACCAGCCATCTGTTTCATCGTCCCTTCCAGCCCACCATCGGGGCCACAGGACTCTAAAACCAGCCGGACTCATTCACCGGGAACATGCCAGACCCCCGCCTGTGGCGGTGAAGTCAGATGCCTGAAAAAGCAGCAGCGTGCCAAACCGGTTCAAATGTTTGCGACACGTGCACAGACGGCGAAAACCAGAAGTCGATCCGCCCATCCGCGCGAGGTTGTCCCGGGTCTCGTAGAAATTGAGGTGGCGGTCCCCCGCTCGTGACCTGCCGTGTGGTAGGTGTCGGGCGTTGATCACCGATCTGTCCGACGCGAAGCAGGCCAGTTTCTCAGTACGGTAGGCCATGAAAGTCTTTGTTGTTCAGGAACTTTCAGGCTCGTCGGAACTGGTGTATACCGATGTAGACGACGTTTCCGGTGGCGACGAGACGGTAGTTATCGATGTCCGCGCCGCCGGGGTGTGCTTTCCGGACCTGCTGCTGAGCAAGGGTGAGTATCAACTGAAGTCGCCGGCACCGTTCATCCCGGGCATGGAAACCGCGGGTGTGGTGCGCGCGGCGCCGGCGGAGTCGGGTTTTAAGGTGGGCGACCGGGTCTCGGCTTTCGGAGTCCTCGGCGGCTACGCCGAACAGGTGGCCGTTCCGGTGGCCAACGTGACGCGCAGCCCCGCCAAACTCGGTGACGCCGAAGCGGTGTCGCTGCCGGTGAACTACAACACCAGGTATTTCGCGCTGGCCCGCCGGGCCGCGATGCGGCCAGGCGACACGGTGCTGGTGCTGGGCTCCGCCGGTGGTGTGGGCACGGCGGCGATCCAGATCGCCAAGGCGATGGTGCCGCCAAGGCGATCGCCATGGTGCACCGCGAAGGCGCGACCGACTACGTCTCGTCACTGGGCGCCGACGTGATGCTGCCGCTGACCGACGGCTGGGCGCAGGCGGTGCACGACTACACTAACGGCCGCGGTGTGGACGTCGTCGTCGACCCTGTCGGCGGTCCGGCCTCCGACGACGCCATCCGGGTGCTGGCCATGGACGACAAGCTGCTCGTCATCGGTTTCGCCGCGGGTGGCATCCCTACCGTCAAGGTCAACCGGCTGCTGCTGCGCAACGTCGGCGTGCTGAGCGTCGCGTGGGGCGAGTACTTGAACAAGGTCCCCGGCTCAGCCGCGCTCCTCGCTTGGGGGCTGGGCCAACTGGTGTCGTTGGGGCTGAAACCACCGCCGCCGCAACGTTATCCACTGTCGGAGGGCCGGGCCGCACTGCAGAGCCTGGCCGACGGCGGTGTATTCGGCAAGGTCGTGCTCGAACCGCAGCCGGTGGCTCGTCACGGGATGAAGGATGGGATGAAGGCCGCGAGTTCGCTGACGGCGGTCGCGGCGGCCTCCGCGAGCACTACGGCTTCGAAACCGACTGCCAGCGGGACCACCCCGACATCCAACGCAATCGGATCACCGATCGCGTTCAGCGGGTTACCGGCCAAGAGCCCGTCGATGACGTACTGAACGTCGTATTCCGGAAGAGTGACTCCAAGGGCGAGAGCGATGTCTGCCGTCGGCAGCAGAGTGGCGTAAGCCGTCGACGCCACGCTGGTGAGGTCGCTGACGAGATTGGTGGACGAGGAAACCGGGACGTCGCCGTTGGCGAACGTGCTCAGCGCCGACACGACCTCCAACAGCGTCGGATGGTCGCTGGGGGTAAGGCCGAACGTGTAGGCCGCATCGAAGATCCCCTGCAGCGACGAGAGGTCAAGCAACGACGGCGACTGCAGGTCTTTGATTGCGGCGGTGGCCCCCTGCCCCGCCCCGTTGACCAGAGCGGTGAGGACATCGGCAGGGTTGATGTGCGTCGGGAACAGCCCAAATGGGGTGGGCACGTTCGCCGGCCCCGGGTCCCAGCCCTGGGTGATGCTGCCGTAGCCCAAGTTCACCAGCACCGTCATGTCCGGTTGGAGCAGGTCGGCAAGTGGGTTCCCCACGACGGGGACCAAACGCAGCGGGTCCAACAGCGGCAGGTTCTCGGCGGGAATCATGTAGTAGTGGGTGACGCCGCCGTCGGCGTAGTAATCCGGAGTCACCGGCAATGGAATAGCTCCGGAAATCTGGTTGGGCGTGAGATCCGCATACGTGAGGTGCTCGTAACCGATGCCCAGCAGCGCGTTGACGTCTGACAACAGATCAAGCGGGTACCGCGGGAAGTCGGCGAAGCCGTCGTATTCCGCGGTGTAGATGTCGGTCGGGTAGATAGTGTCCGCAGGAGTCGCGCCGGAAAACGTCGTACCCAGGCTCGGGAGGGACAGGCCGTCGAAGCGTTCGAGCAGGCCGCCGTCGGGATTGCTGGGATCACCGACCAGCATGAAGGCTAGCTGGTCTGGGCTCGGCGGATTGGGGGAGGCTGCGAGCTGCGCCATTTCCAGCGAGGCTATCGTCGAACTCTGCGAGTAGCCGAACACGACAACATCGTTTCCGGCGGCAATTTGCTTGTCGATCGCGTCGTTGAGAATCGTGACGCCCTGCGACGCCGACGTGTCCAAGGGTAAGCTCTTGACGCCGGTGACCGGATATAACCCTTCGGGCGTGGGCAAGCCTTGCGGGGTATAAGCCGCGTAGCCGTTCGGGTCGAGGTAGAGGTTGTCGACAGCGTCCACATAACTCTGCGGAGGTATCGGGATGCCGCTGGGGCCTATGACCAACGCAGTGTCTTCCCCGAACGCAAACGCAGAGTTCATCATCGACGTCAGTGTCAATAGACCTACACCGGCAGTGGCCAATAGACCAAAACCTAGCCAACGGAGCCGACGGCCTGACATTGAAACCTCCCCCGGGCAGAGCACTTATGCGGTTACAAACCACAGGAGTCATTCAGCTGTCCTCGGCTCGAAACCTAGCAGAGGTTGTCCCGGGTCTCGTAGAAATTAAGGTGGCGGTCCCGGGAGCGAGAACGCAACGTCTCACAGCTGTTCGGCGACACCCCCGGTCCCTGTGACCACGAAGGCGGGTACGACCACGACAAACGGTTCTAGTTTTGCGTCGTCCGATCAATCCCTGGCTGCTGGGCGGGGCCGCGACAGTTCCCACTGCCACACCAGTCCCTCGTGCGGGCCAGGTACTTGAAGATCCCTGCTGAAGCCGACCCGCGTCAGCAGCTTGGCCGACTCGTTGTCAGCGGTTGCGGTTTTTGCGATGACGGTATCGACCTCACCTGAATCGAAGGCTTTCTGGACAAGCGCCCGACCGGCCGCGGTGCCCAATCCTTTCCGTTGGAACGCTGGCGCGATCTCGTAGCCGATTTCGACGCAGCACTGGGCGGCGGTCCCCGCCTGGATGGCATCCAGGGCCTCCCGCTGCCGGGCACGCACCGATCGGGCTGCTGCCCAACCGTTTTCGCGACGAACCCTGCCGCGTAGCGCTCGGCGCATCCGCCAGGTCGGAAGCGAATCGAGTACCGCGGGACCGAATTCAATGAGGTCAGCCTCGCCGCGCGCGGCGATCTGGCGGGTCAGCCAGCACCGTTCATGGCGCAGCAACGCCAGCGCCGCGGTCACCAGGACCACGCCGTCAGCACCGATCTTCACACCATCAGCGGCCAGCAGACCCATCCCGGGCAGGGTGAGATTCCACAGGGCGTGCATACCCAGTGCGGTGAGCACCAGCAGGGCCGAGGTTGCCAGCCGGCAACGCCGTGTCCAACTGCGGCGGCCTGCGAACCGTGGCGACAACAGCAGCACCGCCACCGCGGTCAGGCCGGTGTAGCACCAGTGCGACGACACCACCGTCGGCAACCGGTAGGCCATCGACACCCCGATGCCGTGGGCATGGGAGTCGGGGTCGCCCAGACCGGAGATGGTGGCCAGGTTCAGATTCTCCATCAGCAGGAACCCGAATCCGGTGAACATCCCGATCATCAGCGCATGCGCGATCCGGTTGAGCGCCGGTGCGCCCAGTACGAGAATGACGCCCGCGCACAACGCTTTGGCGGATTCCTCAACCACAGGGGCGGCCACGATTGCCTGTATCCGGTCGTGGCTGGCCGTCGACAGCGCTGTCAGCGTACCCAGTTTCTGCCGGGTGAAGGCGTTGCCATAGATCGCCATTGCATTGGCGGCGCTACCGCCGAGGGCGGCCGCGCCAGCCAGCACCGCGGGGTGACGCCGCATGCTGCGGAGCGGATCGAACAGCAGGATCAGCCACACCGAGGCGGCGACGAACGCCAGCCACACCGCCCCCAGCCTCAGGTGCGCCGTCGCGGTGGCGGCCAGGCCCCGGTATTCGTCGGCCAGCACCGTGACACCGCCCAGCAGCAACGCTGCAACGAATACCCAGAACGCCACACGGTGTGGCTGATAGATGAGCCGGCGGTGCGCGGCGCACGGGGGGTTCGGTGCCTCGGCGACGATCGCGGTTCCCGTTCTGTCGATGGTGCAAGGCGCCAGCCTAGCCGCGAATGGCGCCGCGTGGATCAGCGGGGTCGCACCATGGTGCGAGCTGACATCTCCTCATCCGGCTCGGTCCGAGGCCTGCAACGCACCTCGTCGATTTGCCGTCGAGGTCAGACCCGATGAATCAATTCAGTTCCTCATGTCCCTTGACACAATTCGAAGGGTTCATCCTGCTCGACGAATTCGGCGATAGCTCGTCTACACCCATTAGCACACCGTGCCGCCAACGAGAAGACATTCAGCTTGCCACCGGAGTTCTCCGCCGCCGCAGTAACAAGCTTCAGGGCCTACTGACAACAACTGGCTGGTAACGGGTGGTGCCTAATCATGCAGGTTCTCATCGTCGGCATCAGCTCCGACTACCTTCCACCAGGGAATTTGCAGGCGGTCGCAGGACTGCCCTAGCCCCGTTTGTGCCGCCTGTCGGCGACGTCTTCATTTCCGAGGGGCGCCCGGTACCCAACAGTGCGATGGCTGGAAACTCGTCAGCCCCTAGGGCGTGCGAGTGCGCAACAGCGCCCACGTGGTGCGACGAGGAACGGTAGTAGGCGCCTCCGTCGAAGAAAGGCGGTGCCAGCACCCGATCATGTCACGAGCCTGCAGAGTCGGCGCATAGTTTTGAGTGGTGAAGATGCACGACGTTTTCGGGATGGGCGCTCATGTCGGCAGCCCGTCTTATGTCGATCGCGGCTCTCTGGACCAGCGGTTCGGAAGCGCACTGTCGGTCGCAGGCACATCGCCATTCATGGCGGCAGCAAGCAGGGAAAATCCTGGCTGCGGGCAAAGGGCCTTGCGGACGACGACGCCAATGTGGTGCAGTGCGTTCCCGCGTCAACCCCGGAATCTCTGCTTCGTGCGGCACTCGGCCGCCTTGGCGTACAGGCGCAGCTCAAAAGGACCACGGGCCAAGAGTTTGAAGGAAGCCTCGATTTCAGTGGCGCTGCCGAGCTGGGCAAACTGTTAGCGAAGGGTCAAGGTCGAAGGCACTGCGAGCGGCGGGCTAACCCGCGGAACCGAGACCGAGTACGAGCCAGTCGGTCTGTCACCCGCAGATTGGTCGTGGGTCTCGAAAACCATCGCGACGTCCGGAAAACGGTTGGTACTCAAATACTTTCACTACATCACCGAGTCCGTGCAGAAAGACCTGGCCTTCCTGCTCAAGGCAATGGGCGAGTACGGCCTGTTCGTAATCGTCGTCGGCGTTTGGCCGAAAGACCATCTGCTCACGTACTACAACGGCGATCTGGAAGGCCACGTCGAGGATATCCACCTGAAATGGAGTGATTCAGAACTTAAGAAGGTGATCCTCCAAGGGTGCGACGCGTTGCGCATCAGCATCCCAGACTCACTCGTCAACACCATGCTCGCTGAGCCTCCGGCAGCGTAGGACTCGTGCAGCGGCTTGCCGAGCAGCTGTGCCGCGCCGAGGGCATCAACGACAGCGGCAACATCTTGTCACACCGCAGGATAGGGAACGTTGAAACGTGGAGCTTAGCCAAACGTGCTGTTGCACAGGAGATGGAGAGCAAGTTCCACACGTTAGCACATAATTTCGTCCGGGGCATGCGCCGACTCCTGGAGGGGCTGGAGGTATACAAGTTCCTGCTCAAAGCCGCCACTGACGCGACCGACGAGGAACTCACCGAAGGTATTGATTCGGCCGCCTTGCTGTCACTCATCGCAGACCATGGCGGCGAGGCGATTCGCCTGTCAGACCTCACGCAGGCCCTCGACCGAATCGACCGGCTTCAGGTAGTCGGTAGGCGGGTCAGTCACGAGCGAGCCCGGCAGGCCAGGTGATCCGCACCCGGCGCAAGCTCGCGAGCGTAAGCGACTCGCACCCAGCGTGTCTGGATCACCCCTTTTGGGCAACGGGGATGTCTTGTAGTCGGGGTACGGTGCAAGGGTGAGCCGTTTTACGTCAGAAGCCTTCCGCCATAACCGCGAATCGTACGAAAGCCTCTACCGCGGAGAGCCCGCATTCCCGGGCGCGCCCGCCCCCGACGGCATCCCTTGGGATATCAGACAGGCGCAGCCGCGGCTCATGGAACTCGCAGCGCTCGGCGCGATGAGCGGCGAGGTGCTCGACGCTGGCTGCGGCCTCGGCGACAACGCGATCTACCTGGCGTGTCGCGGCTACTCGGTGACGGGCATCGACAGCTCGCCGACGGCGATCGAGCAGGCCCGCGCCCGCGCCGCAGACGCCGGTGTCCAGGTGCGCTTCGACGTCGGCGACGCCACCGAACTGAGGGGTTATGACGGACGGTTCGACACCGTCGTCGACAGCGCCCTCTACCACTGCCTGGACTACGACGGCAGGCAGGCCTACGCCGCCGCGCTGCACCGCGCGACGACGCCGGGCGCCCGCTGGTTCCTCTACTGCTTCTCCGGCGACAACGTCAACGGCGTCATCGCCCCGATGGAGGCCGTGCCGGAAGCTGACATTCGCGACACCCTCGGAAACGCCGGCTGGCACATCGACTTCCTCGGACCCACCACCTTTCTCGGCAATACCTCGGGTTTCACCGGCAGCTTCGGGAAGCTGCCGGACGCGGTTCTTCGGCAGATGCCACCCGGTCTGGCCGAACAGATGCGCCGCATGGCCGAACGGATGGCCATGATCCTGCCGCTCATCGATGACGGGCGTATTCACCTGCCGTGCACCGTCGTCCACGCGACCAGGGCCGACTGACCTCACGCCCCCGCCTTCTTCCAGCAGCAGAAGTCGCTGCGACGTTGAAGCACTCTGTCTTGGCCGAGTACTGCAACGTCTCCGGACTCACCAGGGCGGTTCGCAGCCGCGGAATCGATCTCTTACGTCGGTCTTTATTCAGCGTTCGAGTTGCTGATATGACTGTGTGCCGGTGGCGGGGTCTGTTTGGGCGAGCAGCTCGGCAAGTCTGTGGTTGCCATGTGGGCTGATGATGAGCTAGCGGTGCTATTTGCAGACCGTTTGAAGTCAGGATTGGGATTTTGGGGAATGAAACTAGGACTCTACACAAATGTAGGTTCTCGTCTTCGGTGACATCTGCGCCCTCCATTGACCTGGGAATTTGACGGAGAGGTGTGACACGCCCGCGACCAGAGGATCGCGGCGTGAGAGCTACCAACCAGACCGCTCCACACAGCCAGCGGGCGACCGGTAACCGACACCGGCTAGGGATGCGAGGAACCGAATCTCGCCCGCCCGGCCGGACAAGTACGCGGCTACCGGGCCGGGCAACCGTTACCCCAACCAAACGCCTACCACCGTACGAGCTGGAAGGTGTACGTGTTGGTTCCGCCTGGCGCACCGCCGCAGCCCGCGTCGAATGTGGAGACCACAGAGCCGGCCAACGTCACGGCATCCCACGAGTAGGTGTCATGCGAAGGAAGGAAGTAGACCAAGCAGCGCACACCATCGGGTATGTCGACGGTCATCGTGTACCGGCCATTGGCCAGCTGCGCATTTCCGTCGTAGGGCGCCGCTTGCCCGTTGGGCTGCGGTACCGCCTGCACGTGGACGCATCCGGGCGAACCGCATGGTCTGACCTCCCAAATCCAGGCGTGGCCTGGATCCCTGTTGGTCTGAAGCGCGTAGTTGCCAATCTGCATCTCAGCTCGAGCAACCGGTGCGAGGGCCACCGCCGCGGTCGTGAGCGCAACGCTGAGTGTCAACGTCTTCACGGACTCCCCTCCGTTCATCACCGCACGCACGGATGGCCTGAATATAAGGCGGCGAGGCCACGAGTTACACGGAATCTTCGAAGCGCCTCGCGGTCCGTGCTTGAAAACTGCGGTCACGAGACGAAGAAGCGGCCGTTCGATGCCTCGGCGGCGCGCTCTGAGGTCAGGCCAGTGTCAGCGCCTCACTGGCCATGACTTCGCTGGCAGCCCGCTCGCCGGAGCGAATCGCGCCGTCAACCCAGCCGTACATCACGGCCAAGCTCTCGGTTCCGGCCCAGTGAATGAAGCCGCACGGTTCGCGCAGCGCATGGTCGAACTGGGTGAGCAGCCGGTCGACACATGGCTGAGCATCCCGCCGCCGGAGTAACGCTCGAGGCTCCAGTTTTGCTCAACGTAATCGACGGGCACGCCGGCCCTGGCGCCGAACCGGTCGACAAGGGCGTCGAGAATCGTCTGAAGTCGCGTCCGTAATTGAGCAGCCTCGCCGAGCGGGCAGCAGCCGTGGGCACCCTGAAAGCGGCCCAACCATTTTGGACCGCGCTTCTGCTCGCGGTGCTATGCACCTGGCTCCTGCAGACTTCCATGTGCCTGTTCTTCACGGCTCGCACCGATGTCGCGCGGATGGGCTTCGCCTTCTACGGCCCCTTCGCGTTTGTGATCGGCGGCACCCAGCACGTCATCGCCAACGTCGGATTCCTCGGACTTCCCTTGCTTCTCACAGCGTTTCACACCCGGTGCCACACAGCGGGATCCGCTGGGGCTTCGGCAGCCACGATTTCCTCACGAACCTGTGCGCCACCAGCGTCGGCAACCTCATCGGCGGCACCCTTTTTGTTGCCCTTCCCTTTCAACTCGTCGCGTGGCTGCTACAGCGACCGCGCTGACCTCAGGCCGGCGGTGTCCAGGCGATCGGTAGCGTCTTGATGCCGTGAATGAACGCCGACAGCAACCGCGCGGGCTCCTCGGTCGCGACGATGTCGGGTATCTCACGGTGCAACTCGTCGAACATGACGCTGATCTCACGACGAGCCAGGTTGGCGCCCAAGCAGAAGTGCGCGCCGCCGCCGCCGAAGCCGACATGCGGGTTCGGGTTGCGCGCCACGTCAAATGTCCACGGGTCGGCGAACTTTGACTCGTCGCGGTTGGCCGAGCAGTACCACATGGTGACCTTGTCACCGGCCGCCATCTTGGTGCCGCGCAGCTCGATGTCTTGCGTGAGGGTGCGCCGCATGTAGATCACCGGCGAGGCCCACCGGACAATCTCCTCGACCGCCGTGTGGGACAGACCATCGAAGTCGGCCCACCACTTCGCCCGTTCCTCGGGGTAGCGGGTGAGCGCGAGCAGGCCGTGGCTGATCGCATTGCGCGTCGTCTCGTTGCCGGCCACAGCCAGCAGGATGAAGAACGACGCGATCTCGGCCGACGACAACCGCTCGCCGTCGACCTCGGCCTGCACCAGGCTCGTCGTCAGATCTTCGTGGGGATTGATGCGGCGGTCCTCGGCCAGCGCGGTGGCATACGCGCCGGCTTCCATCGACACCGTGATGAACTCCTCGAAATCGGTCGCCAAGTCGGGGTCACCGAAGCCGAGGATCACGTTGGTCCAGTCGAAGATCCGCTGATGGTCCGCCTCGGGAATCCCCATCATGTCGCAGATAACCTGTAACGGCAGCGGGCCGGCCAGCTCGGCGACCGCCTCGCCTTTGCCGTCGGGGTGATTGGCGATCATGGATGCGACCAGCCGGTGGGCTCGCTCACGCACCGACGCCTCGGTGCGGGCCACCACCTTCGGGGTGAACGCCCTGCTGACGATGGACCGCAGCCGCTGGTGCCGCGGATCGTCGAGCGCGATCATCGAGCCGAAGAACTCGGCGACCTCCGCCGGCTGGTCGTTGATGGTGATGTTGGGATATGAGCTGAAGATCTCCGGGTGACGGCTGGCGTAGAAGACGTCGTCCAGCTTGGTCAGCGCCCAGTGCCCTTTGCCTTCCTCGAATCCCGGCTGGACCGGCTGGTGCCAGAAGGAGATCGGCGCCTCCCGTCGCAGGGTGGCGAAAGCCCCGTCGCGCAGATCGTCGTCGAGTGCCCAGAAGTCCCACGTGCTGATATCGATGTCGGCGAGTGGAACCTCAGGCGGCGCCGTGCCATTCACTCGAGTTGCGATGCCCATGTCGACTGTCCCCACGTCGTTGATGGAGTAACAACCCTGAGCCTAAACGGCTGACGCCTTATCTTGAAGGCGGAACGAAAGTTGAGTCGACGGCCAAGCTTCCGATTGACTGAGGCGGTGCGTGATCGGGTCTCATCCTGTCTTTTCGTGCAGCCACAGGAAATCGTGCATTCCGGATAGTGGCAGCGTGATCCGTTGCCGTATTGGCCAAGCCTGGACCAAGTCGGGTCCGGAAATGAGCTCGGGCCGTTCCAGTTGGTGGTGCGTCCTTTCCAGGCAAGTGTGCATGTCCCAGCGGCCATCACATCGCGGTACCAATCGGTTTGAGTGCCGTAACCCAGCGGCAAGATGAAACCGTCCCCGTAGGCATGGGCGCCCAGCGCCAGGTGCGCGCGCTGCGCCGTCCCACGTGAGTCAAAAGCGCGAACGGGGACCGCTCTTCTGGCGGGTGATGTCGTCGTACCGCGCGAAAACACCCAGCCTGAGCATGTCAGGGTTTCATCTGAGATGCTGGGCAACAACGACACCGTCGCCACCACCGCGCCCCAAGAGCCAGTAGGACGACAACGACGCTTCCCGACAGCCGTGTTTCCGAATGTGGTTAGAGCACACGATTGCCTCCCGGAATTCAAAGGTGCCTGGTTTGGCGCCCGGAGCGGTCGGGCTGGGTGCCACGGCTTCAACGGTGTGCGTTGGGCTCGATGAAAGACACTGTGCCGGTCAAGCTTTGAGGCGGCGGACTGCCGGTCGACTGACTGCCTTTTCGCCACCGATGAGGGTAGTACCAAACCAGCGGTGGGCGGCCTGGTCGAGGCCTGCTGCGTCGGGTGGGGTCTCGGAGGTGGCCCAGGCGACATAGCCGTCGGGCCGCACCAGCAGGGCCGTGGCGGGGGCATCGTCGCGGGGATGCCCGGTGATCACGGCGATGCGGTGTGCGGTGGTGGTTACCCGGCTCGCGAGCGCACCGCCAGTCAAGTCGATCAGCAGGGGCCGCCCATCGCGCGCCAGCTCGGCCAGCCGCTGTGAACCGTTGTGGTTTACGACGGTCAGGTCGGGGGCCCAGCGGCCGACCAGTAGGTGCGCGTGCGGATCGGCGGCGTAGCGGATTTCGGCCCCGGCCAGCAGGTCGGCGATGTGTTTGACGACGTGGGTGTCGGTGAGCAGTTCGGCGAACAGTTCCCGCAATGCGGTGACCTCGGCACCGGGGGCGATCAGCGCCGATTGCGCCCGGGTGTGCATCAGCACCCGCTGGCTGACCGGCCGGCGTTCGGCCTCGTAGGTGTCCAGTAGGGCGGGCTCGACGCGACCGTGGATCACGTGGGCGAGTTTCCAGCCCAGGTTCATAGCGTCCTGCAGGCCGAGGTTCAGGCCGGGCCCGCCGATCGCGGAGTGCACGTGCGCCGCGTCGCCGAGCAGCAGCACCCGACCGTCGCGGAACCGTGAGGCCAGCCGTGAGTTGCCGCCCAAGATGCGGCGCATCGAGAACGGGCCGGCTCCGGTCGGGGGCCGCAGCGGCAGCTCGGCGGCCAGCACCCGCCGGGCGCTAGCCGCCATTTCATCCAGGGTCATCGGGACGTCGTCATCGGCGGGGTTGTTCCACTCGATGGTGGTCACGGCCGGGGCGACCCACAGGAAAGGCGCCCACACGAACAGGCCGTGTTCGGTCCGCAGGTGTCGATACGGCGAAACCCGACCGAATCCCGGCACGTCGAGTGCGCCGGTGGCCGCGTCGATCCAGTCGTCGGGGACGCGCGCATGGGCGATGCGGCTGACGGTGTTGTCCGTTGACACCCCTTCGAAGTCGATGCTGGCGAGCTTGCGGACCGGGCTGTGTCCACCGTCGGCCCCGACGAGGAATCGGGCGGTCAGCCCGAGGGGTCCCTGCGGTCCTTCCGCTGTCACGTCGACCCGGCCGGGCTGTTGGGTGAAGTTGGTCAGTGTGTGGCCCCAGCGGATGTCGACGCCCAGCTCTGCGGCGCGCTGGGCCAACACCTGCACGATCACGATCTGCGGCACCATCAGCAGGTAGATCGGGTTGTCGGCCAGCCCGGTCAAATCGAGCGGAAAGGCCGCGAACATGAATTGCTGTGCCGGGCAGGGAGGACCCGGTGAATCGGCGAGACGCTCGTACAGACCGCGGCGGTCCAGCATCGACACAACCTGGCCGGCCATGCCGTTGGCGCGCGGCTCGGGATTCGGACCGTCCAGCGGGTCTAACACCACCGGCCGGACCCCGTCCAGCGCCAGCTCGCATGCCAGCATCAGCCCGTTTGGGCCTGCCCCGGCAATTATCACCTCATTCATCGCTTACCCCTTGCGGGCCGGAAGACCGGCCGCGATGTGGCCAAAATGCGTCCTGCAGTACGGCCGAACGAGATCGCCGGGTCGGTGCCGGCAGGACTGACTGAGGAGAACCGCTTCGTTAGTATCACCCTTATCGGTTTTCGCCAGTCCTATTGGTATGATTGCGCATTCGGCAACAACTTGACTAACTATCAACGTAGAACCCACGGCTAGTCGGTGTTCAGTTGATGGGCGTCGCGCCATCCTTGCCAGGACAGCAGGTCGGCATCAGACCCGGGACGGTTCAGCAGGATTTCAGCTAAAGCCTCAGGAGTGGTCTGCAGCTGTGTGAAGTAGGACTGGGTGTCCCAGTAGTTATGCAGCCGAGTGATTTGGCCTGTCGAGTTGACCGTGATGAACAAGGCGACCGGCATCGCGTACGACGCGTTTGTCGCTGTGAGCGTGGCGGTTTCGAACTCTTCGACAGCGACGGTGGCACCATCGGCGATGATGGTGTCAACTCGCATGTGCAGATCGGGAAATGCGCCCATCATCCGTTCGATGGCTGAGCAAACCGTGTCTCGGCTCAATGTTGCTTCGCTCGAGAGCGGGTTGCGCCCGGACACCTCGGCTGCCAGCAGTGCGCTCACCCCCTGCAGATCCTTGTTGTTCCACGCCTGGATGAACGCCGTCACCACATCGGCCGCTATCGGGATCGTCATGGGCTTTCCTCCCGAAATGTCAAAGGACGGTTGTTGTTACAGCGTCAGGCCGGATTCCAGGTGGGCTAGGGCTTCGTCGACGAGCGCGCCCAAGTCGGCATCGGGGTTGGCGGCGACGGCATCGAACCCGGCCATCAGCGCCCCGATTACCGCCCCGGCGACGATCCGCACCGCGAAATCGTCGGGTTTTCGGTGGACCCGCTCAGCGAGAGCTTCGGCGAGAACCCTCGTCGTCTGCAGGAATTGGTCGAGCATTTTCGCGCGCAATTCAGGAACCGACATCACTAAGGCCAGCCGCTGCTGCTGTTCGGCGCGCTCGCGATCGGACCAGCCGGCCAGGACGGAGGCGACAGCCGCGCGAAGCGCTGCGATCGGGGAAACGTCGGGCGGCTGGGACTGCAACGCCTCGATGATCAGCGGGTCGTATTCGTCTTGCAGAACCAGGTCTTCCTTGGTCGGAAAGTACCGAAACAGCGTGGCTTCCGAGACGTCGGCCGTGGCGATGATCTGCTCGATCCTCGTCGCGCGGTAGCCCTGCTCGCCGAACAGGCGCAATGCATGCATCTGGATCAACGCCCGGGTTTGTGCCTTCTTACGTTCTCGAAGGCCGGGTTCGGGCCGCTCAAAGATGGCGGGCAAAAGCCGCCTCCGAATGGCCCGCCTGCTGAGCCACCCGCCGCGTCGCGGGCAAAAACACGAGACTCAACACGGCGCCCCACAACGCCGATCTTGGGGTCAAAAGCGACATGGCCGGACTGATTCACTCCTTGCTCAGTGCGTGGCCCGTACTTCGCACGACACTGCGCAGGAACTCGACGCGCGCCGTGTTGATTTCTTCCGCCAACTCCAAAGCGGCGTCTACGACGGTCTTGCGCCACGACGTGTCGTGAAGTGCAGGAGTCACCGTATCAAGAAACTTGCGAATGGCCTCCAGCCCGGTCTTTCGTCCAGCTTCGATCGACTCGAGCACCTCGTCAGACAGCTCGGCCCAGCGGGGCTCCTTCGGGGTCTGCGTCATAATCCCGCTCCTCATGCGTTCATCCTGATCTCGGCGGTCTCGATTGCACTCAATGATGGTCACCATCTACAGATAGTAGCCATCATTAGATGGCAACCATCAGATTGGTCTTGTCCACACCGCGGCGCAAGGCCGTCATGCGATCCCTCGCAAAACCCTGGCCCAGCGCACCCACCACTTCGCGGGACCAGCCGAAAAACACAGCTCCACAGCTGTTCGGTCGATGCATGACCCATTACGGGTCAAGTCTTAGTCGAAATCCGGGCCAATGGACCGGTCTAGCGGTTCCCCGGGCCGATGGTTGGGCTCGGCCGCGAGGCGTTCCCAGGAAGCGGGTGGGTAGTAGTCCGACCAACGGCCCGGAGTCGCGTAGTGAACCGCGAGCACACCCCCGCGCAGGAATTCGTAGATATCACCGTCCCCGCGATCCACCGGGTCTTCATCGCTGCCAAGCCACACTTTGAAAGCCATATCCGCGAGTATGGCGTGACGACCCGCCCGAAAGTCGGGGATTCGGGCATGCTTGCGAAGCGTCAGTGCGAACAGGCGGTTCTCGCGGGCTGTGTCGCTGCCACGATGATGGGACCACCCCTTTGCCAACACGATGGGACCGGGCTTGGCCCGGTCGCGGGGGCTGGCCCGCTACCAGACGACCAGCGGATCGGAGTGACATGGTGGACCTCGAGAAAGTGGCCCTCGCTGGGGTCCAGCAGACCGCGCTGGTCACGCTGTATGGTAAGGCCCTCGATAGCCGCCGGCCCGATTCCATTCTTGGCGATCGGGAGGCCGATAAGGCGCTGCAGCGCATCGACTATGACTTCAGTAGGTTGCGCATGCGTCGCCGTGATCAAAAATCAGCCGCGGTGCGGGCCAAGGGCTACGACACCTGGGTGAAGCGATTCCTAGACATCCACCCCGTCTGTGTGGTGCTGCATCTGGGCTGCGGATTGGACACCCGGGCCTACCGGATCGACCCGCCGTCCACTGTCGACTGGTATGACATCGACCTGCCCGACGTTATGGAACTGCGGCGGCGGCTGTTCCCGCAGCGTGCCGCTCTGCACACCATCGCCGCCTCGGTCACCGATCCGTGGCTGCTCGACACGATTTCTGGCGACAAGCCGGTTCTGGTTGTCGCCGAGGGGTTGACACCATATCTGCGCGCGGCCGACAGCGTGGCGATGCTACGACGCATCGTCGAGCACTTCCCCGGCGGTGAACTTGTCTTCGACGCCTGGAGCCGGGCTGGGGTGTGGCTCACCCAGCGCTACGGGCCAGTGAAAGCCACCGGCGTGCAACTGGACTGGAGCATCGACGACCCGCACGAACTGGAAAAAGCAGTGCCCGGCCTGGTGTTCGATTGCGAATGGTGGTTCGCCGATCCAGCCGAGATCAAGCGGCACTACTCGTGGCCCTACTGGCACTTCATGCGGGTCGTCTCCGGTATCACCCTGATACGACGACTCGGCCGGGGCCTGCGCTACCACTTCGGGCACCCGGATGCCTAGCGATCACGACCACTCCACTTATCAGCGGGCGCTGCTGTGGTGCGGGGCGATCGGTGCGCCTCTGTTCGTCGTGGTGTTTCTGATCGTGGACGCCCTCCCAGCAATTCGCCCGGCTGGCTATAACCCGCTGCGACACCCGGTGAGCTCGTTAGCGATCGGGCCATCCGGCTGGATCCAGGCTGGCAATTTCCTCGTTAGCGGGATGCTGCTGCTCGCGTTCGCCGTGGGGCTGCGGCCGGCGCTGCGACGCTACAACGGCGGGATCTGGGCGCCGGTGCTCGTCGGCCTGATCGCGATCGGCATGATCGGCGCCGGACTGTTCACTGCCGACCCGTTAAGCGGCTACCCTCCAGGAACACTCGCGGTGCCCAGCGGCACCACCCGAACCATCCATGGTGTCCTGCACCAGGCTTTGTCGGCCCTGGTGTTTCTGGGACTGCCGGCCGCCTGCTGCGTGCTCGGCTACCGCTTCGCCCGATCAGGCCGCAAATGGTGGGCCTGCTACTCAATCGGGACCGCGGTGGTGTTCCTGACCGGCTTTGTTCTCGCGGATATGGGGTTCGCGCAGAATCCGACATTGGTGTCCATCGGCGGACTGCTACAACGCCTCACCCTGATCACTGGACTGGCATGGCTCACCGCACTGGCACTACACCTGATCCGCCAGTCACGAACGTCGGGTAGCTTCTGAAGGCGGTTTGCTGCGGTTGACCGCTGCGCTGGTGGGCTTTGGCGTTGCCGGTAGGAGGGCCCTTCGATGTTGAGTTCGAACGCCGCGCTCAGTAGGCGATCCATCGCTGACTGCGCCAGCTGAGTTTCGTCAAGTCCTTTGGCCTCAGAGGTCTTCACGGATTCCGGCCCCATTTAGTTGTGGTCTTTCGGCGGCTCACCCCGAAGCGACCGCTGGCATGTCCGCTGACACTCGTCATTGACAGGTGTAAGTGAGATTCTGTATGGTGGCCAACGTGGCTGCGACGACATCGACCACAGAACCTGGTTCCTCGGTTGTGGGCGTGCGGGAGGCCCAGCGGCTGCAGACGCGGGCGCGGGTGTTCGACGCCACGGTGGCCGAGATCGGCCGGTCTG
This sequence comes from Mycobacterium sp., assembly GCA_035625875.1. Classification (GTDB taxonomy): domain Bacteria; phylum Actinomycetota; class Actinomycetes; order Mycobacteriales; family Mycobacteriaceae; genus Mycobacterium. The sequence continues at coordinate 5,732 of DASPOT010000406.1, read as the reverse complement.
GTTTGGCGGGCGCAGATGTCGCAGCGATCGCCGCGGCGGCCGGCGTGTCGCGAGGCACGTTTTATTTCCACTTCCCGACCAAGGAGCATGTGCTGGTCGAGTTGGAGCGGGCCGAGGAGGCCAGCATCGTGGCCAGCCTTGAAAACACCGAGGCTGGCGATCTGATGTCGCTGCTCACGCTGCTGGTGCGCCAGATGCTCGCCGCTGAGCGGCGGTTGGGTCCGGTGGTCTTCAGGGACATGCTGGGACTGCACTTCTCGGCGACGCGGCCCGTCGAGGACGAGTTGGGTGAGCATCAGCTGGCCGGGTTCCTCATCGCCGCGATTGCCGACGCGCAGGCTGCAGGACGAGCGTCGCGGCATGCAGACGTGGGAGAACTCGCGGTCATCTTCCTTACTGGGCTGTTCGCGCTGCTGGCCACTGGTGGCGCCGCGTCGCGGCCGCGTGATGCGCTGCTGGACCGGTATGTGAAGACAATTGTTCAAGGAATCGAGGACCGATGAACGCCTTGGGTATTGAGGGCTACCGCGCCTATCTGGCGCGACGCGACGGCGACGCCGATCCGCTGCATCGACGCCTTGCCAGCCGCGAGGAATTCTTCGGTGCGTTGGAGGCCGACCCTGTCCGCTCAGCCCGTGCGATTGACCGGGGTGTGTTCCTGCGGAACCTGCACCGCCGCCGACCCGAGCCGAATCTGGACCAGCCGATGCTGTTCTTGTTGGCCACCGCCAGGCTGAACCAGGCCGAACGGTTCGGGGTGAGCCTGGGCGAGACCTACGGGTTCAACAGCGGCGAGGACACGCCACCGGAGCGGGTGTACATGGAGGTCGAGGAGCACTACCACACCCGTCTACTGGCCTACGCGCTGGACATGTTCGGTCTGCCGTTCCAAATCGTCCCGCCGCCGCTGGTGATGCGCCAGTTCGTCAAGATCGCCGTATTTGTTCCAGAGCGAATTGGATTCGCGTTCGTGGGCGCGGCCGAGATGGCCGGTTGCGTGATGTTTGACGAGTTGCGCCGCGTCGGCCTCGAGGTGTTCGCCGACGAACCAGACGTGGCCGCCCGTATCGAGCAGCTCTACAGCGAGATCCTCACCGACGAGCTGGGCCACGTCGGCTACTGCGCAGCGCGCTGCACCCCCGTGGAGCGGGCAATGATGCGCTGGCTCTACCCGCGGATCGGACGGCTGTTCGCTCGCCAAACTGTCGAGCTCAGCCTCCTCACCGATCCGAAGAAGCTTCACGCGCGTCTTGACCGGCCGTTCGACGTCGCGGGACTCGCTGCCGGACTGTCGAACGAGACGTTCCTTGCCGCACATCCCTGACCGAATCGAGTCCTCACCTGGATAGGGTTGGGGATCTGGTTGTGGACGGCCCCACGGCTGGCGTTGCAGCGTTCTCGATCGAGGGGGAGCGGCAACTGCATCTGGGCAATCCCGCCCGCCACGGGTTTGACACCGCTTCAAGAACCATCAAAAACCGCCTGTAGCAGCCATCGATCCCCTGCATGAGCCACGTACTCGATCCGGCCAGCCTGTCAACCCGTAAACTTCGCACCACACGACTGGCCGACATGGTCAACACCCTCGACCCGAAACTCGTTGCCACAGCATTCGGAATGACACCGGAAGCGGCAATGATTTATCTCGCCGATCACGCCGATCCACAGCGACTTTCACCGCAGGCGACCAACGTTTGATCACATGGGGTCGACTGCTCGGCCTGAAGCATCCCGGGTTTTATTCAGACCTTGCTACGTGTGATCGTGTGCCACTAGACCGCAGTAAGCGGGCCACGGACATAGGAATGGGCCGTCGCGTTCGGCACTATGTTGGCTGTCATGGACCGCGAGAATATCGCTCTCACCAGTGCTGAGGAGACAATGCTTGCCACCTTGTATGGCCACGCATTGGACAGCCGCTCGCGCAACTCCGTGCTGGACGACACCATCGCCGCTGACGCTGTCCAACGCATCGACTACGACTTCCGCAAAACCCGGGTGAAAGGCACGAGCGCCGTTGCCATCGCCATCCGCGCCAAAGTACTCGACACGTGGACTTGCTCGTTTCTCGCCGACCACCCGTCGGCGACGGTGCTGCATCTGGGTTGTGGCTTGGACACCCGAGTTCAACGCCTGAGTCCTGCGGCCTCGGTGCGATGGTTTGATGTGGACTTTCCCGAGGTCATGGAGTTGCGTTCGCGCCTGTTTTCCCGGCCCTCGGGCGATTACCACGAGGTCGGCGCGTCGGTCACCGACTCCGAGTGGCTGGCTTCGGTGCCTGACGATCGGCCGACAGTAGCGGTGTGTTGACGTCGTCACTCAAGGGCCCGTCGAGACGAGGACACAGTTCCGCCAGACTCATTGCCTAGCAGGCAGTTTCTCGCAGCGGCCCTCACCGCCGACGCGGCGACGGTACTGTCACCATTCACCGACAGAACATGGTCATTCAACCCGTGAACCGACGTCAAGATTCACCGATAGCCGCCGTCACCCGCATCGCCACTTGGTACGGCCCCGCCACCATCACCGCACGACCGCGAGCGGCAGCCAGTCCCATGCCGATGGCAAACCCAGCCAATGGGCACACCAACCTTCAGCACTCCGATCACCTGCGCAATCACGCGACCGGGTTTTGTCACCACTGCAAGCACCTCGTGCGGGAACGTCTCGGCGGCAACCAACATCACGGCAAGTATTTCCGCCGATACTTCCGGCGGCGCACTGAGCGTGTCGTCCGTGGCGAGCTATGTTACCGAGACCGAAACCGAGGCCGCGGGTCCCGGCGAACTCCCGGGGGCGCACATCCGAAGCCCGTCAAAATACAGGTGCCCGTACAGGTGGCGGAATCCGATGGCGTCACCCCCTGAGCGTGGTTGCCGGGCAATATTTTGTGGTAACTGTTAATTTAGCTCCGACCCCCTGCACTCCCGACGCATCTACCGCCACCCTTCTCATCAACGGGGATACGTGGGACGACCCGGTCTCCATTCCCATCACGGCACCGGTCGGGCAAATCTCCGTTGAAGTCACTCCGATCTCTGTGGTGGAACGCACATTGTGCACTGCTTACGTGAGGCTGACCCTGGTTGCCGGTGCTGCGAAAACTGCGCACCTAATTTTTTTCGCCCGAAACTCGGCCAAGGGCGCCGAACGTTACCGTGACGCCAACCCAGCGTCAGCATATTGCGCTAATTAAAGGCGAGACTTTCAATGTGCCGTTTACGGTCGCCGCCGGGCTCCCGCCTGCTGCCGGCCTCGCGGCCGGCCAATACCCGTGGTCGCTCGCGGTCTGGGCTTACGACAACAATATGAGCTTCACCGTTCCTGTGACCATCACCGTCACACCGCCGGCACCACTCACAGGACCCGGCGCCGATACTCGCCGGTGAGCCGGTATTTTACATTCAAAGCAAACTGAACGGCAACGTCATCGACATCCGCAACGCCGCCCGATGAGTTCACCGGGCACGCTGTAAAGACCCCGTGCTACTTGCGTCGATCAGGATCGTGCAGGTGATCGAGCCCGCCCCCTGTGCGCTAACTACGAACACATCACTCATGAATGCAGTGAAACTTGTTCGACCATGGCAATCTCACATTGGCCTCGTGCTATTGACCGGTGTCGGTCTGGTACGAGATGTATTCGGCCACAGGGGAGTTGCCATTCACTTCGTAGCGAACCGGATGGCGCTCGCTCTCTGTGTCTGCCGCACCGACACCACAGATCCCCGCGGCGGTCGCGAATCCGGCAAAGACAGCGAACAGCATCGAGGCGCCCCTGAGACGCTTCCTCTGGGGTGGCTTGGGTCGCGCTGGACTGGTTATGGTTTTCCATGCTGCTACTCAAAGACCCGCGCGCGGGTCGTTTCGGGTCGTGCAGGAAGACCACTTCGCTTCACAGCGCGAACAACCGTTGATCACGCAACTCGCCGCAGCCGAGTCGCGAACAGACCGGCCAGGGCGAGCAGCTGAATCACGGCCACCACGACAACGAGCGTCACGGTGGAGATGTCGTAGAGCCAGCCGGTGAGCGCGCCACCGACCGCAGCCGCCGCACCGAGCCCGGCAGCGAACAGACCATAGGCACTAGCCCGTCGCGGAGCCGCGACCAGGTCGGCGACCACCGCGCGCAGCGTGGACTCTTGTATGCCGACCGCCGCGCCCCACAGCAGCGCACCGACGATCACCATCGCGACGTTGCCGGTGAAAGCGAACACCGCTACCAGCGTTGACAGAACCGGCAGCGCGGCAAGGGTTTTCGCGCCCAACCGGTCGTAGCTCCAGCCAGACGCCAGCGCCGCCAGCGCACCTGCGCCCATCACCGCTGCGTAGATCACCGGCACTACGGCGGCGGCCAGCACGCCGCGGGTCACCATGTGAAACGACAGCAACCCGAAGGTGGCAAAGCCGATCATGGTTACCGCGGTGAACCCGCAATACAGCCAGAACATCGGAGGCAACGTCCCGCGTCGCGCCACTGCGGGGCCCGGCGGGGTCAACCGGGCGCCAGAGGGGCCCATTTCGACGCCAGATGGCAGCACTTCGGCGTCGGACGGCTCGGACTCGTAGGACTCCGGATAGGGCACGCGGAACCGCAGCCAGGCCAACAGCGCCAAGGTGGCCGCACCGGGCAGGGCGAGCACACCGAGCGCGGGCGCGTAGTCGTCGCCGGTGAGGGCGAGCACCCCAGCGACCGTGAGCGGGCCGATCACTGCCCCGACCTGATCGAGCGCTTCATGCACAGCGAAACCGCGGCCGCGACCGGTGACGCTGGCGGCGTGCGACAACAGCGTGTCCTTAGCGGGGCTGCGGACTGCCTTGCCCACGCGTTCGGCGATCACCAACGAACACGCCACCCACAGCGCGCCCGCGATGCCGAGCATTGGGACCGTGATCACCGTCAGCGCGTAGCCGGCAATGGTCCAGGCCCAAAACCGCTGGGTGCGGTCGGCCAACGGCCCCGACACCAGACGCAATCCCAGGGCGGCGGCTTCACCGACGCCGGTGATCACACCGACGACCAGACCGGTCGCGCCCAATGAGGCCAACAGCGGCCCAGTGATCGACCGGGCACCTTCGTAGACGAAATCTGCGAGCAGACTGACGGCGCCGAAGACGGTGATGAACCGCCACGCGCTCAACGCCGGGCGGGTGATTTCGATGCGGCTCACCGCTGCATGACCGTTCGCACGCCATCCGATGGTAGATGCCATCCGCGCCGCTTTAGGGTGAACCGGTGAGTGATAGGCGACCGATGTCCAAACGCGTCGTGGTCTGGGGTACCGGCTTCGTCGGCAAGATGGTGATCGCCGAGATCGTCAAGCATCCGCTGTTCGAGTTGGTGGGCGTCGGCGTCCGCAACCCCGGCAAGGTCGGCCGCGACGTCGGCGACATCTGCGGACTGGCCGAACTGGTGGGCATTACCGCCACCGACGACGTCGACGCGCTGATCGCGCTCAAGCCCGACGCCTTGGTGCACTACGGCCCGACCGCGGCGCACGCCGAGGACAACATCGCACTGATGACGCGCTATACCGAGCGGCGCACCACCCGCTTCGAGCATCAAGCGGAGATCGCCGCTGTGGATAGTGGGCTGGATTTTGCCGCGGCGCAGGAAGATTTGACGGCGTGGATCGGTGATCGGGCGTGGACGACCGGCGACGGGCCGACCGCGTTGTTCGATGCTGCGGTGGCGTGGCTGCGGCAGCGGCGGGTGCTGCTGCCGGGCGTGT
>DASPOT010000405.1:0-9304 GCA_035625875.1 Mycobacterium sp. | reverse complement strand
TCCGGCATCGGCAACGCGGAGCCACCACCGGTGCGCGCGGGTGCGGGCATCGCGGTCGACTCGTCGGCCGCGGCGTGGGCGGCTTGGTTGAGTTCGGCCAGTGTGGTGGTGGCGATCACGGTGACGGGGTGGCCGCGGTGCATGCCCAGCCCGCCAGAGGCGATGGCGGTTTCCAGGGCGAGTTTGAGCGCGTCGTGGCAGGGTTGGGCGGGTGTGCGGTCATCGCGTACCTCGGGATCTCGCTCCGCGCTGTCGGGTTGGTGGCGCCCGGGCCGAACGGCCGCTTCGATGGCTTCGAAGTACGCGCGGGTCTCGGGATCGAGCAATCCAAACAGTTGTGACATGCCGTCGGGTCCCTGCGGGCCTAGGCGCAGTCCGCGGCGCCGGGCCCGATCGGTTTCGTCGAAGTGACCGTCGGGGTTGAGGTAGTCGGCGATGCGGTGAGCCAGCTTGGTGACGACGCCGGCGTCGAGTTTGGTCGCATGCTCCACCAGCGTGCGCTCGGCCTCGGCTACGTCGGTGGGCGAGAGGCACGATGGCAGCAGATCGACCGCTCGGCACACTGCGCGGATGTGGTCCTCGCCGACCGTGCCGGCCTGCACCGCGGCCGGCAGCTCCGGCATTTCTGGGGGCACAGGCGGACCCGTCAGCGACCGCCGCGGCCGAATCCGCGCCGCGAGTCTGAAGCGACGGGTGATTTCTTTGGGGGTGATGCGCAGCCGCGCCCACAGCCTGTCGCGCAGCGCTGGCATCATCCCGGTTTCGTCTGGTGGGTCGGCGATCTCGCCGAAGAACCGATACATCAGCCCGCGGTTGGTGCGCTCTTGGGTTTCCAGCCGCTCGAACGTCGACGCGGAAGTCGTTGCCAACGACGTCCGACGAGGTGTCACGCAGCACGTCATGGGCGGCGTCGATCGCATCAAGAACAGCGCTGATCCGCTCCCGTGCCTCCTCGGCGCTTACCGGTGAACCCATACCTCACGCTATCGAACGCTTGTGCTAAAGCTGGCCGTCTCTGGTGAGTCCAAGCCCAGTCTGTGGATGAAAACCCGACTGTGGATAAACCAGCGTTCTACGGCTGGGGATCAGCTATGTTCGGGCAGTCGTGACACACGCCGCCAAAGGAATTTCCTAACTTCCGGGGCACAGTGCTTCGATCAGGCCATGGCCGATGACACCGAACTTCCTCGTGTGGTGAGCGCGAGCCGCAACATCGCGGCAGGAGCGGAACGGATCTTCGAGCTGATCGCCGATCCGTCGCAACGGCCGCGATGGGACGGCAACGACAACTTGGCGGAAGCTGAACCGGGACAGCGTGTCCGAAGCGTCGGCGATGTGTTCACCATGAGGCTCACCCAGGGCAGCATCCGCGAGAATCACGTCGTGGAGTTCGAGGAAGGCGGTCGCATCGCCTGGCTGCCGTCGGAACCGGGTCGGCGACCACCAGGGCACCTGTGGCGCTGGGAGCTCGAACCCGTGGAAGAAACCCATACCCGAGTTACGCACACATACGACTGGTCACAATTGACTGACGAGAAACGTCTCCCGCGCGCCCGCCGCACGACGGCAGACAAGCTTGAGGCATCTCTGGCCCGGCTCGCCGAGATCGCTGAAGGAGACTAACTGCGGCCCACCATGACTTCAGGAACCGTCCCGGGTTTGCTGTCGCCTCATGGTTGAGATTTCGCCGGCCGGGACGTCTGGGTTTCAGCGTAGTAGGTGGCTTCGTTCCTCGTTCCATTCCGACCGCGCCGGCATCAGAATCGACGACGAATTCAGAAGCGGTAGCGGAGCACTACAGTGCGATCAACCGGGATGCGCTCGCGCTTATGCGCCTCCAGGCGCGATGTCACCCGCACGATGAGCGGTGCTTGGCAACTTGAAGGGCTCGCCGGACACGCATTCCTTCGGCACGGCATCAAGGCGACGCCGTACCGAGTGTGTTAGTTCCGACATGGCGGCTGTGATTGGGGAACCTATCCCGCTTCCCCAATCACAACCTGAGCCATATCAGTGTGAAAAGAGGGCCGCCGTTGTGATCACTGCCCCGGCGGTTCCGGTGGTCCCGGAGGTCCTACTGGCCCAGGGGCGCCCGGTCCGCCCAGAGGTCCCGCCGGCCCAGGGGCGCCGGGTGGTCCCACTGCTCCTGGGGTGCCCGGTCCGCCAGGTGGTCCCGCTGGCCCAGGGGCGCCTGGGGGCCCTATTGCGCCTGGGGCGCCCGGTCCACCGGGTGGCCCTACGGGCTCCCGGGGCGCCGGGGGGTCCCACGGCTCCCGGGGCGCCTGGCGGCCCTATAGCTCCTGGGGCGCCGGGGGTTCCCACGGCGCCTGGGGGTTCCACTACTCCTGGGGCGCCGGGGGGTCCTATAGCTCCTGGGGCGCCGGGGGGTCCCACGGCGCCTGGCACGCCTGGCGGCCCTATTGCGCCTGGGACGCCCGGTCCACCGGGTGGCCCCACGGCCCCTGGTGCGCCTGGGGGTCCCTCTGGCCCTGGGAAGCCGATTGGCCCAATCGCTCCTTGAGGCCTCAGCGTTCCCGGTGGACCAGGCGACCCTGGAGGTCCAGGCGGCCCGGGCGGCCCGGGCGGCCCTGGAGATCCCGGTGGCTCTGGCGGCCCAGGTGGCGGCGGGTCAGCAGGCACGAAGCTAAACGCTGGCGCGTTGGCTCGCGTGCCCACATTGGTCGCTGCAGCGGCGGGTGCGACCCCCGCGGCAGTGACAACTCCGCCAACAGCGAGGGCACCCATACCTGTGCCGATCGCAGTTAGCGGATGGCGGTGTTTGTTGTTGTTACTTTTGGCGTCCATCATGTCGGTTTCCAATGTCGCCTGATCTGGACAGCGGTCAGGTTACCCCGCGAAGGTGAAACCAAACATGAAAAAAATCGCGCCGGAGTCGGCTGCCCACCGCGGTGGTCGCTGGCTCGACCTTGACACCACCGCAATCAAGTCTCTGTGAGTCTACGGGCGGGTGGCGCTATTTGCTGGCGGCGCGGTCGGCCGACGTGCCAGTATGAGACGAGCCGTGCCGCAACGGCTGCAGGCAAGCGGTCGAGTGGTGTGTCGATGCCCGGTATTGACAAGCCGACGGGGCGGGTGGTCGCCCTGATCGTGCTTTTGATCCTCGTTGCTGCTGCCCTGCGCGGATATCTCCCCGCCAGCGAGCGAACGCCACACAAGGAGCCGACCGCGCATCCGGCGGCACTGGTGTTCGTTGTCGTGCTGCTCAGCGTGTCGCTTGCAATAGTCGCGATTTCAATCATTGCCCGGTTGCGGGATCCGCGGACGGTGGCCGCCAGTGCCGGGGCTCTGTCCGAAAGGCTCGGCGGCCGCGGCGGGCGACCGAGCTGGCGTGTGCTGCTGATCGGGCTCGGGGTGATCGTGGGTTGGCTGCTGATCGTGTTGCTGCTGGCCCGATGGGTCGCGCAGTACGGCATCGGCCAGCCGACGCAGGTACGGAGTATCCCGGCGCCCGGGAACGATACCGCCACGCCGCCCTCGCCCTCGCCACCGCCGCAGGGGCCCCGGAACACCGGCGGGGAGGTGGTCGGATACCTCGCCGCGAGCACGGTAACCTTGCTCCTGCTGCTCGTCACGGGAACGGTTATCGCAGCCCGCAAGCAGCGACGTATCCCCCAATCCGGCATAACCACCGACTATCCTGTCGAATCCCCTGCCCCCGCCGTGGGCTCGGAAACGCTCGTGCGAGCGGCGGAGCTGGGGCTGGCTGAGATCGGCAACCTGAGCCGCGAACCGCGGGAGGCGATCATCGCGTGCTACGCAGCGATGGAACGCAAACTCGCGCACGTTCCGGAAGCCATCCCCCAGGACTTCGACACCCCGACCGAGGTGCTGGTCCGAGCCGTCGAACACCATGCGCTGCATGCTGATAACGCCGCCCAGCTGGTGAACCTGTTCGAAGAGGCGCGGTTCAGTCCGCACGTGATGAACGAGGGACATCGCGAAGTCGCGGTACACGTGCTCCGGCTGGTCCTGGCCGAACTTCGGAGCATCGCATGAAAAAGCTTATGGCATCGGGCCTTTTCCTCGTCATCGGAGCCGAGCTGCTTGCGCTGCTCGTGCACGATCGCCGGTTCGTGCTATGGACGTCGGGTGCCGCGGTGGCTTTCGTGCTACTCGGTGTCCGCCGTTTCCTCGGACGCGACAGCGAACCCGCAGCCGAGCCGGACTCCAACCATCTGGGGGATTCGCTGCGCCGCTGGGTGTCTACAACCGAGACGTTGATCCGGCGATCGGAATCCACCCGAGCGGACTGGGACCGGCACCTGCGTCCGATGCTCGCGCGGCGCTTCGAAATCGCGACCGGCCAACGGAGGGCCAAAGACCCGGCAGCGTATCATACCACCGGCCGGATGCTCTTCGGGGCGGAACTGTGGGGATGGGTGAATCCGGACAATGTCGCGGACACCGGCGGCCACGAGCCAGGTCCAGGCCGCGCGGCACTCCAGGAGATTCTGCAACGCTTGGAGCAGGTATGACGATGCCAGCCGCGGCGACCACTGCCCGCTGCGAAGCGGTGCTCGACGAAATCGAACGCGTCGTGGTGGGGAAACGCTTCGCGCTCACGCTCATCCTCACCGCGGTGCTGGCGCGCGGCCATGTGCTCATCGAGGATCTTCCCGGCCTTGGCAAGACGCTGATCGCGCGATCCTTCGCCGCCGCGCTGGGCCTCAGATTCACTCGTGTGCAGTTCACCCCCGACCTGCTGCCCGCGGACCTGCTCGGCTCGACCATCTACGACATGCAGTCGGGCCGCTTCGAGTTCCGTCGCGGGCCGATCTTCACCAATCTGCTGCTCGCCGACGAGATCAACCGCACGCCGCCCAAGACCCAGGCGGCGTTGCTGGAGGCGATGGCCGAGGGTCAGGTAAGTATTGACGGCGAAACCCACAGGCTGCCAACACCGTTCATCGTTCTGGCCACTGACAACCCGATCGAGTACGAGGGCACCTATCCGTTACCCGAAGCGCAGCTGGATCGCTTCGCAGTCCGGCTTGAAATTCGGTACCTCTCGGAGCGCGACGAGGCCTGGATGCTACGCCGCCGCATCGAACGAGGTTCGGCTGAGCCGACGGTGAATGAGGTGGTGGACGCGAATGATCTGCTGGCAATGCGCGAATCGGTCGAGCAGGTGAGCGTACACGAGGACGTCCTGCACTATGTGGTGTCGCTGGCCACCGCTACCCGGCACCATCCGCAGGTCGCGGTTGGTGCCAGCCCGCGGGCAGAACTCGACCTGGTGCAGCTCGCCCGTGCCCGTGCCCTGCTGCTCGGCCGCGATTATGTGATCCCCGAGGACATCAAGGCGCTCGCCACAGCGGCGATGGCGCACCGGATCACGTTGCGCCCGGAGATGTGGGTGCGAAAGATTCAGAGTTCCGACGTCGTGGAGGAACTGTTGCGGCGCGTGCCGGTTCCCCGGGCACGCGGCGGGTGAATGGCGGGTCGGTGTGGTCGAGACCCACAACGTCGAATGTCGCTGGCGCGCATCACCATTGACGCTTGCGATTACCACCTGTGCCGGGGCGGCACTGGCCGCCGCGGTGATCGGTTCTCGCTGGCAGCTGATTGCGTTCGCGGCGCCGCTGCTAGGTGTGTTGTGCTCGATCAGCTGGCAGCGGCCGGCGCCGAAGATCCAAGTGCACGCGGAACCCGGTTTGCAGCGATGCTTTGAAAACGAGCAGGCCCAGCTGAGCGTTTGGGCGACAACACAATATGGCGCCGTGGCGATGGACCTGGCGGTATCGGCCGTCGCCGGAATGCAACTCGACATTTCGGCCTCTCCCCGTCGGCAAACAATGGTCGCAACGGCCGAACGCTGGGGTCGGTATTTCATCCGGGTCCGGGTCGATGTACTTGCCCGCGGTGGGCTGCTCGCGGGGACGGCAACGGTAGACGCCGCCGAGGTCGTCGTATTTCCTTTGGCCACACCGCAACCGACGCCCATCCCGCGGACCGAGTTGGTCGATCGCCTCGGCACCCACCTCACTCGGCACATCGGCCCGGGTGTCGAGTTCGCCGACATCCGTGCCTATGTGCCCGGCGATCAACTGCGCACTGTCAACTGGCCGGTGAGTGCGCGGCGCGCCAGATTGCATGTGACGCAGCGATTGAGCGACCGTGCTGCCGACGTAGTGGTGCTGATCGACATCTATCCGCAGACCCCCGGCCCGGCGACGGCCGCGACCGAGCGGATTGCGCGTGGCGCTGCCCAGGTGGTGCAAAGCGCACTGCGAAATGGTGATCGCGCCGGGATCGTCGCGCTCGGGGGCCGCCGTCCTCGCTGGCTCGGTGCCGACATCGGGCAGCGACAGTTCTATCGGGTGCTCGACACTGTGCTCGGCGGAGGCGACGTGTTCGAAACCACCACCGGGACACTGGCACCGCGCGCGTCCGTTCCCCCGGGTGCGATCGTCGTCGCGTTTTCCACCCTGCTCGAAACGGAGTTTGCGCTGGCGCTGATCGACTTGCGGAAGCGCGGCCACGTCGTGGTCGCCGTCGACGTTCTCGAACGCTCCCCGTTCGAGGGGGAGCAGGATCCGCTGGTCGCTCGGATGTGGGAATTGCAGCGGTCAGCCATGTATCGCGACATGGCGACGATCGGTGTCGATGTGGTGGCCTGGCGAGAGGATCGCACCCTGGATCAGTCCATGCGCCTGGTGCCCGATCGTCGCCGTCCGGTACGGGGACGGCGATGACATCCGTCGTCCGCACCTCCTCGACCGCAGTGGGGCTCCTGATGGTGACGTCAGCCACGGTCGGAGCCCATGGTCCCGCACTGGTTGCTGCGACGCTTGCCGTGGTTGCGGTGGTGGCGGGGGCAGTGTTTCGCCCGGCCGCAACGCTTGCGGTGCTGCTCACCGTGGTGACGATCGTGGTGTCCAATCCGTCACCCATGCTGGCCGCACTGTCCGGGCTTTCCGCGGCTGCCTACCTGGTGCTGCGTTATGCGGTCCGCACGCCCACCGGTGTCGTTACCGCTCCGACAATGATTGGCGCCGTGGGGTTCAGCTTCGTGGGTTTGGTCGCGGCATCGTTTCCGCTTCAGCTGCCATGGCTGCCGTTATTGGCGCCGCTGGTGGTAGTCGCGATCTTCACACTGGCGACCCGTCCGTTTTTGGGCTGATGCGCCGAGAGTGAGTCAGCCGGACGTTGCCCAAGCTACGACTCCAACTGCAGGACTAGGTGCTTGGCCCGCGCACGGTGGAGTTATGGTGCCAGGTGATCGGATCGAGAGCGCGAATTCGCCGGACGCGGGGAGCAGTTCCTCAAGCACCACCGCCGATCTGGCGGCGGAGCCCTCGGACTGCGCCTGCTTCAAGTCGACCCCGGCGCAAAACGCGGGGTCAGCTCCGGTGAGCACCACCGCCCGCACTGACGGGTCTGCGTCGGCCTCGCACAACGTCCCGTAAAGAGCCTCAATCAGCGTGGTGTTCAATGCGTTTCGCGCTTCAGGACGGTTCATGGTCAGCACTCGGACCGCACCGGCGACGTCGACCAGGACCCACTGCCGGGGTGTCATCCTTAGTGCACCAACTGGGCGGCGTAATCGGCCAGGCCGAGCACCGGCTGTGGGATGACCCCCAGGACGACGGTGACCGCGGCGCATACCGCGATCGCGGCTTTACTCAACACGCCGGGAACCGCGACGTGCGATGTGTCGGCGGACGGTTCGCTGAAGTACATCAGCACGATCACCCGCACGTAGAAGTAGGCTGCCACACCGCTGGCCACCACACCGATGATTACCAACGGCACCGCCCCGCCCTGGGCGGCGGCTTTGAACACGGCGAACTTGCTGACGAATCCGCTTGTCAGCGGAATGCCTGCGAACGCCAACAGAAACAGGCAAAACATCGCGCCCACAATGGGTGAGCGCCGCCCCAGCCCGCGCCAGTGCGCCATGTCGGCGTCTTCACGGCCGTCAGCGCTACGGACCAGGCCGACAACGGCGAACGCGCCCAACGTGCTGAAGCTGTAGGCGAGCAGGTAGAACATCGTCGCCGACACACCGGCCGGGTTGTCGGCGATCACCCCGGTGAGGATGAAACCGACGTGGGCGACCGACGAATACGCCAGCAGCCGTTTGACGTCGCTTTGGTTCACTGCGGTGACGGTGCCGACCGCCATGGTCAGGATCGAGATCACCCACAGCACGGGCCGCCACTGGTCATGCAGCGGGGGCAGCGCGACATAGATCACCCGCAGCAGCGCGCCGAAGGCGGCGACCTTGGTGGCGGCCGCCATGAACCCGGTGATCGGGGTCGGTGCGCCTTGGTAGACATCCGGAATCCACGAATGGAACGGGACCGCACCGACTTTGAACAACAAGCCGACCGATAGCAGGGCGACGCCGATCAACGCCATCGAGTTGTTCCCGCGCGCTGCGAGCCCGTCGCGGATACCGGGCAGCGTGAGCGTGCCGGTCGCGCCGTAGAGCAACGCCACACCGTAAAGGAAGAACGCCGACGAGAACGCACCCAGCAGGAAGTACTTCATCGCCGCTTCCTGCGACAGCAGACGGCGGTGGCGGGCCAGCCCGCACATCAGGTACAGCGGCAGCGACAGGACTTCCAGCGCGACGAACATCGTCAACAGGTCATTGGACGCGGGGAACACCATCATGCCGCCGACGGACAGCATCGCCAGCGGGAAGAGTTCCGTCTGGGCGGCCCCCGCCCGCTCCGCCTCGCGCTCGGCGGCGCTGCCGGGGACCGCGGACGCCTGCGGGGTAAAGGAATCCAATCCGGCAAAGCGCGCGGGGGTTCCTACGGCCGCAGCCACCTTGCTCTCGGCGGTTGCCTGCGCGCGAGCGGTGCGCTCGGCGATGAAGATGACCGCCATCACGGCGACCAGCAGCACTGTGCCTTGCAGATACAGTGTCGGTCGATCGATGGCCATCGCGCCCAGCACCGCGGTGCGACCGGACGGTTGGATCGACTTGGCCACGACGACGACCGCGATGAACGCTGCGACCAAACCGCCGGAGGCAAGCGTCAATTGTGCGCGGTAGCGGAATCGTCGCGGCAGGAACGCTTCGGCCAGCACGCCGGCCACCGCGACTCCGAAGACAATGAGCATCGGGCACAGCAGGAAGTACTCGATGCTGGGGGTGGGCAGGGTCATCGCTGCGGTCCTTCGGCTGTCCGGGGTGCTTGGGCCGGTCCCGAGGTACGTGGTGGCACCCGCGGCGCGGGATCATGCTGGCCGATGGTGGTCATGGTGTTCTCGACCGCGGGGTTGATCAGGTCCAGCACTGGCTTGGGGTAGACCCCGAGCACGATCA
>DASPOT010000404.1:0-2607 GCA_035625875.1 Mycobacterium sp. | reverse complement strand
TCCACGGCAATCCTAGCGACAAGCGGTGGCCGTTCAACAATCCCGGCTATTGGCTGTCTCCCATGTTTACGCTTGCGGTCGGTGGTCCGGGCGGCGGCTTTGTTGAGCAAGGTACCTTCCCGTCGCAAATGCTCATCGACTACATACGTGTCTGGTAAGACAGGCAGACCCCTCCGTGGAGAATTGCCCCACCACGACACAAGTCACCACCACCCGCGGTGAAGACCGTGCGCGAAACAAGTTACCTCCCAAGCGAACGACAACGCTGAAGAAGTAAGACGGCCTGTCCGACACCGACTATGCGGCGATGGCTTTCGCGGTCAGCAACACCTGGAGCTGAAGCGAAAGCCATTGCGCGACTCGAGGTCTTTTCAGTCGAATAACCATGCTGCGATGCAGAGCCCATTCCTGATCCACCTCGAATCCCTCCCGCTTCGCGGCATCCACTACCGGCGAGGGTGTGTTGCGGTCAATGATCGCCCACAGGACCGTGCAGAGCGCCAACCGCGGTCTCACCGCGTCGCTGTCGAGTGGAAGATCTTGCGTCCACAACTGGGCCGCATACGCACCCGAGACACCGGCTGCGACATCGTTGAAGTGATCGAAAACGTCGGGGCGGGCGGCGGCAGCCGCCCGCAGAGGTTCATGGTCGGCGAAGCCGAAGACGACACAGTCATGCGGCCGGGAAATCGGCTTTGATGACGCGGGCCATTTCCGAATAGTCGGCCCTCGGGTTTTCCGTACACGCTGCGCTGTGTCACGAACGCAGTGCTTGAACTGAGCGCGAGCACCGCCAGCAACACCGCCAAGATTCGCGATCGGTTCCGCGCAATGGTCGCAACGCAAACCCGAGCAGCAATCCAAGGCCCGGCCCCGTGTATGTCAGATATCTCGGGTGGTAGATGTCGCTTACCAAAACCGAGTATCCGACCAGTAATGCGGTTGGCACGACAACCCAGCGCACCGCCACTGCGAGAGCCTCCCCGGCGCTGACCTTCCTGGTGACCAGAACGACCGATCCCCAAACCAAAAGAATGACGGACGCGCACAGGAAAAGCCGTGACCCGGTGAGCCACTGCTCCCAGAACACGCCGGTGAGGTAGCCGCCTTCGTTGATCCACCAGAGTTGATGCTGGCGTTGACCCGCTGTCAACGCGATGAGCGGCGACGCCAGAGAAAGTCCTACCGCGACCGCGAACGCAAAGGGCAACAGCTGCCGCCGTTTCCAACTGAGCGCCAGCGTGACCGCGTGCGCGAACACCAACAAGGCCAGGTACACAAAGCAGACAATGGCCAGCGCGAGCACAAGGCCGTACAAAGCCCACAGCGCAGACCCGCGTCGCGTGGCGGCGATGACGAGCACCACCGTCAGCCACACCGCGGCCGCGGCGGTCAGCGCATACGACCTGGCCTCGACCGCCGACCAGAGCGTGCGTGGCAGCACGGTAAATGCAACCGCCGCAGCCCATGCGGTGGGGCGTGCGGCCACCAGCCTGCCCAACACGACGAGACCGGCAGCAGCGGCGCCCACCGCCACGGCACTTGGAAGTCGCGCCGTGAACTCGTTGATCGGAACCAGAAAACCAGGCGTGCATGGCGAGGTAATAGAGGCCGTGTACCGCGTCGAAGTTCAGCACCAACCGCAGGATGTCGATCTCAGACCGGTTGGCGGCGGCGACAGTGGCGGCCTCGTCGAACCAGAATGACGGCCGCCACGAGAGGAGCATGCTCACGAGCGTGGCCGCGGCAGCCGCTGTCCAGGGATGTGCGCGGTCCGGCACGTGGAACCGAAACCGCCCGCGCCGTGCCGCGACGTGACCCGTGGTGAATCCGCCGCCGTTATCGCGGCTTACCACCAGGCCCAGCAGGATTGTGCTGGTGTTGGAGTACTGGAACCCCCGACAGCCTTCCCCGCCAATGCACTTCCAGCCAGCACCCGCGCGGTCATTGAACGCACATTATTCGCCGACACCGTGGCCCGACAGTCGCGATTGGCGTTTCCCCTCGAAAACAGTTGTCCGAGGGGATGCGCCGAGCGGCGCGGGCTCTCTGGCATAGCCTGTGAACAGGTGTCATATCGGAGCTGATGACGGGAATCGAACCCGCGTTCTCAGCTTGGGAAGTCGATTCGGCCTGCTCGTAGAGGTTTGTCGAGGTCCACCGAGGTTCCTAACGGGGCCTTGAAAGCAGCAGGTCAGAGCACGAACCTACTGCGGACGTGCTGCGAACGGCGGGCAGGCGGGGATCGCAACTACGACGGGGGTGACGACAGGAACTGGACGACTTCGCGCAGCGGTTCTGGGGACGTCACCTTTTTGCCGATGAACGGGTGCGAAACTTCCAAGACGAGGAACAGGTTGGCGGCTACCAGGACGCCCACGGTCGCGACCATCATGTAGTGCATGGCGGGTTGCTCGACGCCGTAAACGATCGCGCAGCCGAGGAGCAGCCCACTGGTCAGAAAGATGACCGCCCACAATGACCAGGGTGGGCCGATGTCGGTGCGGGCCTGGAGTACGCGTTCTGTGCGGGCCTAACTGATCTTGTCGAGGTTGGTGAAAGAGGTGCCGAGGAACGTCTTTTGAGTATCGGTGCGCGGCTGGACTT
>DASPOT010000403.1:0-24657 GCA_035625875.1 Mycobacterium sp. | reverse complement strand
TTGCTTCCGTAGGGATTTCGCGTCTTCCCACAACGACCCGCAGCGGCTGGCGGTCCGCGAGCCCGCCGTCGGCCAACCGGGCGGTCAACGTCGGGTCGTCGGTGAGTACCGTCCCGGTCCCAACCACGATGGCATCCGCGGCCGCGCGCCGGCGGTGCAGGTCGGCGCGCGCGGCCTCGCTAGTGATCCACTGGCTTGAGCCGTCCGCGGCCGCGCTGCGCCCGTCGATGCTGGTGGCGTACTTCCATGTCACGTGCGGCAAGCCGGTGCGTTGTTTGTGCAGCCATTCACGCAGCGGCCCGGTCGCGACCAGATCGGCTTCCACATCGCCGATAACGTGCACTCCGGCGGCCGCCAACCGCGCCCCACCACCAGCGGCGGTGGGGTTCGGGTCGGTGACCGCGTACACCACCGATGCGATGCCCGCGTCGAGCAGCGCGTCAACGCACGGCGGGGTCTTGCCGTGGTGGTTGCAGGGTTCCAGGGTGACCACCGCGGTGCCGCCCTCGGCCAGGCGTCCTGCCCGACGCAGCGCCACTACCTCGGCGTGTGCGCGGCCCGCCGGTCCGGTGCCGCCGGCGCCGGCGACCCGGCCGTCGGGGTCCAGGATCACCGCACCGACCGGCGGGTTCGGATAGGTGCCGCCTTTCACCAGGTCGGCGTGCTCGACGGCAAGTCGCATGGCGGCGTCGTGACTGATGGTCGCCGCGGTACTCATCGGCGCCACTCCTCGACCCCGGCTACGCCGGCATCATCGTCTTCGGCGCGGCTCATTTTCGCAGGTGCGGTGACGCGGCACCGGCCCGTCGCCGCAGTGCTTCGACCGCCACCGCCGGGTCCTCGGCGCCGTAGACCGCGGATCCGGCGACAAAGCAGTCGACACCGGCCTCGGCGGCCTGCTCGATGTTGTCGGCGTTGATGCCGCCGTCGATCTCGACCAGGATGGTCAGCTCGCCGGAGTCGACCATCTTGCGCACCGTACGCACCTTGCTCAGCACCTCGGGGATGAAGTCCTGGCCACCGAAACCGGGCTCCACCGACATGACCAGAAAGGTGTCGAAATCCCTCAGGATGTCGAGGTACGGCTCGAGCGGGGTGCCGGGTTTGATGCTCAGCCCGGCCTTGGCACCTGCGGCCCGGACATCGCGGGCCACCGCGACCGGGTTGTCGGTAGCCTCGGCATGGAAGGTGACGTTGTACGCGCCCGCTTCGGCATATGCCGGCGCCCAGCGATCCGGGTTCTCGATCATCAAATGACAGTCCATCGGGATGGTGGTGTGCGCCAGCAGGCTCTCCACCACCGGCAGCCCGATCGTCAGGTTCGGCACGAAATGGCCATCCATCACATCGACGTGCAGCCAGTCGGCGTCGGGCACGGCGGCGGCCTCGTCGGCGAGCCGGGCGAAATCGGCGGCCAGGATCGACGGCGCTATCAGCGGTCCACCGGTGTTGCCGGGCATGCGCCTCAGCCTACTTCGAGGGCCGCCGCGAACATGGCGTCGGTCCCGTGCCGGTGCGGCCACAGCTGAACATACGGACCTTCCCCCAGCTCACCGACGGGCTCGAACAACGGCCGGGTGTCCAGCGCCCACACCGGATGGCGGCGCAACGCGTCGGCGACGACGCCGACGGTTTCGGCCAGGTGCGGCGAGCAGGTCGCATAGAGCACCACGCCGCCGGGGCGGGTCAGCGCGATCGCGGCGGCCAACAGCTCGCGTTGCAGCTTGACCAGCGCTGGCAGATCGGCCGGCTGGCGCCGCCAGCGGGCTTCGGGCCGGCGCCGCAACGCGCCCAGCCCGGTGCACGGCACGTCGACCAACACCCGGTCGAACCCGGGCTCGAGGCCGGTTTCACGCCCGTCGGCCCGCAGCACGTCGACCGGCAGCCCGCGGGTGTTCTCCACCACCAGGTCTGCCCGTCGCTGCGATGGCTCAACGGCGGTGACCCGCACCCCGGAACCGGCGCCCAGCGCGGCCAGCAGCGCGGTCTTGCCGCCCGGCCCGGCACACAGGTCCAGCCACCGTCCGGTGTCGTCGGCTACCGGCGCCAGCGTCAGCGCGCGGGCCACCAGCTGGCTCCCCTCGTCCTGGACCAGGGCGCGGCCGTCGCGCACCGGCGCCAGCTGCCCGGGATCGCCGGCTGATAGATACACCGCAAACGGCGAATACCTGCCAACCGTGCCGTGCACGGCTCCGGCCAACTCGGCGGCGGTCAGCACTCCTGGCCGGGCAGCCAAATGCACTTGCGGCCGCTCGTCGTCGCTGGCCAGCACCGCGTCGAGCTCTCCGGCCGCCGCGCCCAACGCATCCGCGAACGCCTGGGCAATCCACCGCGGGTGCGCGTGCACGAAGGCGGCATGCCCGACCGGATCGCTCACCGGGTCGGGAGCTAACTGCTGCACCCAGGAGTCCTCGTCTCGGGTGCTGATGGTGCGCAGCACACCGTTGACAAAACCCGCTCTTGCCGAGTCAAATTCGAGTCCGGCCTGCTCGACGGTGGTGGATACCGCCGCGTGCGTGTCGACCCGGGTGCGCAACAGTTGGTAGCTGCCGAGCCGCAGCAGGTCAAGCAGCACGGGATTGATGGCTTCCGGTGCCCGGCCGGCGGCGGCACCGATGATCGCGTCGAGCAGACCGCGGGTGCGGCAGGTCCCGTAAGTCAGCTCGGTGGCGAAGGCGGCGTCGCGCCCGGTGATGCCGCGTTCACGCAGCAGGGCAGGCAGCGCCAGGTTGGGGTATGCGTCGCGCTCGGTGACTGCCCGCAGCACGTCGAAGGCGGCGCGACGCGCCGGATCCAGCGGTTGGCGGCGCGGCCCGCGCCGAGTTGGTCTGCTGCGTGCCGAGGCGCGCGATGGCTGCCTCCGGCGTGGCGGCGTCATGATGCCCGCGCGGCGGGATCGAGCCGGGCGCCGCGGGCCCAATCGATGGCGTTCATGAATTTCTTTCCGGGCGGCTGGATTTGGCCCAGCCGCACCGGCTCCGAGCCAGTACCGATCCACACATCGCGGCGATCTATATGAATATTGCCGGGCCACAACGGTTTCGGCGCGTCGGCGTCGATGCGCACCGGTCCGAGTTTGACGCGCAGCTCACCGATCAGCGTCCAGGCGCCCGGATTGGGCGTGACGGCGCGGATCCGACGCTCGAGGGCCTGGGCCGGCAGATCCCAGCGCACCCGAGCCTGCTCCACGGTGATCTTCGGCGCCAAGCTGACCCCGTCGGTGGGCTGCGGTACCGGGGTCAGCGTCCCGTCGACGATGCCGTCGAGCGTGGTCACCAACAGCTCCGCCCCCGAAACCCCCAGCCGCTCAAGCAGATCGCCCGCCGTGTCCGTCGGGCGGATCGCCTCGGTGACGACGCCGTAAACCGGTCCGGAGTCCAGGCCGGATTCGATCTGGAACGTCGTCGCCCCGGTGACCGTGTCTCCCGCAGCGATCGCCGCCTGCACGGGGGCGGCGCCGCGCCAGGCGGGCAGCAGCGAGAAGTGCAGGTTGACCCAGCCGTGTCTGGGCACCGCGAGCAGCTCGTCGCCGAGCAGTGCGCCGTAGGCCACCACGGCGCAGCAATCGGGCGCCAACTCCGATAGTTCGGCAACGAACTGCGCCGAGTTGGGCCGCGACGGCCGCAGCAGCGGAATGCCCCGCTCGAGAGCCACCCGGCCCACCGGCGACGGCTGCGGCTTGCCCCGCCGGCCCGAGGCGGCGTCCGGTCGGGTGAGTACCGCGATCACGTCATGGCGGGGCAAGTCGATCAGGCGACGCAGCGCGGGCAGCGCGGGCTCGGGCGTGCCGGCGAAGACAAGGCGCACGGGCACAGTGTAGGAAGACGCGTGTCGAAATCCACGGAGTCGACGCGATGCGCAACCAGTTCGACGTCGCGCGAGACGCTCTGGCGCTGGCGCTGGACCGAGAGCGTGCGGTCACCGAACAAGTAAGCACCCTGGCCGGCGTGGCGTGCGAGGAAGGCGACTACCTCGGCGAACAATTCGCGCAGTGGTTCCTCAAAGGGCAGACGGGCGCGGTAGCGCTGATGACCACCCTGCTGTGGGTCGGCGAGCGCGCTGGAGACAACCTGTCCGACCTCGAAGACTTCGTCGCCCGCGAAGTCGGGTCGGTGCCCAGTCGATCCGGCGCGCCGCACGCCGCCGGCGGTAACCATGAACCGATTTCGCGGGTGCTGCGTCAGACCAGTGCGGCGTCGTCTGCGGCCACCGAGACCGTCCACCGCGGGCGCGGCCGCCTAAAGGGGAGTGTAGCGATGGATTTAGGGGCGTTACCGCCGGAGATCAATTCCGGACGCCTGCATGCGGGGCCGGGATCGGGCCCGATGCTGGCGGCCGCGGTGGCCTGGGACCGGCTGGCCGATGACCTGTACTCCACGGCGGCCGGCTACGGCTGGGTGGTCTCTGGGTTGACCAGCGACGGGTGGTGGGGGTCGGCATCAGCGGCAATGGCGGCCGCGGCCGCACCGTATGTGACGTGGATGACGACCACTGCCGCGCTTGCGGAACAGGCCGCCACCCAGGCGAGGGCAGTGGCGGCCGCCTATGAGACCGCGTTCGCGATGACGGTGCCGCCACCGGTGATCGCGGCCAACCGCGCCCTGTTCGTGTTGCTGGTCGTGACGAACGTTGTTGATCAGAACGCGCACGCGATCACGGCCGCCGAGGCTCACTATGACGAAATGTGGGCACAGGATGCCACCGCGATGTACGGCTATGCCGCCTCCTCGGCGGCCGCGTCCACATTGGCGCCGTTCGTCCCCCCGCTGCAGACCACTAATCTGGCCGGGTTGGCCGGACAGACCGCAGTGGTCGACCACGCCGCCGGGATCCACGCCACACTGTCGCGGCTGATGTCGACGGTGCCCCAAGCGCTGCAGAAACTCGCTCAGCCGTCGCAGCCCACGTCGCCGCTGCCAACCCTGTCGACACTTCTGGGCGTGCCCGCGAGATCCGTGATGACTCCGATGACTCCCCTGACCGGGACGGGGGCGGTGGGGTCGGCGGGTTTAGCACGCCTTGCTGCCAGTGGAGACGCGCCGGTGGTGTCGGCGGGCTTCGGCCGGGCGGGTTCGGTCGCCGGGTTATCCGTGCCGCAGGGCTGGAGGACAGTGGCCATGGCGACGCGCCCGCTCGAGACGGTGTCACCCAGCTATAGCGTCGTCTCGGACGCCTCGACGGACATGCCCAGGATGCTGTCGACGGGTACGGCCGGGTATTTCGTTGGTGGTGCCGCCCCTCGATAAGAGTTCCGCCCCACAGTTATGGCCGTCCCGCCAGCCGGCGGATAGCCCAAGTGGGATTTCTGACCCGCGAACCGTTCGTTTCCGAGAAAATCGGTGCGGAAGCTTTGCCGGAACGGACTCGAGTAAGTAGAGGTGCAGTCAATGGACCCACTCGCGGCTCACCACCGTGCTCAAGACGCATTCGCCGGCGTCCTGGCCAACGTCAGCGCCGACCAGCTCGGCGCCCCCACGCCCTGCTCAAAGTGGACGATCCGGGATCTCATCGAGCACGTTTTAAGCGGCAACGAGCACGTTGGGCGATGGGCGGGCATCTACCAGCAGCCGCCGGCCCGACCCGACAACCTCGTCGACGCTCATCGGGCCACGGCCGCCGCCGCCCAAGGGGTGTTCGCCAGGCCGGACGGCATGACCATCACGTTCGAGCTGCCGTTCGCGCAGATTCCTGGACGTGTCTTCATCGGGATGCGCACCACCGATGTGCTGACGCACGCGTGGGATCTGGCAGCTGCCACGGGCCAGTCCACCGATCTCGATCCGGAGTTGGCGACCCAGCAATTGGCCGCCGCCCGCCAAGGTGTCGGCCCCGAGTTCCGCGGGCCGGGCAGACCCTTCGGAGAGGAGCAGCCGTGTCCCGTCGGCCGCCCGCCTGCCGATCAGCTCGCGGCGTTCCTTGGCCGAAAGGTCGCGTGAACGCGTATACCGCACGAAAATCCCGACGCCGCACCGGGAGTACGACGATGAGTGGTGCCCCTTCGCGCTGGTCTTAACGGCGCATGCCGACGTAGGAGGCCACGGGCGGAGCTGTGCTCGGGTGGGCCTACGAGTCAACGTCGAGGTACGCGGCAGGCTCACCCCCGGCGGTGGTAAACGCCGTCAGCGCCCGCACCAGCCCATGCCGTTCTGGCGGCGGCATTTTTTCCACGATGCGGGCGATCTCAGCGCGCCGGTGCGCGGTGACCTGCCGGACGACCTCTCGTCCGCGCTCGGTGAGCGCGGCCAGTAGCTCGCGGCGCGAAGTTGGGTGCGGCAGGCGGTCGATCAGCCCCGCCCCGACGAGTCGGTCGACCATCCGGCCGGTGGCCGAAGGTTGCACACCCAGCAGACCAGCCAGAGTGGCGAGATTGACCGGACCCCAATTGGACAAGATAACCAGGGTCCGGAACTGCGGGATGGTGATGGTCTCGTCGACCAGGGCGATTGAGTTCGCCGAGATGGCCATCAGTAACCGCGAGGCGGTCAGCAACGCATCGGTGACCGCATCCAATGACTCGTCGGTGGCCGTCACACTTTCGGTGGGCATCGTTCCTCCCGGTTTCCCAGTCGCCTCGCGATTTCCCAGCCGGCCAACTTCGTCGGTGTCCTGCCCAGGGTCCAACAGTGTAACAGATACTACTGTTGTAGACGTACACTATTTCTAGGTACTACTATAGTTTACTAGCATGATTTGAATATGGATGAAGAGGAACAACGATGAGGAAGTCATTGCGAATGGCGGGGATTGCTGGCGCAGCCACGCTGGCAATCTTGTGCGCAAGCGGCGGTGCGGAGCTGCTGGGCGTGGCCCACGCCGACAACACCACGCAGCGTGTCGCGTCACATGTCGAGCGCCATTGCCAGCCAGCCGGCCCCAAGCAGGGCGCCTTCTGCGGGGCCGACTGAAGTCGTGGCCAGGCGCAACCCCGCGGCGATGTCGCGGGCTTGAACGTGGCCATGTCACGAAGGACAGGGACATGGAAAAAAAGAAGCTTGCGGCGCGAAACAAGGTCTGTGCTGGAACTAAGGGTGACACCAACACAATTCATTTGGCTCCGGCACCGGCGACAACGATGTCGCGGCATACATCCCTTTGTCTTTCCCAGGAGGTCCTTCATGAGCATCGAAACGCCTATCGGCGAGGATCACGCCGTGGCGGCCACACATCGGGCGGTGTGGGCGATGGGCGATTACGCCCTCATGGCCGAGGAGGTGATGGCTCCACTGGGCTCGGTACTGGTCGGCGCCACCGGCATTGGCTTGGGCGATCGGGTGCTTGACGTGGCCGCCGGATCCGGCAACATTTCGATCCCCGCCGCCATGACGGGCGCCGCCGTCATTTCCAGCGACCTCACACCCGAACTGCTGCGCCGCTCGCAGCAGAGGGCCGCAGAGAAGGGTGTGATGCTCGAGTGGCGGGAAGCCAATGCCGAAGCCCTGCCGTTCGCCGACGGCGAGTTCGACGTAGTGATGTCGGCAATCGGGGTGATGTTTGCGCCCCGTCATCAGTGCGCGGCCGACGAGCTGGTTCGGGTCTGTCGCTCCGGGGGGACGATCGGTCTGATCAGCTGGACACCGGAGGGATTCTTCGGCCAGATGCTCGCCACCATCAGGCCGTATAGGCCGACGCTGGGGCCGGGTGTGCCCCCGGCGGCGTTGTGGGGACGCGAGGACTATGTGAGCGGACTGCTGGGCGACCGGGTCGGCGATATCAGCACCCAGCGGGCCATGTTGAAGGTGGACCGGTTCGACAGCGCCGAGGCGGTCCACGCCTACTTCAAGAACCATTACGGCCCGACGATCAACGCCTACCGCAACATCGGCGACAATCCCGTGTTGGCCGCCACACTCGACGCCCAACTCGTCGAACTCGCCCGGCGGCACCTAAGCGGCGGCGTGATGGAGTGGGAGTACCTGCTCGTCACCGCGCGAAAACGATGAGTCAGGACGAGGAGCCAGTGTCTTTCTTCTGGCACAAGCTACGTCGATAACGGATGCGGCCCGCTGGATTGGCCGCGTCGTGATGTGACCAACCGGTACGGCCCGGGATAGGTGGGTGATGTAGCGAGGGGCTTTGGCGCATTAAACCTGAAATCGACTCGGCCAGAACGTATTCCGGCCAGGGATCAGACTGCCGCTAGCCGTCGTGCCGCCTGACGGAAAGCGGCCTCGCGGCGATGAACAGTTGAGGGTTCCGCTCCGTTCGCGAATGTCTTTCTCCAGGGCGTGATTTGACAGGCTCTGCCGCTTTTACCCGATGTGCAGCGGGTCGATCTGCACCCGCACCGGCTGGTGAGTTTGCCGGGCGCTGAGCACACTCACGCCCCGCCGCAGACTCGCCGCCAGCGCCAAGCCCTGTTCACGGCGGACCCGTACCAGCATCCGGGTCACCCGCACGTCGGCGAGGGTACCTGCCGGACGGCGCGCGCCCGGCGGCAGCTCAACTGGGCCGAGCAGGTCTGCGCCGTCAGGCAGCCGGGCCTCCTGCAGCAGCGCCGTCACCGCTGCGGCGGTGCCGTCGACCGCGGCGATGTGCACACTGGGAGGCAGGCCGACTTCATCGCGGGCGGCCAGCTCGGTGTCGGCATGACCAACCGGATCCCACCGGATGAGCGATTGCACGGTCGGGATGGACGATTCGGCGACCACGATCACCACCCCGCCGTCACCGCGCGCACGCACCAGCGCCGCGGCGGCCATCCAGCGCCGCAGGGTGTCCTCGGCCGCGCGCAGATCCTGCCGGCCCAATAGCGCCCAGCTGTCCAGTAGCAACCCCGCCCCATACCCTCCGCAGGCGCGGGGTTCGGCGCCCGGAGTGGCGACCACCAGGGCCGGACCACTGGGGATCTCGGATACGACGGCGTCGCCGGAGGAGGTGATCACCGTGGTGCCCGGGAATGCGCGGCCGAGTTCTTCTGCGGTGCGCCGGGCGCCGACGATCACCGCGCGCACCGCATCCGACCCGCAGCGGCGGCAGCGCAGCGTGGGATCGACGCCGCCACACCATCTGCATGCCGCCGGCCCGCCACGGTCGGGCAGCGACAGCGGGCCGGTGCAGTGCCGACAGCGGGCGATCGTGCGGCAGCGCCCGCATGCCAGCGACGGCACGTAGCCACGCCGCGGCACCTGCACCAGCACCGGTGCCCCGGCCTCCAGCGCGGAGCGGGCGGCGCGCAGCGCGACCGACGGCAGCCGCGCGGTGCGGGCCGCCGGATCGCGCTCGTCGGCGTATCCCCTGTCGTCGAGGGCGACCACCCGCGGGGTGCAGGCACGAACGATTGGCCGCGCCGCCACCACATCATGCGCCCATCCGCTGCGCACCAATGCGTGCGCTTCCGCGGTCCGGGCATACCCGCCGATCAGCGCGGCGCAGCGCATCTGATGCGCGCGCAACATGGCCACCTCGCGGGCATGCGGATACGGTGCCCGCGGGTCGGCCAGGGTGTCGTCGCCGTCGTCCCAGACCATGACCAGACCCAGGTCGGTCACCGGCGCGAACACCGCACTGCGGGTGCCGATGACCACCCGTGCGCTGCCTCGCAGCGCCGCCAGCCAACGCCGGTAGCGTGCGGCCGGTCCCAGGCCCGCCGACAGTGCCACCACGCTGTGCTCGTCGACCCGTGCCGTCGCGGCCCGCCACAGCGCGTCCACATCCCGCTGATCGGGCACGATCGCCAGCACCGCACGTCCGGCCCGTAGCGTCTGCGCGGCGGCCTCGGCGAATCTTTCCGCCCACAGCTCGCTGGGCAGCGTCTGCCATACCGCGCGGGCGGCCCGCGACTCAGCCAGGGCGGCTAGGAACTGTGCGCCGCGGCCATACGCCTCCCAGCCCGCTGGGTCTACCGGCGCGACGACCGGCAGGGTCGGCGCCGTCGCGGTTTCGCGCTCGACCCTGGCATGTCGGGCCGGCACCGCCAGCCGCAGCACGTCGGCCCGGGTCCCGGCGTAGCGGGCCGCTACGGCGTCAACCAGGCGGCGGATTTCGGCGGTGAGCACCGGCTCGGCGGACACCACACGGTCAAGCCAGCCCAGCTTGCCGACGTGATCGGTGTCGGTGCGGCGCTCCAGTACAAAGCCGTCGACCAGCCGACCGTGGAAGCGGACCCGCACCCGCACCCCCGGGTGCGCGTCATCGGACTGCTCGGCAGTGACCAGATAGTCGAACTCGCGGTCCAGATGAGGCACCGACAGCATCGGCAGCACCCGCGCGATCGGCTCGTGCTCGGCGGCCTGCCTGGTCACGACGAACCGTCCGGCATGGTCACTAGCTCTCGCTTGAGTCGGCGGTGTGACCCAGGTCCTCCCGGTCGAAGAAGAACCCGGCCGTGATCAGGATCTGCGCCGCCGCGTATGCCCACCAGATCGGCACCGCCAACGCCTCGTTACCGAGGATGAACCGGCCGATGCCGATCATCGCGTCCGACACCGCGAAACACACCGCCCCCACAGCCGTCCAGATCGTTGGCAGCCGCGCCAGCAGGGCCGCGCATGCCATTGCGCCCACAACGACGATGTACACCGTCACTGGAATAGTCAGCCTGTCGCGGCCCAGCTGCGGCCAGAACCACACCAACAGCCCCGCGCACATCACGCACATCACGCCGACCGCCACCAAGCGCGGGACAGATGGCCCGGCCAGCGGGACCAGCGCCCCCAGAAAACACAAGTGCGCCAACAGGAATGCCGCCAGCCCGAGCACGAACGACGGCGGCAGCCACGGGATTGCCAGCAGCCAGTCGCCGGTCGCCGACAACACCAGCGCCAGCATCAGCCAGCGCCGCTCTCGAGCAATCGGATGGGCAACCGCGGCGACGGCCAGCAGCAGCGCCATCGATGACTTGAACGCTGGCTGGGCGATCCACTGCCCGGTCAGCTCCGCACCGGGCCGCGACCGCAACGCGGTCACAGTCAAGAACACACCGTAGGCGGCGCCTGCCCACCCGCCGACTACCCAGCCACCGACCACCCAGCGCGGTGCGTACGGTGTCCCTATGCGGGACGATGACGAGAAACCCGGCGTCGACGCCATCTTGCTGAAGGTACTGGATGCGGTTCCGTTTCGGTTATCGGTCGACGATGGGGTGGAAGTGGCGCGGCACCGGCTGCGTGAGCTGCCCCGCCGGCCGCTGCATCCCGAGCTGCGCGTGGAGAACCGCGTCATCGCCGGCCCGGCGGGTGAGATTGCTATCCGGATCTATTGGCCGCCAACCAATCCCGATCAGCACACCGCGCCGCCGGTGGTGCTGTATTTCCATGGCGGCGGCTTCGTCGTGGGCGACCTGGACACCCACGACGGCACCGTCCGCCAGCATGCCGTCGGCGCAGAGGCGATCGTGGTGTCGGTCGACTACCGGCTGGCACCCGAGCATCCCTACCCCGCTGCCATCGAGGATGCTTGGGCCGCAACGCAATGGGTGGCCGGTCACGGCGGCGAGATCGGCGCCGACCCCACTCGCCTGGCCGTGGCCGGGGACTCGGCGGGCGGCACCATCGCCGCGGTGATCACGCAACACGCCCGCGACAACGGCGGCCCGCCGATCGCCTTCCAGCTGTTGTGGTACCCATCCACGCTGTGGGACCCATCGCTGCCGTCGTTCACCGAGAACGCCACCGCGCCGATCCTCGACCGGTCCGCCATCGCAGCGTTTTCCCGTTGGTACGCAGGCGAAGTCGACTTGTCCGATCCGCCGGCCGGGATGGCACCGGGGCGGGCCGAGAACCTGGCCGGTCTGCCACCTGCCTACATCGGTGTCGCCGGTCACGACCCGCTGCGCGACGACGGAGTCCGCTACGGTGAGCTGCTCGCCGCCGCCGGTGTTCGCGCCCAAGTGCATAACGCCGAGACGTTGGTGCACGGCTATGTCGGCTAGGCCGGTGTGGTACCGGCCGCCGCCGGGGCCATGGACCGCGGGCTGGCGGCGTTGCGCACCGCGCTGCACGCCTAGCCCGACGACGATGCGGTCCGCTCGGCGGACCGAGGAGGAGCCGGGCAATCGGGCCTAGACGCCGAGCTCGTACCGTAGGGCCCATGACGGAAACGACCACCGCCCGACCCGACATCGACCCCACCCTGAAAATGCTGCTTGACGCGCTGCCGCTGACGTTCACAGCGGCCAATGGGGTAGAGGTCGCGCGCTCGCTAATCCGCCAGTTGAAGGCGCCCCCGGAAATGCTGCCTGACCTGCGGATCGAGGATCGCACCGTGGGCGAGCTCACTGGCATCCCGGTCCGCATCTACTGGCCGCCGGTCACCGCGCACGACGACTTGCCAGTAGTGGTCTTCTACCACGGAGGCGGCTGGTCGATCGGCGACCTGGACACCCACGACCCGGTCGCCCGCGCGCACGCCGTCGGCGCAGAGGCCATCGTGGTGTCGGTCGACTACCGGCTGGCGCCCGAGCATCCGTTCCCGACCGGGATCGACGACTGCTGGGCCGCGTTGCAGTGGGTCGGTGAGCACGCGGCCGAGTTAGGTGGCGACCCCAACCGGATCGCCGTGGCCGGCGACTCCGCCGGCGGCAACATCGCGGCGGTGATGGCGTTGCTGGCCCGCGACAACGGCGGACCACCGCTGGCGTTCCAGCTGCTGTGGTACCCGTCGACCACCGGTGACCTGTCGCTGCCGTCGTTCACCGAGAACGCGGACGCGCCGATCTTGGACCGCGATGTCATCGACGCATTCCTGGCGTGGTACCTGCCGGGCGTCGACATCAGCGATTCCACCACGTTGCCTATCACCCTCGCCCCGGCAAATGCCGCCGACCCGTCCGGGCTGCCGCCCGCCTACATCGGCACCGCCGAACATGACCCGCTCCGCGACGACGGTGCCCGCTACGCCGAGCTGCTCACCGCCGCCGGTGTGCCCGCCGAGTTGCGCAACGAGCCGACCATGGTGCACGGCTACGTCAGCTTCGCGTTGGTGGTGCCGACCGCCGCCGAGGCGATGAACCGCGGACTGGCGGCGCTGAAGGCGGCGCTGCACTAGCGCGGGTATGCGCTGGGCGCCACGCCATACCAGCGTTTGAACGCGTGCGAGAAGGTCGAGACGTCGGTATAGCCCAGCCGCTTGGACACCTCCTTCACGGTTAGCCCGACGTTGCACAGCAGGTCGAGGGCCACGGTGAAGCGGGCTTCGTTCAGCAAGGCCCGAAACGACGTGCCTTCCTCGGCAAGTCGGCGCCGCAGCGTTCTCGGGTGAATGTCGAGCTCGGCGGCGACATCGGGAAGCGTTGGGAAGCCACCGCAATCACGAAACAGCTTGGTGCGCAGCACCGCGGTGATGCCGCGACGTTGTTCGTTGCGTTGCATGAGCACATCGCATTGCGCCATACAGATCTCAAGCGTGTGCCGGTCGGCCTGGGGCAGCGGCTCGTCCAGCATCGCCCGCGGCAAATGCAGTCGGTTGTGCGCGCGCCCAAATGCGACGTTCTCGAACGGGATCAGCTTAAGAAGCGGCCCCAGCACGTCCTCGTCGATCGCCACGTCGGCCGCGACCTGGTCGCCATACTTCTCCACTACGGGAAGCGCGAATCCGGTTGTGGTTGCGATGATTCCGGCGATGTCGCGCTCGACGAAGAAGCGGCGCACGTCGACGGGCAGGTGATCGGCGTTGAGTTCGAGCAGGCAGCGGTCCGAGCCTCCGAACAGCTGGACGTCGATGTGCAGCATCGTCAGCGCGAAGTAACGCATTGCGATCGTGAAGAGTTCGCGAAGCGTCCCACAGGACATAACGGCGAACCCCATCAGTCCCAGGTGGGTGAGCGTGAACCGGCCACCAACGTCGATACCCACACCGGCGTCATCGGATAATCGCGCGAGGAGCCTGCGCACCGAAATGATTTCGTCCCATGCGGTGACGACCGCGTCCGGGTCGTCCAGATCTGCCTGGGCGATGCCGGTGCCGGCGAGCACATCTGGCGTAGCAATCCCGCGCTCGTTGGCCACTTCGCACAGCAACCGGGTGGCGAACACCCGATGCCGCATATCAGCCGACCACGTCGTCATGCGATCCCCGGTGTCCTAAATTCCCAACTCTTTGTCCCATAGTCGCATTACGGACCGCACCGGCGCTACCTACAGTGGAGGTATGGCAACGGCGCCCATGTCGACTGCCGAGCGGCCCACGAGAGGCCCGGCAACCAGACTGCACACCTGGACGATGACACGCGAGGCGTTCACTGTCGGGTTCGACGCCGGCGACCGCTTCATTGGGCGGCTGCGCGGCAGCGATATCGCCCGGTTCCGTTGCGCCGGTGGATGGTTCGTCGCGCTGAGCCATCCCGACTACGTCGACCACGTGCTGCACCGGGCCCGGCTGAAATACATCAAATCCAACGAGTACGAGCCCATCCGGGCCACGGCCGGCATCAACCTGCTCACCGACGAGGGCGACTCGTGGTCGGCGCACCGGGGCACGCTGAACCCGGCGTTCGCCCGCCGCCATCTCAACGAGATGGTCGATCTAATGATCGACCCGATCGCCGACGTCACCTCGGCTCTGGTGGCCCGTGGCGAGCGAGTCGAGTTCGACATGCACGCGACGATGGTCGAGGCGACGCTGCGTGTGGTGGCCAACGCATTGTTCAGCCAAGACTTCGGGCCGTTGACGCAGCGCATGCATGATCTGGCCACCCGCGGACTGCGGCGCGCCGAGAAACTGGAGCGGCTCGGCCTGTGGGGGCTGCTGCCACCGCCCGTCTACGACGGGCTGATGTGGTGCACCTTCTCCGGTGTGCCGCTGCCACCACCGCTGCGCGAGATGCAGAAGATCGCGCTGGAACTCGACCGGGCCGTCAATGAAGTCATCAACGAGCGGCTGGCTCATCCGACAGATGCTCCCGACCTGCTCAACCTGCTGCTGCAGGCGGACAACGGGTCGTGGCCGCGCAAGCGGGTGCGCGACGAGGCGCTGACTTTCATGCTGGCCGGGCACGAGACCACCGCGAACTGCTTCGCCCTGATAGAAATGGTTCTGATGGCTGCGATCATGGGCCAGCGCTTCGTCTTCGACCTCGCGCCCGGCCATCCGGTCGAATTGGAGGCGACGCTGACGCTACGGCCCAAGCACGGGGTGCGCGTGACCGGACGGAGGCTGCGATGACAGCCGATTACCACATTCTCATCGTCGGAGCCGGGTTCTCCGGGATCGGTGCTGCCATCAAGCTCGACAAGGCGGGGTTATCCGATTACCTGCTGATCGAGGCTGGCGACGGAGTCGGCGGCACCTGGCATTGGAACACCTATCCCGGTATCGCCGTGGACATTCCGTCGTTCTCCTACCAGTTCTCGTTCGAACCGAGCCGCAACTGGTCGCGAACCTACGCACCAGGGCGCGAGCTGAAGGCGTACGCCGAGCACTGCATCGACAAGTACGGTATCCGATCCCGGATCCGGTTCAACACCAAGGTTCTCGGCGCCGAGTTCGACGACGACAGCTGTCTGTGGCGGGTGCAGATCGACAGTGGGCACGAACTCACCGCGTGTTTCCTGGTCAACGCCAGCGGGGTGCTGACCGTGCCGAAGCTTCCCGACATCGACGGTGTCGACTCGTTCGCCGGCATCACCATGCACACCGCGCGCTGGGATCACAATCAGGACCTGACCGGCAAGCGCGTCGCCGTCATCGGCACCGGCGCCTCAGCCGTGCAAGTCATTCCCGAGATCGCGCCAATCGTCAAGCACCTCACCGTCTTTCAGCGCACCCCAATCTGGTGCTTCCCGAAACTGGATGTGCCGTTGCCCAAACTGGCCCGCTGGGCGATGCGGATTCCCGGCGGCAAGGCCGTTCAGCATTTGGCCAGCCAGACCTTCGTGGAGGCGACCTTTCCGGTCCCGGCGCACTACTTCACCGTGTTTCCGCTGGCCAAGCGGATGGAGGCGGCGGGACGGGCCTACCTGCGCCAACAGGTCCGCGACCCAGTGGTGCGCGCACAGCTCACCCCGCGCTATGCCGTGGGCTGTAAGCGGCCCGGCTTTCACAACAGCTACCTGTCCACGTTCAACCGTGACAATGTGCGGCTGGTGACCGAGGCGATCGACAAGATCACGCCCACGGCGGTGACCACCACCGACGGCGCCAGCCACGAGGTCGACGTGCTGGTGCTGGCGACGGGCTTCAAGGTGATGGATACCGACAGCGTCCCGACCTACGCCGTCACCGGCAGCGGCGGCCGGTCGTTGAGCCGGTTCTGGGACGAGAATCGGCTGCAGGCCTATGAAGGGGTCAGCCTGCCCGGCTTCCCGAACTTCTTCACCGTGTTCGGGCCGTATGGCTATGTCGGGTCGTCATATTTCGCGCTCATCGAAGCGCAGACCCACCACATCGTGCGGTGCCTGAAACGGGCCCGCCGCGTCGGCGCAACGCATGTCGAGGTGACCGAGGAGGCCAACGCCCGGTACTTCGCGGAGATGATGCGCCGCCGGCACCGCCAGGTGTTCTGGCAGGACAGTTGCCGGCTGGCCAACAGCTACTACTTCGACAAGAACGGCGACGTGCCACTACGACCGACCACAACGATGGAGGCCTACTGGCGAAGCCGGCGCTTCAACCTCGACGACTACCGATTCACTTGAGCCGTCGTCACCAGACGCAAAAACGCCGAAAAGCTCGGCGTCCCAGGGGCTTTTGCGTCTGGTCGGCGGAGATTAGACGGCGCGCTTCAGGTCGTCGACCTTGTTGAGCTGCTCCCACGGCAGCTCGACGTCGGTGCGTCCGAAATGCCCGTAGGCAGCGGTCTGCGCGTAGATCGGGCGCAGCAGGTCCAGGTCGCGGATGATCGCACCGGGCCGCAGGTCGAACACCTCACCGATGGCCTTCTCGATCTTGACCGGGTCGACCGTCTCGCTGCCGAACGTCTCGACGAACAGGCCGACCGGGGCAGCTTTCCCGATGGCGTAGGCCACCTGGACCTCGACGCGCTCCGCCAGCCCGGCGGCGACGACGTTCTTGGCGACCCACCGCATCGCGTACGCCGCTGATCGGTCTACCTTGGACGGATCCTTGCCGGAAAAGGCGCCGCCGCCGTGGCGGGCCCAGCCGCCGTAGGTGTCGACGATGATCTTGCGACCGGTCAGCCCGGCGTCGCCCATCGGTCCCCCGAGGACGAACTTGCCGGTGGGGTTGACCAGCAGCCGCACCGACGACGCGTCCAGGGTGTCGTGCGCCAGGTCGTCGAGCACGGTGTTGAGCACCTTCTCCCGGATATCAGGAGTGAGCGTGTTGTCCAGATCGATGTCGGCGGCGTGCTGGGTGGAGATGACGACGGTGTCCAGCCGTACCGGGGTGTTGCCTTCGTAGGCGATGGTGACCTGGGTCTTGCCGTCGGGACGCAGATACGGCAGCACGCCGTTCTTGCGGACCTCGGCCAACCGCCGGGCCAGCCGGTGGGCCAGCGCTATGGGCAGCGGCATCAACTCGGGCGTGTCGTCGATCGCGTAGCCGAACATCAGGCCCTGGTCGCCGGCGCCCTGAGCGTCGAGTGGGTCCGCGGCGCCCTCGACGCGTGCTTCATGGGCGGTGTCGACGCCCTGCGCGATGTCGGCTGACTGCTTGCCGATGGCGATGTTCACGCCGCAGGAGGCGCCGTCGAAGCCCTTGGCGGACGAGTCGTAGCCGATCTCCAGGATGCGGTTGCGGACGGTAGTCGGGATGTCAGCGAAAGCGTCCTTGGCCGAGGTGGTCACCTCCCCGGCGACGTGCACCTGCCCGGTGGTGACCAGCGTCTCGACCGCGACGCGGGATCGGGGGTCCTGCTCCAGGAGCGCGTCGAGCACCGAGTCGCTGATAGCGTCGCAGATCTTGTCAGGGTGTCCCTCGGTTACCGACTCGCTGGTAAACAGCCGACCTTTCTCGCTCACGCCCTCATCCTTCCGAATCATGCATAGAAAACTTAGTTAGGCGAATTATATCGCCGTGTCATCTGACTCAACACACAGGCGTCTGCGAGCTTCCTGGGAATCGGCACGCGCACGCCGATGCGCCGACGCAGAACCTACCCGCCGTTGCCGTGCAGAAATGCGACGATGGCATCAACAATACGACTGGCCATCAGCGTCTTGGAGCCGTGCTGCAGCGCCGACTCGGTACCGTCGGATGCCAGCAGCCAGCCGTCGTTGCTGTCGACCTCAAAGGCCCTGCCCTCACCGACGGCATTGACCACCAACAGGTCGCAGCCCTTGCGGCGCAGCTTCGCCCGGGCGTGGAACAGCACATCGCCGTTGGCGTCGCCGGTCTCGGCGGCGAACCCGACGATAGCCCGCATGTTGGGCAGCTGCCCCTCGGCTCGGGCCCGCACCGCGCCGGCCAGCACATCGTCGTTGCCCACGAGTTGGATCGTCGGCGGTGCCTCGACGCCCTTTTTGATCTTGGCCGCCGCCACCTGCGCCGGCCGGAAGTCCGCGACGGCCGCCGCCATCACCAACACGTGAGCGCCGGGGGCATGCTTGGACACCGCGTCGCGCATCTGCTGCGCCGAGCTGACGTGCACCACATCGACTCCGGCGGGGTCGATGAGCCCGACGGTGTGCCCGGCGATTAGGGTGACATCGGCGCCGCGCTGGGCGGCCACCCGGGCGAGCGCATAGCCCTGTTTGCCCGAACTGCGGTTGCCGATGAAGCGCACGGGGTCTATCGGCTCGCGGGTGCCACCGGCGGTCACCAGCAGCTTGCAGCCCGCAAGGTTGTAAGGCAGCGCGTCTGGCCGCTCCAGCAGCAGATAGGCAAAAGTGGTGATCTCCTCGGCCTCGGGCAGTCGGCCCGCCCCGCTGTCGGCGCCGGTCAGCCGACCCGATGCGGGTTCGAGCACGACCGCGCCGCGGCGGCGCAGGGTGGCCACATTGTCGACGGTGGCCGGATGTAACCACATCTCGGTGTGCATCGCCGGCGCGAACAGCACCGAACATCGTGCCGTGAGCAACGTCGCCGTCAGCAGGTCGTCGGCCCGGCCGGCCACCGCCCGGGCGAGCAGGTCGGCGGTGGCCGGCGCCACGACGACCAGGTCGGCCCCTTGGCCGATGTGGACGTGCGGCACCAGCGGAACGTCGTCGAAGACGCCGGTGTGCACCGGTTCACCCGACAACGCCTCGAAGGTGGCGGCCCCGACGAAGCGCAAGGCGGATTCGGTGGGGATGACGCGGACCTTATGACCGGCCTCGGTGAGCTGACGAACGACCGTGCACGCCTTGTAGGCGGCGATTCCACCGGAGACGCCGACGATGACCCGCTTGCCGTCCATCACGCCGGCTCTTCGCCCTGAAGGCCCATGTCGTGATGCGCGTCGCTTACGCGGGTCACCCTCTAACTCTCGTCGCCCACGAGGCTCATCGCAAGCCCGGCCTCACTCGCCTTCGGTGTGCTCGAGCAGATCCGTGTGAATCTCGCGCAGCGCGATCGACAGCGGCTTTTCCTGCAGCCCCGGCTCGACCAGCGGGCCGACGTATTCGAGAATGCCCTCGCCGAGCTGGTTGTAGTAGTCGTTGATCTGGCGGGCCCGCTTCGCCGCGTAGATCACCAGCGCGTACTTGCTCGAGACGCGGTCCAGCAACTCGTCGATGGGTGGGTTGGTGATGCCTAGCGGGGTGTCGTAGGCGCCTGCCGGACCAGATGACGGATCGAACCGGTCCACGGGGACGGCGGCCAGTGGCGCGTCGGATTGCGGGGTACTCACTTAAGACTTTCTCCTGAGGGCGAAGAGCGGCGATAGCTCGATACTGAATGGATCTGGGTGGATCACGCCGGACCTGGCGCGGTTCCCACCAGCAAGGATACCAATTCCGCG
Source organism: Mycobacterium sp. (assembly GCA_035625875.1). Lineage (GTDB taxonomy): Bacteria > Actinomycetota > Actinomycetes > Mycobacteriales > Mycobacteriaceae > Mycobacterium. The sequence goes on along the minus strand of DASPOT010000403.1, from coordinate 4,883 downwards.
CAGGCAGTCTCCAATCGGCTGTTCACCACGACCTCGTCAAAGTCGTCCTGAGCTGCCAGTTCGGCGCGCGCGGTGTCGAGGCGGCGGCGGATCACCTCAGGTGTCTCGGTCCCGCGGCCGAGCAGTCTGGCTTTCAGGGTTTCCCAGCTCGGCGGCGCCAGAAACACGGTGACGGCCTCAGGCATCGCTTCCTTGACCGCCCGCGCTCCGGCCAGGTCGACCTCGATGAGCACCGGGTGTCCGGACGCGGCGGCGTCGCGAACCGGCTGGGCCAGCGTGCCCGACCGGTGCAACCCGCGGTGGATCTCGGCCCACTCCAGCAGGGCACCCTGCTCGATCAGCTGTTGGAAGCGCGCAGGGGTCACGAAGTGGTAATCGACGCCGTCGACCTCGCCCGGCCGCGGCGGGCGGGTCGTGACCGAGACACTGAAATGCAGGTCTGGAATCCGCTCACACAGGCACCGGACCAGCGTCGACTTCCCGACCGCGGAGGGACCAGACAGCACGACCACCCGTCCTGTGCCTCTCGGCCGAAGACGTTCGTCACCGCGCTCGCCGTCCGGTCCCCCGCCGGCGCTCGCCGTCTCCCCTAGGTCCAATCGCCCAGCTCCTCACCGGGCCATTCCGGCCCGCATCGTCGCCGGGCTGGACTAGGCGGAGCCGAATTTTTCCAGCAGTGCCTTACGCTGACGGTCGCCCAGACCACGAAGGCGCCGGGTCGGCGCGATTTCCAGCTCGGTCATGATTTCCTGCGCCTTGACCTTGCCTACCTTCGGCAACGCCTCGAGCAGCGCAGAAACCTTCATCTTGCCCAAGACTTCGTCGCTCTCAGCGTCCTTGAGCACTTGCTTGAGGCTGGTGCCGCCACGCTTGAGCCGATCCTTGAGCTCGGCTCGTGCTCGACGTGCGGCAGCAGCCTTCTCCAACGCGGCCGCGCGCTGCTCGTCGGTCAACTGGGGAAGGGCCACGATTCCTCCGTCTCATCGATCTTGGTTTTTCTCAGCCGGGTACTCCAGCCAGCGGAGACGACCGTACCCACGCTGTCTGACGAAATCTAACCCGACCCCCTGATTGAGGCCAGAAAGGCCCAGCGTGTGAGGCCGGCCAGCGTGCCGTCCGACATCGCTGACGGTAGGCGAAACCGGCGCCGTATCGGCGGTGGCATCTTGTCCCGCGGACGCGGATCACACGTTCTAACAGCAGTTTTCGTTTCTGAGCAGTCCGCGATTACGCGCGGCGGCGGGCGGCAGCGGCGCACGCTGCGGACCCAATCGCCGCGAATTATGCACGTCGCGGCGTGTCGGGCGTGTCGCCCCGCGCGTCGAGCACGGCTCGACACCTCGGTTCCGGGGCTACAGTCGCTGGTAGCGGCTGCCGGGCGCGGGGGTAACACAACCTGGCAACCGAAACTACGTTGCGTAGTAGGTCGCCGACCGGTTTGGGCCCCGGCCGTCGGTGGCCCAGCTCGGCGAACCGCGGGCGGTGCCTTTGAGCAGCGTAGGATGCCGATCGTGGGGTGGAGGGTATTGATCATGGGGGTGGAAGCTGATCGCAGCCCTCGCTGTCGGGATGGTCGTCGTACCGGCGGCGCCCGGCTGGGCCAATCCCGCGGTGGGTGCCGTCAACCGCGCTGAACATTGAGCAGGACTTCGTCCTAGCCTCCACTACCGCCGAATCCGCTCGGTATCCGTAGCTCGGCGCGGAACCGCTTTGTCGGCTTGATGACCAAGGTGATCTCCGACAAGGTGATGACTCACGTCGAGATGCAATGCGGGCCGTTCACCCTCGTATCGCTGATGAGCACCGAGGCCGCCCGCGAGTTGAAACTCGAGCCCGGCAGTGTCGCTGTGGCCGTCGTCAAGGCCACCACCGTTATCGTCGAAACTCCCGGAGTTGGTGAAACCCTAGCTTCGGAATGACTTTCGTCGGCGTCGTGTCGCGGGCCTAGTCGATGCGGGGGCGAACGCACACGCATGGCGCACGCGGTGTTTTGGTGGACACCGCCGCCGTAGACGCCGATAGATTTCCTCCCATTCCAATTCTGCCTGATATCAGCGAATTACCTTGGGGCGGTGGTGCTTTGAAACCATTGCTTCTCGGCGCCGACAGTATGATGTGTCAGATCTCCCAGCCCTGCTGATCGATGGTGGCCCGTACGCGGTCGATCCGGACGCAGTGGCCGCCGCGGATGTCGATGAGCGCGTCGGCGGGGACCCGGACGCGCCGCTGGTCGTGGTTGGTGACGCCGAGGACAGCCTCGGTATCGACGGATTCGACGATGCCCCAGGCGTTGAAGTCGCTGCTGCATAGGTGCATGCCGGGTTCGATAGCCGCGAGAAACTCTGCGGTGCTCGCGAAGGTCTGCGCCGGAGAACGCGACTGCTCGGCAACTGGCGCGGTGTTGTCATCGGTTGCGGGTCGATGCCCACAAGAGCGGACCGCGATGCAACGTCGCATCACGCAGCCGGGCGCCGAATCCGGTGACTGGGTGGCGGCTGCAGTCGCTGTTTGGTGTCGACCGGCCGTCGGGCGCCCTAGGCGCGTCGGGTACCGGCAACGCCGCGCTACCACGGCTGCCGCGCCTGCCGCGGAGCTGTCAACGATGACGACCACAGCCGACCCGTTCCCCGATGTCCCGCTTCCTGCCGGCGCCGTAGCCGAACCAGACAGCTGTAGTGGGGTGATGAAGTGCTTGTGCCAGTGCGCGGAGCTAGTCTCCGGACATGCGTGACATCGGGGTCATCGACTTCGAACTCCGGCTACTGGTCGCGGTGCGCCGGACTGCCCGCGCGTTGAGTGGCGTCCTGAGGTATCACCGCGATGGCCGAAGAGTATCCTGGAGCACGAAAAGAACCGCCCCTACGGACTGTTCGGTGGTGAACCGGCCGCGCCCACCACCGCTGTCCTCACGAAGTCGGACGGGACACAACAGGCCATACCGATCAAGTCGGCGCCAATGCGAATCGAAGCCGGAGACGAACTCTTCCTCAAATGCGCAGGCGGCGGCTACGGACCGCCTGCCGCGAGGGAGATGCAAGCGGTGCAAGACGATCTCGACGATGGTTACATCTCACCGGAAAGCGCGCGCACCCGATACCACCGGACCATCGTTTCCGACGAGACACGCGAAGAAGGACGCTGGCATGTCGACGCCTAATCCCACTCTGGTCGAAGTTGCCGGTCAAATCCTTCGTGACCCCGTTGCAGTATTCGACGCCGGCATCGGCAGCTACAACGCCGTAGCCACTATTCAACGCCGATTCCCCGATCAAGACATCCTCTATCTCGCAGACCGCGCCGCATTTCCCTACGGCGCCAAAACCCTTGCCCAGCTACGACTAATCATCGCCGACACCCTGGACTACCTAGAGCGGCGCGGTGCTAAGACGATCGTCGTCGCCTCCAACGTCCCCTCAATCACCGTGCTCCCAGAACTCACAGCTGCCCGGACGATCCCCATCTGTGATGTCCGGCCCCCCGTGCGAATCGCACTAGAAGCAGCGGAGGATGGGAACGTCGTAGTGCTCGGCGTCGCAGCCTTAGTCAACAGCACTGAGTTCGACACCTACGTCATCCAAGAAGCCCGTAACCAGCAACGCCGCGTGTCCGCACTCGATGCCTCGCCACTTGTGGAACTCGTCGAATCCGGCGCCTTCCTCTTCGAAGAAGAAGCTACGCAACGAGCCGTCACGACCTACGTCCGGGATCTAGAAGCGTCGATACCGAATGTCAGTGTAATCACCTTGTCCAGCACACACCTGCCATGGTTACGCCGGTACTTCGAGGCCGCGGCGCCCAACATCCGCTTCCTCGATCCCATCGATGTCATCCTTGACACAATCGCACCCCATGCGACCGTCGGAACCGGAACAGTCGCCGGCGTCGTGACAGAGAACCCGACCTACCCAAGCGCCAGCTTCCTGGCAATGATGACGCAGCTGGGCATCGACGTACCGGTCGAAGTCATCGACAGTTTTCACCGCGGCTCGACGAACTAGTTCCCGAAGACCGCAACTCTTGCAAGTATTGTTTCAGCGCATCGACGTCGGGGCGCGGATATTCGACGATCGTCGCGGCGACCTCGCCGAGGTCGTATTTGATCCGGCCGCGGCCGACGCGGACGCCGCTGATCAGTCCTTGGCGTAGCCAGTTGTACACCGTCGACGTGTCAACACCGGCGATCGCGGCGGCTTCTCTGGCGCCGCCGAGACGGCGGGGTGCAGAAACGTTGGTGTCGGGCGCAACAGCCCGGGAAGGTGCCATTTGGGGACTCCAGTTCGGCGAGCAGCGTTTAACCAACTTGCCGCTGGAGCGTAGGCGGCGCGATTGCGGCTAGTTCCTCGCGCGGCATCACCCCGGTTAAGGGGCTTCACGGGCGATGGCTTTGCCGGGTTGCCCCTGGATCCACGCCTGGCGATTTCCTCACCGATCGGCGGTTAGTGGATTCTCCCGCCGCGGTGTCGAGGTCGTCGCTGCGACCATAGTTACATCAATGTGATTACCGCGTCAACCCATTACACCGCGTCGGACGTGGCCGAGGTAAGTCGGGTGGGCATTGTCAGGTTGGTGATTGGTGCGGCCGAAGTGGATGATCTCGGGGTCGATACGCCGGAGGTTGGATCAGCGTGGGCGAGGTGTCGTACAAGGGCCACCGGTGTCCGGCGGAGATCATCGCGCATTGCGTATGGCTGTATCACCGCTTCCCGCTGAGTTTCCGTGAGGTCGAGGAGCTCATGCTGGTGCGCGGCGTGATCGTCTCCTACGAGACGATCCGGCAGTGGTGCGCCAAGTTCGGACCCGAATACGCCTGCCGGCTGCGCCGCCGCCGGAAACGGCCCGCCGACAGGTGGCATCTCGACGAGGTGTTCTTGACGGTCAACGGC
>DASPOT010000402.1:0-3111 GCA_035625875.1 Mycobacterium sp. | reverse complement strand
GCTAACGCGGATTTCCACGCAGGAGGTTCGGGGCAACATGTCAGCTGAATTCGAAGCGTAGGGTTCGGTTTCCCCACCAGGGGATGGGGGTGTTGCTGGGGAGGTCGGCTTGGCGGAGCACGGGGGTGTAGGCGCGTCGGTCGAGGCGGACGGTGATGGTGTTGCCGCTGGTGGTGATCTGGCCGGGGGTTTCGAGGAAGCGGCGTTGCAGCACGTCGGGGGTGACGGTGGTGTAGCCGGGTAGTCGGGCGCGCAGTGCGGCGATGAGGGCTTGGGCGAGTACGCAGAGCATGATGTCGAGGTCGGCGTTGAGGTTGACCGCGGAGGACAGCGCGTCGGCGTGGAAGGCTTGGATGATCTCGGCGAGGCGTTGCTCGATGGTCATGCGCCGGGCGTAGTGCTCGATGACGGCTGTGGTGGTCAGGTCGTGGTCGTTGGTTATGATCACGGTCGCGGCGTCGCGGCCGAGTCCGGTGACGATGAGTTGACGTACGGTGCCGGGGTAGCCGGTGAGTCGAATTCCGGTGGCTTCGTGCACTTTCGGCCGGTTGTACCGTCCGGGCCGGTCTAGGGTGGTGGTTTTGAAGTCCTTGCCGGTGAGGGCGTCGATGTGTTTGACGAGCGCGGGTGAGCGCATGCGCAGGGTGAGGAACTTGACGCCGCGGTCGTCGAGTTCGCCGAGCACGGCGTGGGTGGTGACCTTCTGGTCCATGATCAGCATGCGAGGGTCGTTGCCGGACACGGCTTTCCAGTGGTCGCAGAACGCGATGGCCTCGCGGTTCTGGCTGGCCTTGGAGATGTCGGCGTTGGCGTAGACCAGGTTGTGGGTGCCGGTGTCCTGGGCGAAGAAGGTCAGCACGGAGCGGGCGCGTTGGGAGCGGGTGGGCACGTAGTGCTTCTCCAACGCCGGGTCATGGCCCCAGTGCATGACGGCGTGGAAGTCCAGGTCGAAGATCGCGTCGGCGGCGGTGGCGAGCCCGACGCCGATCATCTGCTTGTCGAGAGCGGCCAGGAAGCGGCGTTGGTGGTCGTGGCTGGTGCGGTAGGAGTAGTCGGTGAGCGCGCTTTTCTTCGGCAGGGTGGCCAGTCCGGCGAACAGGGATGCGGCCGGGTCGGTCAGCAGCAGGTCGTCGACGTGGGAGACCCGGCGGGTGCGGGTCAGTTTCAGCGCCAGCAGCGACAACAGCCATGAGGTCGCGGGCACCACCCGGGTGCCGGGATAGCCGGCCTTGCCCACCAGCTCGGGTAGGCCGAGTTCGACCAGGTCGGGCACCAGAAGCAGCAGCCCGGCCTTGCCGGTTTCCACTGTGGCGGGCCAGGTTTCGAAGTCGATCCGCGCGGCGCGGGGCAGCCGGGTGTCGCGCCCGACCGTGGCCGGGCTGGTGCTGGCGACCGGTTCGGGATGGCGCAGCAGCCGCCCGAAGCCTTCCTCGGAGAGGATCTCGCCGACGCTGGTGCGGTTGAGCGGCGTGTGTTCGGCGGCCAGCCGCGCGGAGATCTCGTAGGTCGACAGGCCCTCGCGGCGCAGCTCAGTCACCCGGCCCCGGACCCGCTCCTTGGCCGTCCCCGTCCCCGGCGCGGGGCCGGGCTTGCGCGGCGGGGCGAACAACCTCAGCGCGCCCTTCCGGTAGTCGCGGACCAGGTTGATCATCGCCCACCGGGTGTAGCCGAACCGCTGCCCGGCCTGCTCGTAGGTCAGCCCGTCGACGAAGTAGGCGCGCAGCGCCTCGTAGCGGCGCTGGTTCACCTGCTCCGGCGCGGTGAACGCGGAGGCCGCCTCGCGTTGCGCTGATCTCGCTGACACAAGCCAGTTCTACCAGATAAACCGCAGCTCGATCGAGACCAGGGAAAATCGTGGAATACGTTGGCCGAGCACTATTCTCGTGATAAATGGGCAGATTCGCAGATCGAACACTTGAAGATCACGACACGCTAACGATCCACTAATCTATCAAATAACAGCTAGATAGGCACAATTCAATCGAGTGGACACCAGTCGAGGTCGCAAGAACTCCCAGCTCAGCCGCCTACACTCGCAACGAGAGATTGCCCCGAACCGACTACGCGGAAATCCGCGCTAAACAGGCGTACCTCGCGCGGCGGGTGATCCAGGAATGACAGAAGCGCAAACGACGGGTCGAAAGGTCGCACAGTGAACCCAATCACCAGAAACCTGGAGTACCACGTCCTGCCCTCCGATGACCCCGAGCGCGCCCCTGGGTCTTGTGCTTGCCCGAATACCACCAGTGATGCCCGTCGTCGTTGTGCTCGTTCACCCGTGTTGAACGGCACTCGGTATGGGGTCCGCCGCGTCACTGTGGGTGAGGATGAGAAGTGGGTTCGTGTGCGGCGGCATGGTGAACACGACTAGGGGCCGCCGAGGAACCGACGGCTACCAGGTGTCGGGTCGGTCCTCACGGTGACGGTGGCCGACGGAGGAGATCAGCTGGCGCAGAGCCGATTCCGAACCGTCTGCTACCAACACGATTTGACCCCTTCCCGGGCGAGGATGTGATAGACCACGCTGGTGGCTCATGTCCGCTGTATCGCTTGATGATCATCGTCCGCGCCGCCGAGTCAGCCGAGGAGGCCCTGGCCGACGGGACAATGTGCTGCCCTCGCCGCGGATGCGGCGACACCCTGCAGCGGTGGGGATACGGCCGGCACCGACGCGTCCGTGGTCTGGGGGCGGACACGATCGAGGTGCGGCCGCGGCGGGTGCGTTGCCGCGGCTGCGGAGCCACCCAGGTCCTGCTGCCGGCCGCGTTGCAGCCCCGCCGGGCGGACACCACCGAGGTGATCGGCACCGCGCTGGCCCGCAAGGCTAAAGGCCTGGGATACCGGCGGATCGCCGCCGCACTGGGCCGCTCGCCGTCCACCGTCCGCCGCTGGTTGCGTCGCGCCCGCGACCCCGCTCATCTCAACCGGCTCTGGCAACGCGGCGCGCAAGAGCTGATCCGGCTCGACGCCGAGGCGTTCAACGCGCTTGCGAGCACCGGCAACCTGCTGCGCGACACCCTGACCGTTCTGGCCGCCGCGGCCTGGTGGGCGCGCCAGCGGCTGGGCATCACCGAGCCCGTGTGGACACTCATCGGGCTCTACACCCGCGGG
>DASPOT010000401.1:0-12123 GCA_035625875.1 Mycobacterium sp. | reverse complement strand
CCTACCGCCCGAGCAGCAGGTCCGCACCTACTGAAACGCCCGTTGCAGAAGACGGCGCCGGATCTGGTCTTCAGGCCCCGACTTGCTACCCCGGAGGGACCCTAGACTTTCGAGAATCGACTTAAGTCTGGTGAGGTCCCTTTCTGGTCGCGCGTCTAATCGCCGCCGATACATTTCGAATCCGAAACGACCTTGAGCGCCATTATGGTTGCGAACGATCCCGCCCGAGTGCGCTGATGGCCGGGCGGGTCGCGAGTGGGTGGGGTTCGGCCATCAGGCGACTCGAAGACGGGATACTGGGTGACGATGCGCTCAACCCCAAGCGGCGCACCGCGGTCGATCCCGGCCAGGTCGCTTCCTTTTTCGTGGGCAGGACAAAGGGTTGCTACAACCCAACATTGTCCAAGATGTGCGAACTCACCTCGAGGAGATCCGCGACCAGACCCACTACACCGTCCCCAAGGGACCGGCCGACGAAATGGCTGAACTGTACAAGGTCATCACGACCGGCTAGCCCTGTGCGACTCTCACAGGCCCTCGACCAACCAACCGCGGTCAGGCCAAATTCGAGTCGATAATCGGGGTGCGAACCGATGGTCGCAAGGAACTCGTCGCGCTCGCCGACGGCTATCGCGAATCCACCGAGTCGTGGGCGGATCTGCTGCGCGATTGTCACCGGCGCGGGATGACCGCGCCGGTGCTGGCCTTAGGCGACGGGTCGCTCGGGTTCTGGGCCGCGTTGCGCGAGGCCCAAGCTGCCACCTTAGGCCCCCGTAGACTCCGGCGGCATGGCTCATGTTCCGCTAGACGCGCAAGAGCGCCTTGAGCTCTGCGATCTCCTCGACGAGCTCGGCCCTTCCGTTCCTACACTGCTCGAGGGCTGGACTGCTCACGATCTCGCCGCCCACCTCGTGTTGCGAGAACGTGATCTGGTTGCTGGCCCTTGCATCGTTCTACCTGGTCCCTTCCAACGGTTCGCCGAGCGGCGTAGGGCCAGATTGGCCCGGAGTCAGGACTTCACGTGGCTCGTCGCGCGAATCCGGTCCGGCCCGCCCATCGGGTTCTTCCGCATCGGATGGGTCCGCGCCTTGGCGAATCTAAACGAGTTCTTTGTTCATCACGAGGACGTTCGCAGAGCCAATATAGAAGGGCCCCGTAGCCTCACGCCTGCAATGGATGCTGCCTTGTGGCGAAACGTTCGCCGCGGCAGCCACTACCTGAGTCGGCGGCTTCACGCTTGCGGGCTCGACATTGAGTGGGCTGGAACCAACGAGCGGGTGACGGTTCAACCAGGCGAACCTTCGGCTCGACTCAGTGGTCTGCCGGGCGAACTCCTCCTATACGTCTTTGGGCGCCAAGCTGCAGCGCAGGTCGAAGTGAGCGGACCACCGGAGGCCGTTGCAGCGGTGCATCGCACGCACTTCGGCATGTGAGTCCATCGCCCGCTTCGATGCACAGTCTCGACAATATCTCCAGGTTGCGCCTGGGAGATCTGTGGTTGAGCTTGCCGTGTGGAGGTCCGTGGTCGATAGTCACCAGCGCTATATAGGCCGCGGCGTACTAGAATCTGGGCCGATAGCTGCCAGTACCTCGGGTGGTGCCGCCGTGACGGATGAATCCGTGATCTTGTTCGCGCCTCTCCAGGAGGTGAAGGCAGCGTATTCCAACGTGGCACCGGCTGCGGTCGATCCACGGATGCTGGCTCGTCGAGCACAGCATTTCGCGGAAGCCATGCATTTCGGTGTGGACCAGCCCACCGCGATGCGACGCTTGCACAAGGCCAGCGGCCAACTCGCGAATCCCGACGGACTCGAAGGTCTTCTTGTTCGGGTGTTGGACACGGCGATCACATTGACCGGCGCAGATTTCGGCAACGTTCAACTCGTCGACCCGGCCACAGGAGCATTACGCATCGTCACACAGTTAGGCTTCGACACCGACTTCCTCGACTACTTCGCCATAGTCGACGATGCCGCGTCGACATGCGGGCGCGCGGCCAAGACAGGCGGACAGGTCCTTGTCACCGACACCCGTGTCGATCCGTCATACACGCCGCACCGCACAGTCGCCGAGGCGGCGCATTTCCTGGCTGTGCAGTCAACTCCAATGTTCACCTATAGCGGTGAGCTGATCGGCATGGTGTCCACCCATTTCCAGCGTCCGCACCGCCCGTCCGACCAGGAACTGCGGGTCATCGGATTGTTCAGCGACGTTGCCGGTGAGGCGTTAGCGAGCCAGCTCGGTGCGGCGCACGGTCTCGACCCAATCGGGCGGGCATTGGTGACAGCCTTGTTGGCTCCCACGAACGGATCGAGGGAACCAATACTCATCCCGCCCGCTGAGTCGCAGGCACCGCCGCTGTTGACCGACAACCCGACCGGCCCTGCCAACCGACTGCTTGGCCATCCGACATCCGAAGAGACCAGTGCGGCATCGCCGAGTGCTCCACAAGCGCCGAACGCGAATGTGAAGGCGGTGTCAGTGCTTTTGCGCGAGCGGTTCGGTCTCGGTTGCTGAGGACCTGTCTGCCAAGCGGACGCAACCGTCGTATGCGCCTGCCCGCCATTAAAGGTCGAACGCCGGGCGGTGGGTGCAGTTCGATGACATTGACGTCGAAACAGCGGCGCACCGTCGACGAGTCGGGAAACATCACCTCGAGTGCTGCGGTGAGCCGCTCAGCGGTGCCGACCGGGCCAGCTATCGTCGTACTTCTATAGCGAATTCGCCACCAAGGAGCACCTGCTCGACGCCTGCGCCGAGGAACTGTTCACCCGGCTGTGGGCGGCCGCGATGGAGGAGGTGCTGACCACCACTCCGCGCGCCGATCGGGTCAATGGGGCACTGCGCGCCGTCGTGCACACCCCTGGCGTCCGACCCCGCCGACGCGCGCCTCTACGTGGAATGCCCGGGATTCCCGCGGCTGCGCGAACGCCAACAACGTTTGGTGCGCGAGTTCAGCGAGCACATGGCCGCCCACGCCATGCCCTTCACCAGACGCCCAAAGCCATCCATCGACCGACCTGATCATCGCCTGGCTGCACGGTGACACACCGACGAAGACAGCCTCGTCGCCACCCTCACCGACACCGCCCTCGGAGCAACGGCGACGATTTAGATATGCCCTCCGGCAATTTCTTCACGACCCGACGGCACACGGACACCCGTGGCCAGGCACTCGCTCACCGCTTCGTGGGAAACCCGGCAATCACCCAGAGGTGAATGCCTAGCACTACTAAAGAGATTCTCTTGTCATCCTGACCACCAGTAGCCGCGCGCCCATGCCCAGTGGGCGAAGAGCCGGGGATGCTGGCTGGTGACGCATTGCCAGCAGGCCGCGGCCTTGCGGATGGTGCGTAACCGTTTGTATTTCTTGCGGATCCACCGCATCAGGTAGGCGTTGATGCGGGATAGGAGCGGATACAGCGCGGAGCGGTAGGACGCCCCGTAGTACTGCATACAGCCGCGCACGACCGGGTTGGTCAGTCGCGCAATCTCGGCGAGGGTGAGCCCGATCCTGCGGTGCAGCCGCCAGCGGCGGATCTGCTCGCTGATCTTGTTGCGGGCGTCGTTGCTGATCGCTGGCTGAAACGAGGCGAAGAGTTGTCCACCTTTGCTCCGAGCGGTTCGGGTGCGAAAAGTGAACCCCAAGAACGTGAACGCGGGCGCGCAGGACTGAGAACATGCTGCCGACCGACACGTTGACATCGATGTTGGATGATCCATCGAGTGGATCAAACGCCAACAGGTACTTCCCCTTCGGATACTGTGTCGGTATCAGATAGGGATCGGCCAATTCCTCCGATACCATCCCGGCGACCTGACCGCCCACTCTGTTGCGCGCAGGAAGTACTCGTTGGCCAAGAGGTCGAGCTTCTGCTGAACCTCGCCCTGCACGTTAATCTAGTCCGCACAGCCGAGGATGCCCTCCAGTGGGCCGACCGCTACCCGGTTCGCTATCGCCTTGCAGGTCAACGCCACATTAAGGATCAGGCAGTTAAGATCTCCCAGCGCATCCGGATGGCGTCGTCGCTCCTCGATCAGAAACTGCACCAGCGTGGTGCGATCGGTAAGCATGGAAAAAGCATCACCTCCCGCCCACCATCGGCCATTCCCCGCCCGGGTGGGCACCGGGGGGCTCAGCCCATCACCCGCCAACCTAACTCACGATGAGCCACCACATGCTGCACTAATAACTCAGTCGATCCGACACATGGTGAATGAGTCACGATGTGCCAGGGTCGGTCCAATGGTGTGCCGGGGACGGGCAATTCGACCAGCGCGCCCGCGTCGAGCTCGCGACTGACCGCACTCCGCGAAACGAGTGTCACCCCGAGACCGGCCACCGCCGCGGCGACCACCGCGCCATGGGATCCCAGCGTCAACTGCGGCGGCGCGATCTCCAGTTGCTCCAATAGCAACCCGGTGGTGGCGCGCGTTCCCGAACCGGATTCGCGTAATAGCCAGGTCGCCTCGGACGGCTCGAATCGGTGGCTGCCGTTCGGTCGGCCCACCACCACCAACGTATTCGGTGCGACCGCCGGTACCTGAATCTGAGGAAGGCCTGGCGGTGGACGGCCAGCGATCACCACGTCCGTTTCATGTCGAGACAGCAACAGCCAAATCGACGTTCGCGGTGCCACCTCCAGCTTGCACACCACGTCGGGGTGCGCGGCGCGGAATGAGGCGAGCAGGGCCGGTATTAAGAGCTCACCAGCGGTGGTGACGGCCGCTAAACGGATAGACCCGTTTTCCGGGTCGGCTTCGCTGCGGGCTGCCAGCACCGCTTCATGGTGTAAACCCAAGATGCGGCGCGCATACTCCACATACCGAAGTCCGGCGGGTGTCAAGCGGACGCCCCGGCCGTTTCGATCGATCAGTGCGACACCCACTTCAGCGCTAAGGCTGCCGATTGCCGAGGAGATCGCCGACTCTGTCACGACGAGGCGCTCGGCGGCGCCACGCACCGATCCGGCGTCGGCCAGTTCGACGAGTGCCCGCAACCGGGCATTAGTAGTCACACCGCCTTCTCCGGCGCTGGTTCGTCGAACACCCGGCTCGCCCGTATATCTGCCGCCTCGATGGTAGTCAGCGATTGCAAGTCGGCGTCGCGGTCACTGGAGAACAGCCGGCGCGCGTGTCTCAGCCTGGCCCGCTCCAGCGCATTGCGCACACTGCGGGCGTTTGCAAACCTCGGTTGGTCGATGCGGCGGTGCAGATACTCACGCAGCGCCACGCGGGCATCGTCGGAGAAGGTGTAGCCCAGGCCATCGGCCATCAGCAGCGCGATGTCCTCAAGCTCGCCAAGCGTGTAATCCGGGAAGGTGATGTGGTGAGCGATCCGGCTCTGCATGCCCGGATTCGCCGAGAAAAACTTGTCCATCTTGTCGGCGTAACCCGCCAGGATGACGACGAGGTCGTCGCGGTTGTTCTCCATCACCTGCAGCAGGATCTCGATCGCCTCCGAACCGTAGTCGCGTTCATTTTCGATCTTGTACAGGTAGTAGGCCTCATCGATGAACAGCACCCCGCCCATTGCACGCTTGATGACGTCCTTGGTCTTGGGCGCGGTGTGGCCGATGTATTCGCCGACCAGATCGTCGCGAGTGACATGGACCAGATGTCCCCGGCGCAGGTAGCCGAGCCGGTGCAACAGGTCGGCCATGCGCATGGCTACCGTGGTCTTCCCGGTCCCCGGACTGCCGGTGAAACACATGTGCAGCGCGGGTTGCTGCGCAGCGATACCGAAGCGGGCACGCATCTGGTCCACCAGCAGTAGGGCGGCGATCTCGCCGATGCGAGTCTTCACCGGTTCGAGTCCGACGAGCTCGGCGTCCAGCCTTGCCAGGACCTCGTCGACCCCGGCCTCCTTGCGGGCCGCCGCCAGGTCCACCACCGCGTCCGCGGGCAGCGCCGGCGGCTCCGGCTCGCCGGGTTCAGCCTCCAGCTGCGGCCCGGACCCGGCACGCGGCGTGTAGCCGAAGGATCGGCGTGAGGTTTCGGGCTGCGACATGTCAACGATAGCGGTCACCGACCGGCTGCCCAGTCACGTACGCGAACGTGGTGTAGTTGATGTGCCGGTCATTGGCTTCTGCACGGTCGAGCCGGAAGCCGGGTTCTTCAGCGGGCCGTTGCACGATGAACGAGAAGGCGACGGTCATCCGCCCCAGGCTGGCGTCATAGGCGTTGAGCCGGACGTACATATTGGGTTTGGCGGCCCGGCACTCGTTGACCTCCATCAACACCCCGGCCGCGTCTTTCAGTTCGAACATCGGCAAACCCCACATTTCCCAGTAGGTGTTTCGCGGGTGCGGGTCGTCGGTGAACTCCACCGCTAACGGCCAGCCGTTGTCGAGTGCGTATTGGATCTGGGCGGTGATCTCCTCGTCGGTGAAGTCCGGCAAGTAGGAGAAGGTGCCCTGGGTGATTCGCATGGTGATCTCCGATTAGACGCGCGTCGGTGTCGCCACGACGTCGGGGGTGTCGGTGGACGCGTAGTTGAACGTGATGTCGCCCCAGGTGGCCAGCGCGACGTCGAGCGCGCGGTTGCGGGACGCGGCCTTCTTGAGGATGTCCGGGCCCTCTTTGAAGTAGTCGCGTCCCTCGTTGCGGGCCTTGATCATCGTCTCGACCGCGACCCGGTTGGCTTCCGCGCCGGCCGCGATGCCCATCGGGTGACCAATGGTGCCGCCGCCGAATTGCAGCACCACATCCTCACCCAGGTAGTGCAGCAATTGGTGCGCCTGACCGGCGTGGATGCCGCCCGACGCGACCGGCATGACACCGGGCATCGACGCCCACTCCTGGTCGAAGTACAGCCCTTTGCGGGGGTCGGCCTTGACGCTGCCCAGCCGCAGCGTGTCGTAGTAGCCGGCGACGGCGTTGGGGTCGCCTTCGAGTTTGCCGACGACGGTGCCGGCGTGGAGGTGGTCAACGCCGGCCATCCGCATCCATTTCCCGATGACCCGGAAGTTGACGCCGTGGTTCTTCTGTCGGGTGTAGGTGCCGTGCCCGGCGCGGTGCAGGTGCAAGATCAGGCCGTTGGCGCGGGCCCATTTCGCCATGGACTGGATCGCGGTGTAGCCGATCGTCAGGTCGATCATGATGATCACCGAGCCGAGTTCTTTGGCGAAGGCGGCCCGCTCGTACATGTCCTCCATGGTCCCGGCGGTGACGTTGAGGTAGTGGCCCTTGATCTCGCCGGTGGCGGCCTGCGCGCGGTTGACGGCCTCCATGGTGAACAGATACCGGTCCCGCCAGCGCATGAACGGTTGGGAGTTGATGTTCTCGTCGTCCTTGGTGAAGTCCAGCCCGCCGCGCAGTGCCTCGTAGACGACTCGGCCATAGTTGCGGGCGGAGAGACCCAGTTTGGGTTTGGTGGTGGCGCCCAGCAGCGGGCGGCCGAACTTGTCGAGGTACTCGCGCTCAATCACGATGCCGTGGGCCGGGCCCTGGAAGGTCTTCACGTAGTGAGCGGGAATGCGCATGTCTTCCAGCCGCAGGGCCGTGACCGCTTTGAAGCCGAACACGTTCCCGATGATCGAACTGGTGAGGTTGGCGATCGAGCCCTCCTCGAACAGGTCAAGGTCGTAGGCGATCCAGGCGATGAACTGACCTTCAGCGTTCGGAACCGGGTCCACCCGATAACACTTGGCTTGGTAGTGGTCGTAGGCGGTCAGCCGGTCGGTCCACACCACCGTCCAGGTGGCGGTGCTGGATTCGCCGGCCACCGCGGCCGCCGCTTCTTCCGGCTCCACACCCGGTTGCGGCGTGACCCGGAACGCGCACAGGATGTCGCTGTCCTTGGGGACGTAATCCGGCTTCCAGTAGCCCATCTCTTTGTACGGAATCACTCCGCTGCTCCAGCGATCTGTCATGGCAGGAATGCTGCCACCACACACTGAAGTTGTCTACTGAGAATTTACCGCATTAACTTAAGCAATCGTTTTAGTGTTTTCACCCGCTGCATCCACCGGTTCGGTGTAGGAACACGCGCGCACCGGTGCGTATCGTCGTACCAAGCTCACCCTCAAGCAGCAGAAGGAACTGCGCCGGATGCACGGCACCGGCGACTACACAATCAGCGACCTCGCCGAGCTGTTCAAAGTGTCCAGGCCCACCGTCATCGCACCCTTCAGTCGCAGAAGCCCACGCCGCCAACGCAGTAGACACATTTGTCGATTTTCGACGAGTTGCTACTGCGATACCGGACCCCACGGTTGCGACCCTCGCTTTGTACTTTCGGTCAGCCCACGGCTTACCTTGCGGCTCGGGTCAGCTTCGAGTCCGAGGCCTGGTTGGGTAGATCCGCGAGGCAGCAACGGTCGTGGCTTCAGCGGTGGACTTGTAGCGTGACGAGCTGCCCTCGTCCGTTGAGTTCTTGACATAGCAGCACGTTGTCGTGATGCAGCGCGGCGATGGCGGTAGCGGCTGGGTCCCTTACGTACTCGCGAAACTTTCGGAACGTTCGACAGCGTCATACCGGTCGCCGTCGGCTTCACTCCCCTCTGGTGGACAACCAAGAGATAACGAAGATTGCCACACGCGTCGCACACGACACTAAGGTGCTGTTCGTGGGCAGAGACGTGTTAGCCAACGGCCGGGGCCGCTTCTTGGCATTCGCGGCCTCGCTAGTCGTCTCTGCCACCATGCTCTACGCCCAAGCCACAGAGCCTCCGTGCTGCGTTAAGACCCCGGCAGTAACACCGAGAGGCCCGGGATCTGTGCCGGCCAGCGCGCCCCACATCGCCAGTCCCGCGGAGGCGGAATCGTTGGCGGCAAACGCGCCTGCCGCTGCCCAGGAATTCCAATTCGCGTTACCTACTAGCGTCGCGTCAGAGGAGGGATTGCAGGTCAAGACCATCTGGGCGGCCCGTGCCATCAGCGTGCTGTTTCCGCAGATCACCACCATCTTCGGGTTCCGGCAGGATCCCTTGCCCTGGCATCCCAACGGGTTGGCAATCGACGTGATGATCCCGAACCATGACACCCCCGAGGGTATCGAGCTCGGCAACCAAATCGCCGGGTATGCCTTGGCGAATGCGAAACGATGGGGAGTGCTCCATGTGATCTGGAGGCAGAAGTATTACCCGGGCATCGGCGCGCCGAGCTGGACGGCGGACTACGGCTCAGAAACCGCCAACCACTACGACCACGTTCATATCGCCACCGACGGCGGCGGATACCCAACCGGGCACGAAACCTACTACATCGGATCCATGGGCCCTACGCCGCCACAATGATCGATTGATCAATGCTCGACGTCGCCGCGTCGCCACAAGAAATGAATTAAGGCGGCTCCGGATTTCTCTGAAACTGGCCGTCGGCCCGGCGGTTCACCAACCGAAACCCGTCATGGCGAGCGCTCACAGCTGATCAGCAACGACAGACCGCCAATGTCCTTGCTGCACAACAGGGTTCACAGCTTCAATGACCTGAAGCCACAAGCGAGTGGCTAGGGCCCGCGCAAGCTGAGCTGCGCTTTTCCCGTTTGCCCCATACCGATGTCACCCCGGTTTGTCTCACGGAACGCTGGAATTCCTACAACACCCGATACGGCGGCAGACATCTCGCGGGCCGCCTCGGCGAGCGCAGCCCAATTGCTCGCTGGCGATTCGCCACAGTAGACAACCGGGAGTGCCGCATCCCCTCTCGGGAATTCGATCATTCCTGGATGTCCGTTGTCCTTTGCCATTTGGTGTGTCGCATTGCCGGTGTGTCTGAAGTAGTTGATGAAGGTCACATCCCCTCACAACTTCGCATGTCGAGCTAACAAGCGTATAGCACCGATATCCAAGCATTTGATTGGAGAACTCGGTGACCGATAGTACGCGCGACCGGATCCTTAACGAGTCACTACGTCTGTTCGCAGACTACGGCTATGCCGGCACCTCGGTGGCTTCGATCGAACAGGCCGCCGGCCTGTCGCCGCACTCGGGCGCCCTCTACACGCATTTCGGGTCGAAGGAACAGGTTATGGCCGCCGCCGTGGAACGGGCGACCCAAACCGCGGAGGCGAGTTTCGATCTCGCGCCGATGCTGTCACTTGGAAATCTCGAGGCCGAGTTGACGCTGGTTGCCCGGGGCTCGCTGGTGCTCATGACCAGCTGGCGCGATCTGATTCGTGTGATGGCTAAGCTAAGGAAGGCGACCGGTTCCCGACCGTGATGGCCGAGGCACGGGAACGCCTCTTCGCCAGATCACGTCCAGTTCCTGGCCAAGTGGCTCGAAAACAAAGCGCCACAGGATGGTTCACCTAAACGCGACCTCGAAGCCATCACCACGATCTGGCTCGGCGCCATCGAAAACTACTGGATCGCAACATCGATCCACGGTGACCGCCCGCTTGGCGCGGACGACGAACGGTTGATTCGGCAATGGGTTCACACACTGACGGCCGCGATCGGAATACCGCAACCCTCGTCGACCGCCTGTCGGCTCACTTCAGAAATCTCTGCGCACTGGCTCTCACAGACCTTCCGCGGTGAGCAGATCCTTCACGCCGTCGATGACATGAAGGCCGAGATCCGGCGCGTACGCAACTGGCTCGCCGAGGTGCTTCCCGCTCGGCCGCAGGGATATCTTCTTGGCCCGTTCCTGACCCACCCATCGACGAGCTGCTCACCGACATGGGCGTGCCAACGCGACGAACCAGCAACGCCTTCGTTGAGTATCTGAGCCCGTTCTCGCCCACACGATACCGCGACATCGCCGAACAACGACGTTCGCTCAGAGGCGACGGGGCTAGCCCTGTCGGACGGATCTAGTGCCCAACATGCTGGTCGAGTTGATCGCTGAGCAGTTGCCACCTCGGGGACTCCGCAAGGCTCGTGGTCACCCGCTCCGCGCGCACCGGGGTGCACGGCGCAGCGCTGGCTGAGTCCGACCTTCTTCTCTGGTAGAGGTCTATGCCACCGTAGTTCTCGGCTGAATTCAGAGGCAATTCTCGGCTGAATTCAGAGGCTGCCGTTTAGCCGGCGGCCCATTCCTTGGCGCGCTCGAGCTCGTCGAGGCCGAAGATGGCGAGTTCCCCGGGGATCATCCACGCCAGCGCATGCAGCGTATGGGCGACCCATTCCTTGTCGGACACTATCGCGATTCGCTTGAAGGCCGAATGATGCTGCAAGACGCCGAAGCCCAGCTTCAGGTCCTCGACCAACCCGCCGGGCCCGAAGCCCTCGTAATCGGACGCGATGACCTCCACGATCCTGATCTCGCCGATGTTCAGCAGCTCCTCCATGGCCGGCTTGAACTCGCGCAGGTCCTCACCACGCAGCCGGCCCGACACGCGGATGCCGGTCACTCCCTGTGGCACGTCTGGCAGTACTTCGATCATCGAATTCTCCCTCCTCGTCAATAGCATCGTATAGCTTGTTCAGTTCATACTAAATATACTAGTGTTGGTTTGTGTCGCCGGGTGAGGCCGAGTTCGTCGACCGGATGGGCCTGTTCTTCGAGATGCTGGGCGCCCCCCGCACGATGGGCCGGGTGTATGGGTGGCTGCTGATTTGTGATCCGCCTGCGCAGTCATTGACGGCGTTGCGCAGGTGTTGTTGTCGGTCAGTAAGGCCTCGGTGAGCACGGTGGCCCGCCAATCGCAGGACGGCGGCATGATCGAGCGGTTACCCAGTTCCACGCGCCAGCACCTGTATCGGGTCACCCCGGGCGGGTTTACCAGTGTGATGGACACCCAGCTGTCGGGGATGAGTTTGGGGATCGAGGCGGCCGAGTTCGGGTTGTCGCTGTTGGGTAAGGACCGCGCCGCACAGCGGGAACGCCTGGAGGATTTCCGCGACTTTTGCGAGTTCTGCGCCCGCGACCACCGCGATCAGTTGATGTCGTGGTGGAACGAGTACCGCGAGAGACGGAGGCGCTCATGACGAGCCGCACGAGCAAGGTTGACTTCACCGCGGTGGGTTGGCGCTCCGTGGAATGGACAGCGTTGTGCACGCTGTACTTGCGGGCCTGCGAAAGCCGGCTGCCCGATGGCTGTGGTTGCTTTGGCGATCGCGTTGGCCAGCAACGCGATCGCCGTCTCGACTGCCTCGGCTGGTAGCTGATCGATCTCCGGTGCCGGTGGTGAGCCCGAGATCGGATCGATGCTCGAAGCACGGATCGGATCTGGTA
>DASPOT010000400.1:0-6876 GCA_035625875.1 Mycobacterium sp. | reverse complement strand
TATGGCAATGTTTGCCGCGGCGGGTCATCCTGATCATCGCTTGGCGTGGTTGCGATCAGCCGATGAGCACGGCGTCAACTGCGGCTCCGGCACGCATGCTGCGCGGTTCATTAGTGGAACCTCGGGGGTTGCCCCATCGTCACAAACTTTTTTTGCGTCACAGTTACTGCTGCACAGTGCAGAACGGACGCGGGTATGCGAATGGCACCTCCGCCACACCAGGATGTAACCCTCGCTGAACTCGAACTCGGCTGAGAGCGCCGTGCCGCATCACGCGAATCACGTCGAAGCCTTCAGCTGCCGGCAACTAAGCCGACCAAGCTCACGGTCGACCGACAAGAACAGTTACGTCGGCTCGAAATCCATCAGGAGCGCTTCGATCTCCATAACGTCTCTCATCGCGTCAGCGGCAACACCCTGGTATCCCGACAACGTTGCCTCTAACGCCGTCTCGTAGTCGGCACGTACCCTGCGTACCAAGAACGCCAGCTTCACCAGCTTCGGGCTATCTGAGTAGGCCTTCTCCGCAGCGTCGAGATACTCGTGGTGTTGCTCGAGTCCCTGCAGACGCGCGCCACCGAGGTAGCTGGCAAGCCGCTGAGTGCGACGTTCCTGGGCTGTCATAAGCGCGCGAGCGACCCTCGGTCTCGTCTCCTTAAGAAGGGTGAGGGACTCTTCAACCGAGTGCCCCACTCGCGCCTCGACGATCCTTGTTGGCCTTCGAAACCAGCCCCATAGTGACATCGGGCAACGGTATCGCTGACGCAGCGTGGCTTCTCGATCGCTGTCTCGGTTTCTTTAGTAAATGAGACGAACCAGCACGCGATAGCGCAGCGACGCGGTGCTGGTACAGGTTCGGTGTGTCACAGGCCGCGTCAACGAATGCTCGGCCACCGCGGCAAGCAGGGACCATCGGCCCTATCAGACCGCCGGGTTCGGAGCGCATTCTGAGACTCGTTTCTGCAACCAATCCTCAAGGAGCGTGTGATCATATGACAGAGAGCACTGAGAAGCAGACTGTGGTGGAACGAGCGTCGGGCTTGTCCGTCGAGGTGCTTGAGTCGATCGACGCCTCGCGGCGATCCGTGATCGAGGCTGTGCGCAAGTACGTTAGCACCCTCGAGGAGGAAACCCCTGCGCTCGTAGACGCGTCGCTGCGTAAGAGCCTCATCGACGGCGGCTTAGACTTGGCCGACGAACTCTCCAAGGCGCTGATGGACTTGCTGCGCAGCATCATGCGCACCGCGAGCGAGGCGTTGAGTAGCAAGCCTGGCGGCACAAAGGAGTGACCGACCGCAACTGGTGACTTGTAGTGGCAGGGCCACCGACCGCCCGGAGGTGGGAATTCGTCGCTGATGGGCCATCCGCGAGTCTCCAGATGTTTCTTGACGCGTTCAACCTCGTCGGGTGAGGGCATCTGGTCAGTGATCTCGGCGAGGCGCGTTTTCGGGCGACAGGTGCCCAATTTGGCGCGTTGTATTTGGCCATCCAGTTGATGTCAAGTATTGCGGCCATGCGGGACTCCATTCCGAGTGCGGGGTCACGGTCTCCGTCGTCCGAGGGTATCCCCAGGTGGGCCTCAAGGCCGCTTCGGCGCTCGGCGGGCGTCGAGGCACACCCGCACCGACTCTGATCACTGAATAAGAGGTCGTCTTCGGCACCGCGGCCGCCGCGTCGGTGCAGTATCGAACGTATATTCGAACATACCACCGGCCGGCCGCGTATGCCTGATCCACCCGACGATCTATTCCACGCGTGCGCTGTGCTGCAATGACGTGATGAGCCCTCACGATCTCATCGCCGACATAGCAGCGATCAAGCAGGTCAAGTACCGCTACTTGCGGGGTCTGGACACCAAGCACTGGGACGAGTTTGCCGACACGCTGACCGAGGACGTCAAAGGCGACTACGGGTCATCGATCGGCGAGGAGCTGCACTTCACCAACCGCACCGATTTGGTGGACTACATGCGCTCAGCGCTCGGGCCGGCCGTCATCAGCGAACACCGGGTGACCCACCCGGAGATCACCGTCACCGGCGATACGGCGTCGGGCACCTGGTATCTGCAAGACCGCGTCATCGTTCCCGATCTCAACTTCATGCTGATTGGCGCGGCCTTCTACCACGACCGCTACCGGCGCACCGGCGGCGGCTGGAAGATCAGCGCCACCGGTTACGACCGCACCTACGAGGCGACGATGTCGTTGGCGGGCACCGACTTTAAGGTGAAACCCGGCCGAGCGCTGGCCTGACCATCACCGGGCTCGATCCGATTGCCCGGCTCCTCCTCACCCGCTTCACGGCCACATCGTCACCGGGCTCGATCCGATTGCCCGGCTCCTCCTCACCCGCTACGCGGCCGCATCGTCACCGGGATCGATCCGATTGCCCGGCTCCTCCTCGCCCGCTTCGCGGCCGCATCGTCACCGGGCTAGTGCCCGATCGCGATCAGCGCGCCAGGCCGCAACCACCGGATGATCTGCACCAGCGTGCCGTCGTCGATGGCCACACATCCCGCGGTCGGCCCGCCGTCCGTGGTGTGAAAAAAGAACGCAGCGCCGTTGCCCGGGATGCGAGCGGTGTTGACGCCCATCACCACCGCGTGCTTGTACTCCGGGATGTCGAGGTTTTCGCTCGCCGCGGTATCGAAGGGGCACTGGGCCTTCGGGCAGACCTGCATGGTGTTGAAAGTGGGGCTCTTGTCATCGCCATCCCACCAGTGGTCGGGCCCGACCTGGACATACTTCAGTTCACCACCAGGATTGGGTGCGGTGCCGAACGCATAGGGCAAGGTGAAAACCCCCGTCGGGGTAGCCGGGTATCCGCTCTTGGCCTGCGGCGCCAGGCCCGCCGATCCGACGTGTGCGGGTATGCCTGCCGCGACCGGCTGCCAGCCAGTGGCGGTGCGCTGATAGACATCCATCTTGGCGTTCGAACCGCCAACTCCGACAACGGAAATCACTTGGGTCGCGTTACCGACCGAGCGGGCGAACCACGGGCTATTGACTGCAGCGCCCGTCGGCGCGACCGCCAGCGCCACGCAGGCCGCGCACGCCGCTGCACACAACAGACCCACCAGTCGGCGCACCGCTTCATGATCAACTGCGCCTAGTCTCAGGGTCAAGTAAAAGTTTAGATTCGATTCCGTCACTGCGCCGCGACAGGGCAGCGATCGCCGGCAGCCGATGCCCGAAACCGTCTATATGATCGGCAACGATGTCCGTGTTGGGCGGCGACACGACCCGGCACCCCAAGATGGTGAATATCTGGGCGGTCGTGGCCCTCTCCGCCGCTACTGCCCGGAGCTCACGGCAGGGACGCCCATGCGACGCGCCGCGACGTGGTCATCAACGCTGACGGTCTGCCGATTACCGCCAGCATCCAGGCCACATGCCTGGACGCAGCGATTGCCAACGGACCCCCGGGGGTAAAGAGACACCCGATGACACCGAAAGATCGCCACAGCATGCCGCCTGACGACGCCAAAACGACCAGGCTCGGCGCCGTCAGCGAGGTGAGCGCACCGCCGTTGACCGTCTGGCTCGGGTCGGCGATGTACACCTTCCCCACGGACCGTGACGTCACCGTGGGCCGCGACCGCGACTGCGACATCTATCTCGGCGACAGCGACCCCGCCACGCAGCGGCTGATATCCCGTATGCACGCGATCTTGCGCTTCGACGGCGCACGGTGGGTGGTCGTCGACAAAAGCGAGAACGGCGTCTTTATCGACGGCGCCGCCGCGGACCTGATTACCATCCGCGACCGCCAGAGCGTCACACTCGGTAGCCCGCGTGGACCGCAGCTGACTTTCCGCGTCGCCACGTCGGCGGCACCGTCCGAACCGCGCAACCCACCGACGCTATTCCGGGTACCGCCAACGTCGTCCCCTGAAACCGACAACGTGCAGACGACTCGGCTCTCGGCGCCGCGAATCCTGCGGCCTCCAGTACGAACGCGGCCGCCGGCCCGGCCAGCCCCGCGCCCGGCGCGACCCGGCCAACCGGACCTAACGCAACGGGTCGGCGACACAATGCGCATGCTGCTGCCACCGCGTCCGGGAACGGCCCCGTCCGGGTCGACAACGATCGGGCGCTCCAAGGTGAACGGCATCGTCGTCGAGGACGCGTTGGCATCCCGGGTTCACGCGGTGCTGGTCTTCGGCCCGGCCGGTGTGGAAATCCGCGACAACAACAGCAGTAACGGCACCTTCGTAAACGGCCAGCGCATCACTCGCGCGCTGCTGCACGAGGGCGACATCGTCACCATCGGCAACACCGACCTGGTGGCGTCGGGCAACACCCTGGTGGCGCGTACCGCGCTCACGCGCACCAGCGGGCTGACCGCCCACGCGCTGGGCCTCACCATCGACGGCCACGCGCTGCTGACCGACGTGTCCTTCACTGCGCGGCCGGGAACGCTGACCGCGGTGATCGGGCCCTCCGGCGCGGGCAAATCCACGCTGATCAAGCTGGTCGGCGGCGCGACGCACCCTAGCGCCGGGGTGGTGAGCTTCGATGGGCACGACGTGCATGCCGAATACGCCTCGATGCGCTCTCGGATCGGGATGGTGCCGCAAGACGATGTCGTGCACCGTCAACTGACTCTTGAACACGCCCTCACCTATGCCGCCGAGCTGCGACTGCCGCCGGACACCTCGGCTGCGGACCGTCGAAAGGTGGTCGCGCGAGTCCTCGACGAGCTGGATCTCACCCCACACAAGAAGACCCGCGTCGACAAACTCTCCGGCGGGCAGCGCAAACGTGCTTCGGTGGCGTTGGAACTGCTAACTGGCCCCTCGCTGCTCATCCTCGACGAACCGACCTCCGGGCTGGACCCGAATTTGGACCGCCAGGTGATGACGATGCTGCGCCGACTTGCCGACGCCGGGCGGGTGGTGATCGTGGTCACGCATTCGCTGAGCTACGTGCGGATGTGCGACCAGATCCTGCTGCTGGCACCCGGCGGCAAGGCGGCCTTCGCCGACCCACCGGCACAAATCGGGCCGGTGATGGGGACGACCGACTGGGCCGACATCTTCGCCCGGGTCAGCACTGATCCCGACGGCGCCCACCAAGCCTTCCTGGCACGACATCGCGCTTCCACGGCGCCGCAGGCAGCAACCGCTGGCGCGAAGCCGCTCGGCAGTCCCCCACACACCAGTCTGTGGCGCCAGATCTCCACGGTGGCCCGACGCCAGACTCGCCTGATAACCGCCGACCGGGGCTACTTCGCGTTTTTGGCGATCCTGCCGTTCATCCTCGGCGCGCTGTTGCTGGCGGTGCCCGGCAATAGCGGGTTGGGTTTTGCCGACCCCCGTGGGCCGCAGCCCGACGAACCGAGCGAGCTCCTGATCCTGCTCAACATCGCCGCGGTGTTCATGGGGACCGCGTTGACCATCCGCGACCTTGTCGGGGAACGCTTAATTTTCAAGCGTGAGCAGGCCGTGGGACTATCGGCGTCGGCGTACCTGGCCGCCAAGGTGCTCGTCTACAGCGTCGCGGCGCTGATCCAGACTGCCATCGTCACCGCGATCTTGGTCGTCGGGAAAGGCGCGCCGACGCATGGCGCGGTATTGCTGGGCTCTGGCAGATTCCAAGGCATCGCCGAGCTATACATCACGCTGGCGGCAACGGCCATCACCTCGGCCATGGTGGGGCTCGCGCTGTCGTCGCTGGCCCGCTCCACCGAACAGATACTGCCCATGCTGGTGGTCGCGATCATGGTCTCGATGGTGCTTGCCGGCGGCCTGATCCCGGTTACCGGTCGCATAGGCCTCTCCCAGGCGTCGTGGCTGCTGCCGGCACGTTGGGGTTTCGCGGCCTCCGCGTCGACCATCGATCTGCGCGCCATCGAGATGGACATGCCCGCCGACCGGTTGTGGTCACATTCGCTGCGGCCGTGGCTGCTAGATATGGGCATGCTCGCGTTGCTGGGCGTGGTGGTCACCAGCTTTGTCCGCTTCCGGCTGCGGCTGCCCGTGCACACCCATGGGCGGTGACCGACGGGCTGCTCGGCCACACCAAGTGAATTGACCGACGGTTGCCCGGTAGTACGCTAACGCCCAGCTCAGGAAGGGGCTTGGGATGTTCGTCGACACCGGATTGCTGCATTCAGGGGCGAGTGAGTCCCACCGGGCGGGTGGGCACGCCCACGACGGAGCCGACCACTTGTCGCGGACGTCACCGGTGGGCGGGATGTTCGGCAACTTCGCGGCAGCCCACGAGTTCCACCAGGCGGTCACCCAAGCCCATACCCACCACACCACGAGACTGCGGGCCCACCAGGAGACCCTCAGCAACATCGGCGACAAGGCCCGCACCGCGGCGACGGCGTTCACCGATATGGAGGAGCGCAATAAGTTGAAGCTGGAAGCGGTGCGGTGCAACTTGAAAACATAGATCTCGCGAAGCTGATCGCCGCGGCCGACGGCGACCCCTGGGCGATCAACAACAGCCTCCAAAGTGGGCGGCCGGCACAGATTTCCGATCTGGCGCAGGCCTTCCACAACGCGGGCCAATCCACCACCGAGGCCGATAACGCATTCGCCGACGCGCGCCGCCGCTTCGAGGCGTCGTGGAACCGGGAGAACGGCGAGCATCCGATCAACGACTCCGCCGAAGTTCAGCGCGCAACACGGTCGCTCGGCGTGCAGGCGGCTCAACTGCCCAAAATAGCTGTCGATCTGGAAAACGTCGCCGCCACCCTGGCCGAGGCGCAACGAACCTGCAGCGTGCTGATCTCGACCCTGGAAAATCGACTGCGAACGCTCGATGGCTGGATCGGCCAAGCCGAAGACCTCATCGACGACGACGAGTACCTCCTTGCCCAAGCCGACAACGCTGACGACATTGCCGATCTTGAACAGGACATATC
>DASPOT010000399.1:0-3135 GCA_035625875.1 Mycobacterium sp. | reverse complement strand
CACACACCCGCTCGAGCGTCTGGGCAAAGGCGCTCACCTGCGGGGTGCCGTCCATGCGCCCGCGGGCGGCCAGGCCTCGCGTCCAGGCGAAGATCGACGCGATCGGGTTGGTGGAGGTCGGTTCCCCGCGCTGGTGGGCGCGGTAGTGGCGGGTGACCGTTCCGTGGGCGGCCTCCGCCTCCACGGTGTTGCCGTCCGCGCTCATGAGCACGCTCGTCATCAGGCCCAGCGAGCCGAATCCCTGGGCCACCACGTCTGATTCCACGTCCCCGTCATAGTTCTTGCAGGCCCACACCAGGCCGCCCTCACCCTTGAGCACCTGGGCCACCATGTCGTCGATGAGCCGGTGCTCGTAGGTGATCCCGGCCGCCTCGAACTCCGCCTTGCCGCTTCCTCGTGCCGTACTTCCCCGCCGCCAGCCTGCGGTGCCAGGCCAGCAGCCTCGCTGGCGTCACTGGGAAGACCTCACCCCAGCGCTTGCGTGGTACGAGCCGCGCCAGCGCGGCGAGCCAGGCCCGGTCGGCCGGCTCAGACTGCACCCCGGCCGACATGCCGCCGCAGTACAGCGTTCTCATGCCGGAGCACCAGCCGCTCAGCATCCTTCGCCAGGTCACCGCTGAACACCAGGACGGCCAGGCTGAGCACCCGGCACGTGAGCAAGTAGACGCTCTTGAGCAGCACCCGGCAAGCTAACCATCAGACGTCAGGCCTACTGGCGAAAGCACAGGTCAGCGAGCCAATCGAGGCACTGTCAACTTGAGCAGTCCGAGGGCGATTTTCGCCGGTTCGCCTCCGCGATTCACCAGGTCGCGTGTGACGTATGAGGCTTATGCGGTTAACAGAACGTCCACACGACCTCAAGTTGACAGTGCCCCGCGGTCCACGACGCCTTAATCAACCGCAACCACGACCCGATCATCGGGTTTCCTCGTCAGCGAAACCGACACCAATCCCTCCTTGCTCGACACAATTGAAACGCGAGGAAGGCACACCAACTTTCGGCAACGCAGGCCTCTCTCCAGCCACTCCCCGCGGGCGGCGGTGATCGGGCTGGCAAGCCAGTAAGTAGTCAGCCAGAAGGCGACAGGGGTCAAGCGAGCCACACCCAATCACCGCCTCGAAGAGCATGGCTGCAGACCACGCCCTCCTGGCCTAAATTCAACAAGTTGGGGGTCAAGTGGTCGCAGGTTCAAATCCTGTCAGCCCGTCCCTTGAACTCGCAGGTGAGAGGCGGTTTCGGAGAGCTCCAATACGACCTTTCATACCCGCCAGGGGTATGGATCGCAACGCGGGTAGAGCAACGTCTGCTCGGTAGTCCAGCACGCCGAGCTGACCGGTCAGGCCCTGACCGCCGCTACTTCACCGCCCTCGGGATCAATGCCTATTGGACCGTCGGTGTGATCGGGTGTCCGTCGCGACCCACCGCCGAGAAAAGGCCACGCCGTCCTAGATCATCTAGGCCAGGCGTTGTCGCCGTGGAATCTCACGGTCTCCAGGACGATCCCCTCGGCGTGCGCGTCTTGCGCGTTCGAGCACCCGCCGCAGGCGCCTCCGACCCCGAGATCACCTCTGCCGAACACCGGAATCCCGGTCATGCTCGCTCGCGACCGAGCTGACGGCGGCCGCGACTGCGGGCGCGACCTTGCTATCGAACACGCTGGGCACGATGAAGCTCGGATTGAGCTCCTCCCGCGTGAGGACATCCGCGATCGCCTTCGCCGCAGCGATCATCATGTCGTCGGTGATCTCGCGCGCCCCGGCGTCGAGCAGTCCACGGAAGAACCCGGGAAACGCGAGCACGTTGTTGATCTGGTTGGGGAAGTCACTGCGCCCAGTCGCGACCACCGCGGCGTGTTTACGCGCCTCGAGCGGGTCCACCTCGGGGTCGGGATTGGCGAGGGCGAACACGATCGCCCGGTCGGCCATCGTCGCGATATCGTCGCCGTCCAGCAACCGGGGCGCGCTGACTCCGATGAAGACATCGGCGTCGGCGAGCGCCTGCCTGAGGGAGCCGGTGACGCCGCGGGGATTGGTGTTCTCCGCGATCCACCGGCGGGTCGGATCGGCGTAATCTTCATCGCGCGACAGGACGCCATTCCGACCGGCGGCGACGATGTCCTGGACGCCCTGGGCCTGCAGTATCCGGATGATCGCCGATCCTGCGGCACCGACGCCAGAAATGACGACGCGGAGGTCGGGCAGTTTCTTGTGGACCACTCGCAGCGCGTTCATGAGCGCGGCGAGCACCACGATCGCGGTGCCGTGCTGGTCGTCGTGAAACACAGGGATGTCCAGCCGCTCCCGCAGGCGCCGTTCGATCTCGAAGCACCGGGGTGCGGCGATGTCCTCGAGGTTGACCCCGCCATAGACCGGCGCCAGCGCACAGACGATCTCAACGATCTGATCGGCGTCCTGCGTGTCCAGGCAGACCGGCCACGCATCGACGTCAGCGAACCGCTTGAACAGCGCCGCCTTGCCTTCCATCACGGGCAGCGCGGCCGCTGGGCCCAGATTGCCCAGACCGAGCACGGCCGAGCCGTCGGTCACCACCGCCACCGTGTTGCGCTTGATCGTCAGCCGACGGGCGTCCTCTGGGTTGGCGGCGATGGCCTGGCAGATCCGGGCCACGCCCGGGGTGTATGCCCGGGAGAGGTCATCACGGTGGCGCAGCGCCACCTTCGGCACCACCTCGAGCTTGCCACCCAAGTGCATCAGGAACGTCCGGTCACTGACCTTGCGGACGCGGAAGCCGGCCAACGCGTCGATCGCTTCGGTGATGGCGTTGCCCTGCGCGACGTCCGCGACGTCGCAGGTGACGTCGACGACGATCGAGTCGGGACGCGACTCAGTCACGTCCAGCGCGGTCAGCGCGCCGCCAGCGGCGCCGATCGCCGCGGTGAGCTCACCGGTGGCCCTCGACGAAGCCGGCGCCTCAACCCGGAGTGTGATGGAGTATCCCGGACTCGGTGCTGACATGCTCGCCTCCCTCTGTTCGTGCGAATCTGCTGCTGTCCATGCACTTTTCCGACGCGGACGCCATGTTCTGGACGCGGTCGCCGCGAGGGGCTGCGATGCCGCGCGGTCCTGCCCTTCCGCAGGCGTCAAGGTGTTTGCAAGGTCGTCGCCGGGCCTGAC
>DASPOT010000398.1:0-3983 GCA_035625875.1 Mycobacterium sp. | reverse complement strand
CGATTGCCAGCGCCACCGGCCAGTTGATCACGTTCAGAGCCGCCAAAACGCCGAGCGCCCCATAGAGGGCGAGCTGGTCAGGCGGAGGCACCCGCACCCGACCTGCCATCGGGAGGCGCGCCGATAGTTTCTTGGCCCGCTGCACCGTCCGGGAAGCGTCGTCTCGGTGGGATGCCAGGAAGGATCGTGGCGTTGTCGTCATGTCATCTCCCGTCAGTTGAGTGAT
The DNA here is from genome assembly GCA_035625875.1 of Mycobacterium sp. Taxonomy (GTDB): domain Bacteria; phylum Actinomycetota; class Actinomycetes; order Mycobacteriales; family Mycobacteriaceae; genus Mycobacterium. Next base: position 3,757 of record DASPOT010000398.1, on the reverse strand, counting down.
CCCGGTTTATAGCGCTTGATCATTGGCGGACTGTCACGTTGCCGGCAGAGCAGAAGGTCACCCATCGAGGCGGCCGAAAGTCAATTCGACGGCGTCTGCCCTCCTCGAAGACGCTGCAACGCACTCTGGAACCAGCGGCCGGATCACGTCTTCAGGCTGCCGTACAGCGATTCCGGTGGGCGTTTACCGTCGGCATCAGGTTCGTAGATCCCGGCGACGACCTCGGTGATCGTCGCGTCCCATAGCGCCCGCTCCGACGGCGCCAACGACCATGTGCCCAATAGATGCGTGGGGCCGATCTGCACGCCTGCACCCCAGTGCCCGGCAGGTCGGTGCGACCCCGTAGGCGTCCTTGTGCTCGTCGATGAACGCGCAGATCAGCGGCGTAGCGGGTCGCACTCCCGCGCGAAGACTTGTTGCGGCCTTAGGATTTCGATAGTTAACTCAAAGTTCTTTGCACCTGCGGCGCAGCTCGAGGCCGGTTTCCGTCAGCACTCCCGCCGCGTCGCCGGCGTTCGACCTCGGCCTGCCGCAACCACTTGCGCAACGTCCCCGCGCTCATGCCAAGCCCGCCGAGATCGTGATCGAAGTCGCACTCCCTCTTAGGTTTCAAGGTAGGAGTAAGTGCTGCATCCAAGATGTGGGTGTCGCTGGTTGCGATGGTGAGGTTTCTTCGGGCGGCCTGGGCGACGTCACCCGGTCGAATGGGTCTTTATGTTCCCAGGTCAAGCGGCCGGCCAGGATGGCATCGCCGGCGTCTACCGGCAGGTCGGTGGCAGTCATATCGGCGATGACGTCGGACCACGCCGACAGCAGGGGCTCAGGTAGGGCAACACCGGTATGAACGCTCCGGAGCCGAAGAAGATGAAGCTCGAAACACCGGCGCGCAGACCCGTGCCCACGGTCTCGCGCCTGTCGAAGTCAGGTCTCGCCATGGCAGGCTGTCTCTCCTCCCCGGCACCGAGGTCGCGCAGGACTTCGGCGGCTCGGCGGGCGGGGAACTTAATTGGTCGCTGGGCCGTCACGGGCCCTGACGGTGTGGCCGTAATCTGCGTAGGCCCCCCGAAGGGGGCGGTTCCAACGTTCACGCCGTTTAGTGCCGACCTTTTGAATACGCGAGATCGACTTGTCCGCATCTGCTCTGTGTAAGCTAATGCTTTTGTCGTCTGGCGAGCCGACGAACGGCCCGAACGGGCGTGACTTCGGTCCCTACCGCAGCGCTTCAGTCAGATGGTCGGATACCCCCATGGGATGAGGCATCCCATGTTTGAATTCGCGGTTGTCATCGACGGATGAGCCGCACAAGAGGGAGGTATAGCGATGAACTCTTCACAACAGTCGCAGGTTAGGACGCGCATGTTCGCCCGCACGCTCGGCCCCTTCTTTGCCATTCTCGCGGTCATGGCCATGGTGCACGCCTCGGACATGCGGCCAATGGTTGACGAGTTCGCAGCGAACCGACTATGGCCCTGGATGCTAGGCGCGTTTAATCTGCTGGGCGGCCTTATCATTATCGCGCTTCACCAGTACTGGCGGAGTGCCGCGGCGATCATCGTGTCCGTCCTGGGCTGGCTTCTCGCGCTGCGCGGGCTCTTTATTCTGGCTTTTCCCCAAACCGCCATTTCGCTCGCCAAGAACGCGGTTGGCGCAGCCACACTCACACTGTCGTGGACGGGCTTCGTCGTTTTGGCCCTGGTCGGGCTGTATCTGACCTACGTTGGCTGGATCCCGGCAGCCAGCCGGGCGACGACATAAGCGGCAAGCTCAACCCCGATCTCCCAGGTGCCGCGTGATTAGGCACAGGGATTTTCGTCGCACCGAGTGCTCGATCGTCCATTGGCCATGTTCTTACACATAGCCAATGCGCCATTCCCACGTTCGCATCGGCGACGGACTATTAGGCTCACCACTCACCTGGACGGAGCGATTCAGTCAGTGCGCGACTACGATGGAGATTCCTGCCCGCCGGAGACGGATCAGCCATGCAGGTGCAAACGAGTCGCACGGCCAGCCATCCAAGCTGCAAACACCGTCCGCAGGGCGTCCACAAGATTTTCGAGAACAGCTTTCCGTTACGGCCCGGACCTGTGACGCGGTGACCTATCTACGCTCCGCGTTGTCCCTGCTGCGCGGGCGCGACGCCAAATCGGCGAAAGTGGCATGTTCATCAAGCCTTCCCGGCGGGATTCGCTCTTCACGCACCCCGCGATGGTGTTAACGTCATCGGCGCGGCAAACCCCGGCTGATCAACGTCATCCGCGACCTTCTCCCAGGGCGCCGGTATCGGGAAATAACGTTCGAGGAAATTGGTGACGCGCGTTCGCTGCGCTCAGCCGCGGAGACCTCGGGGAAGCTACTGTCGTTGAGGCAGAAGAAGTGGTATCCGCGTTTCTTCCACAACTCGTGGAGTAGGTCGAGACCCTCGCGGGTGGTGGTGTTTACGTACAGCACTTTGGCTTTTTCTTGTTGGACGGCGCGCCCGGTCATGAGCCCGTAGTAGTGGTAGAACGAGTTGGTGACTGAGATATCGCTGCTGGAACGAAACGCGCTCGCCTGGTGCGGGCGAAGTCTTCTGGGAATTGACGTTCCATCTCCAGCAGCACGCTTTTGCGCAACGGAACCGCGGTGTGCTCGAGATGTCGCTGGTATGTGGGGTGAACATCCCCTCAATGGTCGGCCACTTATACCCGTAGAGCTAGCAGCAAGCATCGGATTCGACGCCGAGATGGTTGGCAACCGCAGCGGCAAGGGCAGGGTTGGCGCTACCGCAGACAATTCGAAGAACGGCCATTGGGCTTCGCTTCCGATCCCGAAACGGCTGTCACGGCGATTGGTCTCGATTGACCCACGGCATCAAACCCTCCTCGCCGACCCCATCCAGACTCACCGCTTTTGCGCGACTAACGTCAGGCCCCGAGGTCACCCGCGCGAGAGCCTTTGGTCCTCAACCAACCTGGATAGGTCATCCGCGGATCCACCGTTCCTCGGCCGGGCCAGCCGTCGTCGGTGGGTGCGTTCCGGGATTCCGGCCAGTCGGGCAGACCTCGAAACCGGCAGTGATTCCGCCGCTCTCAAGGCTTCGAGGTCGGCTAAGGGACTTGATCGGGTGGTGAGTAGTTGTCGGCGATTTCGCGGGCACGTTGCGCTCCCGCGCGCGCCTGCTGGGCGACGTGTCGGGACTCGACGGCTTTGTCGGGCCGGTGAGCGGCGATGTCCTCGTGCACCCGAGCCGATTCGTCCTCGGCGGCGGCCAACGTTCGCGCTGTATCGACCAATTGCTGCCGCAGTGCATCCAACTGTCCGGTCGTCGACGTGGAGTCCGGGTTGTCGGTGGAAGGCGCCATCGCCCGGTTGAGCAGCCGCTCGCTAGCGGCCATTTCCCGCTGGACCTTTCGTTGTTGGCGATGGTTACGGGTACTGGCGCGATCCAGCGCGGCCTCACTGCGGTCCAGGCTTGCCGCGCTCCTGGCCAGCAGGGCATGCCCTCGCCGGATGGCCTCCCGCACGGCCTCCTCGATCGTTGCGACCGGCAGACCCGCTTTGCGGGCCCGTTCGTGCAGTTCCCGCTCCAGCGCGTCGAGCCGTGCTTCGCGTTCATCAGTTGTGCGCTCACGCCGGTCGGCCAGCTTCTCACGCTCGTCGGCGGCGTGTTCGCGTTGGTCGGCGATCTTCTCACGTTCGTCGGCCGCGCCCTCGCGTTCGTCGGCCAGCCGCTCGCGTTCGTCGGCCGCGAGCTCTCGCCGCGCTACAGCTTGCT
>DASPOT010000397.1:0-2311 GCA_035625875.1 Mycobacterium sp. | reverse complement strand
GGCTTTTCGCGCTGAAGCTCCGGCCGGGCGACGATTCAGCCCCTTGGAGCCTCTTTCGGCAGCTCGTTTGGCCGGACGAAGACTCACTTAAGCGGTCATGTTCAGTGAACGGTATTGAGGGCTAAGGCGCTTATTCGGGCGGGTAGTTCTGCGGATATCGCACCCACACTCGCCACAAGTACAGCACGAAGTCGGAAACTGGGCGCGCAATTTGACTGGCAACTTGGCGCGCAGGATCATTAGCATGAGCCGGAGGAGGTAGATCCATGGCAGAGACTCGGACACGCAAGCGACCGGCAAGCGATCGAAAGGGCAAGGCTGGGCCATCCGTGACCTACATGCGCGTCGTGGATGAGGTGACCCGTTCCGGGATCACGCAGGCCGAGCTCGCGAAAGCAGTGGGAGCCGGCCCCCGCACCGTCCAAAACTGGGCCAGCGGACACAACACACCACGTGGCAAGACCGCCGAGCGGTTGCTCGACATCCGCACAATCGTGGAGCTACTCAGCGACTCCTACACCGATGAGGGGATCGGCATATGGCTTCACTCGCGCAACCGAAATCTCGACATGAGACGTCCTATCGACATGCTTACCGAAGGCCAGGTTGATCGCGTGCTTGAAGAAGCCAAGTGGGTCGCCGGCGGCATGTAGTTGATGGACTCCCTCGCGGCAAGGTTGGCACAAGCTTCGCCGACCGCTGTCGATGGTGTTTGGCAACGTCACGTTCCCGCGAAGTACACGGACCTCGCGGGACGGCGGAGCATAGGCCGTTGGGGCACCGAAGATGGCAACCCGGTGCTGTACCTTGGCCGACCTACAGAATCGGTCATTGTCGAGGCATCTGCAGTCGAAGACTCATGATCGTGCCGCCTACGCGGCATGTCAGACGGTCGCCGCGGCAGCCCACCAAGTGGGCTATCACGGGATCGTTGCACCCGCGGCGACCAAGATGGGCGACACTCTCGTCCTGTCCACCGAACTGCTCCCGCATGGTGAGCACCCGGTCCGCACGAAGCAGGAGACCTGGTTCGAACTGGCCGCAGATCCCAGAAAGCCAGGACGGGGCGGCCACCTGCGCGTGGTGCGGTAAGGCGATGAGGTGGACGATCAGCGGACTCAGCGCATCTGCGGTCAGATATGCGCCCGCAGTCAACGTCGTCACGTGGGGCGTGCGTCCGGAGACTCGAATGAGGTCGGGAATCTTGTCCCGGACGAGTTCGCCCACGCGGTCCCTCTCGCTCGCAATAATGCGGTGGTGCAGTTCTACCCCGCGGGGCTGACAACGCGGGTGCGCCGTGGACGGTGACGCGGCCGACCCGCTTTTGCTCGGGCAGCGGATGGTCGCGATCCTGGAGACCGGCCTGCGCACCGCCACCTACAAGCTCGCCACGCTGATGGCGTTGATCGACCACTGCATCGAGAACATGCCCGAGCGGCCCGGCGATGTGCTGCGGGTGCCGATTCCCGATCTGGCGCATCGGGTGCTGAAGATCTACTGGCAGCAGGTGCGCCCATTCGATGGCCACGAACTGCGCCAATCCACACAGCCGCGCGCCCGAATCCTGATCGCCACGAATGTGTTACGTGAGGCGGCCGGGATCAAGCGCACCAGTGTGTCGGTGGACATCGCCAGGCTGCGCGCGCCTGCCACATACCGAAGCGCCATTGATGAGATCACGCTGTGCCTGGCACAGCAGCCGTTGCATCGGTTGCAGAAACTGCCGGGCTCGTCGACGAGCGATCGTTTTCTGTACGACGACTCGTTTCTGCACGACCGCGTGTCGCGGTCGACACTACGCGCCCATGGCGACGCGATTGAACTGAAACCCGGTGTTGCACACGGCCTTGCCCGGATCACCGGGCTGCTCAAGCCGGCGCTGGAGATCATGTGGGTCGACGACGTGCGCCGGATTAACAAGTTCCTTCACGCCGAGGTTCCCGACGTCGCGGGCCATCTGTTCGGTCGTGAGCGCACCGACCTCGACCCTGTGCGCGAGCCGTTCAAGGAAGCGTTCAGCCCGCACTGCTTCTACTGCGGCACGCACCTACCGGTGAACAATCCAGTCGATCATGTGCTGCCGTGGTCTCTGGTCGGTATCGACGGCCTGGCCAATCTGGTACTGGCCTGCGCCCGCTGCAACGGCGACAAGGGTGGTGCGCTGCCGGCGGTGTCGATTATGGACCGGGTGCTGGAGCGTGACCGAGAGGTGCTGGAGCAGATCGCGTCCGAGATTCAGTGGCCGACGCAGCATGACCGAGTCGTGGCCGCCGCGCTGGGCATCTACCGCGTGCAGCCTAAAGACGTGCCG
>DASPOT010000396.1:0-7947 GCA_035625875.1 Mycobacterium sp. | reverse complement strand
AGGAAGGAGTAGCCAGCCCGGGACCGAGGAACCCGGCGTCACCGCACGACACGCGGCGACCGCCCCTACCGTCCCACCAGAATCAAAACCCAACTCGCCGGATCGACGCTCATCAGCGATGAACTCGGGCAACCGTGAAATTTTGAGGCGGATCCTGGACGGCCACGGAAAATCGATAGCCTCATCTCCGAGCTGGCCACGTTCGTGTCGGTCGTCGAGGACGGGATCACCAGCGGCGCCGTACCGGCTGAGTCGAGGCGACCCCCGGACATGGATCACTAGCGTACTCGGAGCAGGTGGCTCTGGCGGTCTGCCCATGACCGGCGTCACGTCATCGCCGGGAAGCGCTTTGCGCCCCTGTACGCCCACGCCAGCCTTACCGGAAGGCCGAGACCGAGACATGATCGCTGCCCTTACAGGTCGATGTCGGGCGCGGTGTACTGCGCGTCAGCGGTGACCTGGATCACGACAGCGCCGCCCCGCCGCGGGTGGCGACGCTGGAGCTGCTGGCCAAAGAGTTCTTCTAGCGGCTCAGTCGGTCACGCCCGCCTGCTCGGATTGACTTGAGTTGCGATTGGGCGCATGGCCGTTGATCCAACGCAGTAGGTCATCCGGCGGCAACGGCGGACTGTGCACGAAGCCCTGTGTGATGGTGCAGCCATATCGTCGCAGTGCCTCCAAGGTGACCTGGTCTTCGACTCCCTCGGCGACGAGGTCGGCGCCCAGGCTCTGCGCCAACGCCACCGTGGACCGCACGATGGCAACCGATCGCGGGTCGTGTGCCAGCCGCGCCACGAATATCCTGTCGAGTTTCAGCTCGTCGACCGACACATCCTGCAGGCGCGCCAGCGATGACCATCCGGTGCCGTAATCGTCAATCGAGATGCGAACGCCGAGCTGCTGTAGCGCGGCGACGGTATTGCGGGACCGCACCGAGTCGACGAGGGCGCTTTCGGTGATTTCGACGATGAGAGGGTCGGGGGGCAAATCGTTGTTTCGCAGGAGCCGCTCGATCGTGTTCACCAGGTCAAGGTCAAGGAGATTCGTCGTCGAGAGGTTCACCGCGACGGTCAGCGGCATGCCCTGGTCGCGCCAGGACCGGATCTGTTCGAAGGCCACGCTGATCGTGCGGTTGGCCACCCTGCGCATCAGCCCAGCGCGTTCGGCGGTGGCCAGGAACTCGTCCGGTAGCAGCAACCCACGGCTGGGGTGCTGCCACCGCAGCAGTGCCTCGACGCTGTGTACGCTGCCGTCGCTCGCGTTGATCTTGGGCTGGTAGTGCACCGTCAGTTGGTCACCGTTCAACAGCGTGGCGCGCAGTTCCTCGACGAGGTTGGGGTCGTCGCGATATATCTCAAAAACCGAGTCGTACACCGCGATCTTGTTTGCGGCCGATTTGGCGTGCGGGATCGCCGTCTCGGCGCGATTCAGCAATTCCTGCGGATGATCACAGTGGTCGGGACAGAGCGCAATAGCAATGCAGGCATCGACTTGCACGGTGATCGGATCCAGCGCGAATGGTTCGCTCAAGGCTTCGAGCAAACGCCCGGCTTGGGCGCGTGCGGTGATCAGGTCGGACCCTTCGGCCAGCAGGATTGCGAATTCGTCGTCACCTGTGCGTGCAAGCAGGTCCCCACTACACACGTTGTTCACAAGTCGATTCGCGAGGTGGCACAACAGCTCATCGCCGAAGTGGTGACCGACTGAGTCGTTGATCTCTTGAAATTCAAAAAGGTTCAGCAACAGGAGCGCTCGACGTGATGATGTCCTTTTCACCGACGCGGGCCCCGCCAACGGGGGGTCAGACGTCGCGGTCAGGGCTGTCGCCAGTGAGCGCCGATTGGGCAGCGCGGTCAAGTCGTCGGTCATCGCGTGTTTGTGGCTTTCGGCCAACATGGTGACGTCTCGGAAGGTCACCGCAAATCGGGCGGCGATCACGACCAGGGTCAATGCGGCGAAAGTCACCGCGAGTCGTGAGTTGTGACCCAGGATGGCGACTCCGAGCGCCACGACCGTGCACGCCACGGGCTTGAAGTAGGGGCCGGATCCGCGCCTCGGTAGCGGCGCCACCGGCGACGCGGGCGCCCAGCTGGCCATCGCCACCAGTAATGACGAAGCGGGCCAGCAGGCATCCAGCACGCTTCCAACCCGGTATGAGCTGGCGGCGGTCTGGAAGAGATACGCCGTGTCTGCCACCGCAAACCCAACAAATCCGGCAATGAGAAGGGCCCAGCGAAACTCGTTGCGCCACTGGAAGAATGGCAGCATGCCAGCGGCCAGAGCCAGCAGGATCAGATCGCCCCACGGATAGAGGAGGCCCACCAGCACGGTTGCCGGTGCACGGGTCGCGGCCGCGTGGATTGGCCCTGCCGTCAAGGCCGCGGCCGCCGCGGCCATGGTCAACCCGCAGACCAGGGAATCGAGCCATATCGCAACCGGCACCTGCATCCAGCGTGCCCGCATGAGCAGCAACAGCCCAGCATAGACAAGCGGATAAAACGCCAGGTACTCCGGGTCTGCCGCTGATGGGGATTGACCATCCGGCACCCACAGGGCGTAGACAACGTCGCCCATCGCCGAACTTGTCATGCCGGCCGCGATCAGAATCCAAGCAAAACGCTCGGCCCTGATGCGGTAAGCGCGAACGGCTATCAGTGCAGCTGCCGAAAGGTTCAACGCAGGGTACAAGAAGTCGGCGAAGAATACGCTGTGACCGGCATCCGCATTGAAAACGCTCGAGGCGGTGAAGGCGATAACGCCGGCCCCCAAGATAGCCATGGCAATCCGGACTGCTGTCGGGGGCCACCGAATGCCCTTTGCCGCATCGTTGGGTTGATCTGGTGTTGGTGTTGCGACTTCAGAAATCGGCCTGAGCGCCGGTGCCAGCGTCGTCGTCTCATTGCCGGTGGTGTCCGCTGGGCGGGAGGTGCCCGCAGCGCCCTGGTAGTCCGATGCGGCTACCCGGCCTTGAATGGCCGATACCGACGGATCGGTGGACTGCGGAAATGTATAGGGGAAGGGCAGATCGGGCACGAAACTTCGGATACATTGGCCACCTTCGCGTTTGGCGGCATACATCGCCAAGTCGGCGTACCGGAGGAGCTGGTCGAGGGTGCAATTGGATGCGGCGGCAGCCACTGTGAACCCGATGCTCGGCCGTACCCGTATGGGAACGCCGTCGATCACGATCGCGGCGCTGAATGACTCAAGGACTCGATGTGCTGCCGCTTGTGATTCCTCGACGGAACCTTCGATTAGCACCGCGAATTCGTCACCACCAAGCCGTGCAACGGTGCCCGCTTCCCCCACCGAAGCCGTGAGCCGCTCGGCGACCCGGATGAGGAGCTCGTCGCCGGCGGGATGGCCCAAGGCGTCGTTGACCGACTTGAAGTTGTCGAGATCGAGGCACAACACGGCGATCGGTGCGGCAACGCTATGTCGAAGGGCGACGGCTAGCTCCAATCGTTGGAGAAACAGAGTCCGATTGGCCAGACCGGTCAGACTGTCCCGAAAAGCTTCCCGCGACACTTCAGACAACAAGCGCTGGTTTTCCAAAAGCACCACCAGCTGTCGGGCGAGCACTGCGGCCACCAGGATTCCCAGCGGGACGAGCAACGATCCGTGCTCCATCCGGCTCACCGCGCGTTCCAATCCGACCGCGGCAGCCAGCAGCAGCGGCAAATACGGCAACCACAGCCGGACACGGGACGTATTCTCGCCCTGCGTCGGCGCTGTGGGAGACTCGCGGACACTGGATAGCGCAGCCAGCGCCACCAGTCCCAGCCCGGCCACCCGGGTCACGTCGACCAGATCGCCGGTGTGATAGCTGCCGACTCCGGTCTGGAAAACAATCACGATGTCGGCAACACCGATCATTGCGATTCCGCCCGCTAACAGGTTCAGGCTCGGTCGGCGGCCAGGACGAGCCCGCGACAACATCACGAGCGCCGTCGTGATGACGATGGCGTCGGCGAAAATGTGTACAGATGTCGCGCGCTGCGAGTTACTCCCCTGGCGTATCAGTTTGTCGAGCACGAATACCCACGAGGTCAGGAAAAGTGAACTGGCCACGATGGCGCCGTCCAGCGCCAGTTGCCAAATGCGGTGAATGCGATCGGTCAGCAGCGCCAACGACGCCATGGCGGCGATTGGGTACAAGACGAGCACGATCTCAGCCGCCGCCGGGTGAGCGGCGTGATCGAGTTCCGGGCGCACGTCATGGATCGCCCAGATGACCTCGCCGACCGCCCAGCCTAAGAGGCCTGTCCCCAGCGCCAGCCATCCGAATCTGCGGCGCCCGACCGCGAAGCGGGCCGCGATGGCGGCACATCCCGCCGCGAACACCAGACACACCACTGACACAACTTCGTCGACCGGCCGAGTCGCGTAGGCGCCGTGCCACCCCCAGACAAACGATGCTATGACCAGCACCACCGCGACGCTGTATCCTCCAACGACGAGCCAACCAACGCGCGCAGGCAGCCCGAACCGCTGCCACGGATTTTCCGTCCGGCGTTTCATAGCCCCCAGCCGATCTGCGCTGTGCGGTGAACGCCTAAGAGCTTCACCACGCGCTAGAGCAGAAGTCACCGGCATTAGTGCCGTTGTCGCCGTCGAAGTCGTTATGCGGGTTTGCATCGTCAAGCAGTGCAGGTAATACCGCGGGCTTGACTGAAAGTGGGATATAAGTGCGGAGTTTCGAGCCGTGTTATCGGCTGTGTGTTGTCGTTAGGCTCCGGTGCAATGTATGGCCGGTGTCCAGCTTGGGTGTGAAGGATCATTGCCATAGTCCTGTCTCGAGCAGAGCGCCCCACGACCTGTATGGATGCTCTACCAGACTAGAAGTCCGGTATGTCTTCGCATTCAATCTACTAGTATGCAGGGTGCTAATTCAAGTGTATCCTCGGTATGCGTCCACACCGCTCGCATGGGGAGAAGTAATGACCCGCAGGGGGCTCGGTGTGGAGGACCACTGGACATCCGGAAACCGGGGATGGTGATGATGAGACTATCGCGGACCTGCTACGACAGGCCGCACCGATGCCCCGGCTGGGCTGGTGGTGGCTGGAAAACAGCGCGCACCGACCGCTGCGACAACGGATCAATCCGCACCAAAAACGACGGCTACCCCGGCGAACACCGATGGCGTTTCGGGCACTGCACCGAATGCAACACCGTCACGTGGCCGGTGGTGACACGCTGGCTGGACCCCGGATGGCTCCGGTGGGTGTGGTGGGAACGCCCACGACTACGCGCCCCCGAAGGGCAGGCGCTCGCCGCGTGATAGGTAGCCGTCCCTTTGGCCCTCCTCTGGGCCAGCACGCGCGTTAGTGCCGGCGGATGAAGTCCCCGCCGGACAACAGGTCCTGATCGCCGCCGACCCGCAACCTGATGACCTCCGCTACTAGGTGCCTGGCGTGGGGTGGGGTGGTGTATGGGCGGCCGCTAGCGAAGCTAGGGCCGGCGAAGCCGGATTTTTGGGTCAAGCTTGACGTACTGGGTCGAGTGATTCGTTAGGCGGCGAGTCATGTTGTGCAGCTGAGCTTTTCGAGAGTTGCGTTGTAGGCCCCGGACTCCCGAACGTGTCCCAGAGCGACATGTAATGCCTCTGGCTGAACTGCCTGCCGGCTTGTGGTCCGGCTGTTACGGTGCTGTGCCGTGCAGCGGGAGTGGTCGCCTGAGGACCTGATCGCGTCGTGGACGTTGATCGACAGTGACTGGGAGTTGATCGGCAACAAGACCGGCGCTACGCGGGTCGGATTTGCCCTTATGCTCAAGTTCTTCGAGCTCGAAGCCCGATTTCCGGGAGACGCGGCTGAATTCCCTTCTGCGGCAGTAAGTTACGTCGCTGAGCAGGTGAAGGTCGATCCTGCGGAAATATCTGATTACGACTGGGGCGGGCGAGCGATCGAGCGCCACCGGATGCAGATCCGCGGACGGGTGAAGATCCGGAACTCGAACACTCCCGGCTGGCCGAGGCCGCGATCCGGATCGGTTTGGGTCTCCCGCGGGGAACCGCCGTGGATCTCGCGGCGCAGTTCGGCCGAGGCGAGGTAGTCGCAGATACGTCGCTGACGAAGAACTCCGTCGCAGAGTCCGGCGGCAACTGAACAAAGGCGAGAGCCTGCACGCGCTGCGCCGCGACCTGTTCTTCGCCCACCAAGGCCAGGTCCGACGCCGCCACCTCGATGACCAGGTCGACCAGGCACTGTGCCTCACCCTGGTCACCAACGCAGCAGTGCTGTGGACCACGACCTACATGGGCGACGCCCTCGACGCGCTACGCGCCGAGGGCTACCCGGTGACCGACGACGCCGTCGGCCACCTCACACCCGCACAGCACGACCACATCAACTTCTACGGCACCTACTACTTCGACGTGGAATCAGAACTCCGTCGCCAAGGACACCGACCGCTACGTTCACCAGCCGCCTGAGCTAACGGCGCCCGCCAAAAGGGACCAGATCCGTTCCGTTACTAAGGAGACCCCCACACGTACCGTGATAGGGCGCGGATATCGGTTGGTTGAAGCCGTCAACAACCCGTTACGCTGCCATCAGGTGCGCCGGGAAGCCTGGTCGGCGAAGCGGGAATGTCGTCGAGCAGTGTGAGGAATCCGTTATGACCGGTGGTTATCGTCTCCTTCCTCCGCCGCTTGTCGTGACCGCCACGACCGTGGCGGGTCCGGTCAATCCTGGCCGGGTGTGGTCATGAACACCACGCAGTTTGCGGTCGAGTTGCTGGTGGCGGCTTTCGTCGGGGTTGCGGCCGTGCTCTCCAACCGGATCGGCGACTGGTTCCCGATCCCGGCGCCGGCGTTGTTTCTGATCGGCGCGGCCGTCGCCTCCGATATCTGGTCGCGGCTCGAATCGGTCCCGGCCGGCGCGGTCGAACAGGTGGTGACGGTGGCGCTGGTGGTCATCCTCTTCGACGGTGGCATGCAGATAGGGTGGCGACGATTCCGCTCCGCGGCCGGGGCAATCCTGACGCTCGGCATCGCCGGAACCCTGCTCACCGCAGCCGGGATCGCCGCCACCGCGCACCTGCTGTTCGGTCTCGACTGGCGCATCGCGTTGCTGCTGGGCACCGCGCTGTCCCCGACAGACCCCGCCGTGGTGTTCTCCGTGCTGGGCCGCCGCAAAATCGGCGGACGCAGCGGAGTACTGCTGCAAGGCGAGTCCGGTGCCAACGACCCCGTCGGCATCGCCCTGCTGCTGGCGCTGCTGACCGCCAACGGCCCCCACACCACCCTCATGTCCGCGGCGGGGACGTTCACGCTGCAGATGGTCGTCGGCGCGGCAACCGGTTTCGCGTCGGGAGCAGCACTGTTGTGGTTCATGCGGCGCGTGCAACTACCGGCAGCCGGGCTCTACTCACTGCGGGTGTTGATGTGCGCGATCGCCATCTACGCCGTCACCACCCTGGCGCACGGGTCCGGGTTCCTCGCGGTGCTCGTCGCCGGGATGGTCATCGGCGACCACAATGCGCCCTACAAAGCCGAAATTGTGCGGTTTCACTCCGCCCTGGCCAACCTCGCCGAAATCGTCGCGTTCATCCTGCTTGGATTCACCATCCAGCTCACCGGCCCGCACGGCGTCATCGAGGGCCGAGCGTGGCTCATCGGACTGGTACTGGCATCGGCACTGACATTGCTAATCCGCCCCGTCGTCACCGCTGGTCTGCTGTGGCGGACCGAACTCACCTGGGGCGAAAGGGCTTTCATCGCGTGGACCGGCTTGAAAGGGGCGGTACCCATCCTGCTGGGCACGTCCATCATGGCCGCCGGTGTCGCCGACGCGCACCGCGCCTACGAAATTATCTTCGTCGTTGTCGCCTTCAGCGTCATCGTCCACGGCAGCGCAGTCCCAGCGCTCGCCCGACGACTCGGCGTGCCCCTGCGCACCGTCACCCCGCGCCCGTGGGCGCTGGGCGTGCGATTCGAGCAGG
>DASPOT010000395.1:0-69769 GCA_035625875.1 Mycobacterium sp. | reverse complement strand
GGAGCTCACGGGTGAGGAGCCGAGTAGGTTTCCCGAAGGCGACGGCGAGTGAGCGGAGCTCACGGGTGAGGAGCCGAGTAGGTTTCCCGAAGGCGACGGCGAGTGAGCGGAGCTCACGGGTGAGGAGCCGAGCGGGTCCATGATGCCGACACTAGGGTGATACCACCGGTACCGCAAGAAATGCACACGGTGCGTCGCACGACCTGCCGTGAAGCGGCCTGGCACACTGCGGCTTCCCCAGCGAGCCAACCAGCGGCTGGCCACCCGCGCCACTGCCGCTGGGTGGAGATGGAGCGCCCGGCCGCCTACGCGCTGCGCTGTTCGGACCACGCCCCGGTGACCGTGGGGCACCGGCCAGCAACAGCGTGAAAAGATCAAGTCATCATGAGCACTGCTACCGGATCTCGCCGGGTCTTCTCCGGCGTGCAGCCCACCTCTGATTCTCTTCACCTTGGCAACGCGCTGGGCGCGATCACCCACTGGGTCACGCTGCAGGACGACCACGAGGCATTCTTCTGCGTGGTCGACCTGCACGCCATCACCGTCCCTCAGGATCCCGAGGTACTCCGACGCCGGACCCTGGTCACCGCTGCCCAATACCTGGCGCTGGGTATCGATCCTGGCCGCAGCACTGTTTTCGTGCAGAGCCACGTGCCCGCGCATACCCAGCTCGCGTGGGTGCTGGGCTGCTTCACCGGGTTTGGACAGGCGTCACGGATGACGCAGTTCAAAGACAAGTCGACGCGTCAGGGCAGCGAGTCCACCACTGTCGGTTTGTTCACCTACCCGGTGTTGCAGGCGGCCGACGTGCTGGCCTACGACACCGATCTGGTGCCGGTCGGTGAGGATCAGCGTCAACACCTCGAGCTGGCGCGTGGCGTCGCGCAGCGGTTCAACAACCGCTTTCCGGGCACCTTCGTCGTTCCCGAGCTGCTCATTCCCAAGGTCACCGCCAAGATCTACGACCTGCAAGACCCGACGTCGAAGATGAGCAAATCGGCGGGCACGGATGCCGGGTTGATCAACCTGCTCGATGATCCGGCTTTGTCCGCCAAGAAGATTCGCTCGGCCGTGACCGACAGCGAACGTGAGATTCGCTACGACCCGGACGCCAAGCCCGGGGTGTCGAACCTGCTGACTATCCAGTGCGCGGTTACTGGGGTCGACATCGACGCGCTCGTGCGGCGGTACGCAGGGCACGGCTACGGTGACCTCAAGAAGGACACCGCTGAGGCCGTGGTCGAGTTCGTGACACCGATCAGAGCCCGGGTCGACGAATTAATTGCCGATTCAGCCGAATTGGAGGCGGTGCTGGCCGCCGGAGCGGCACGCGCCCAGGATGTGGCCGCAAAAACGGTCGATCGAGTCTATGACCGGCTAGGGTTCCTTCCGCAACGTCCGTAGTAGTCGGCTCTCTAATAGGGACCGCGGCATGAATGAAACGGCCAAACCAGGAATCCTCGATCGGCTGCGGGCCCGATACGAGTGGTTCGACCACGTTATGCGCGCCGACGAGCGCTTCAACGACCGCAAGGGCAACTTCTACGCCGCGGGCCTGACGTACTACACGATCTTTGCGTTATTCCCGCTTCTGATGGTGGGTTTCGCGGTGACCGGATTCGTACTGTCGCGTCGTCCCGATCTGCTGGCCCAGATCGAGAACCAGATAAAAACCTCGGTGTCCGGCCATTTCGGGCAGCAGCTCCTCGACTTGATGAATTCGGCCATCGAAGCGCGCGCGTCCGTCGGCATCATCGGTCTGGCTCTCGCGGTGTGGGCCGGTCTGAGCTGGATGGCGAACCTGCGCGAGGCGCTCAGCCAAATGTGGCAACAGCGCCGGAAACCAGTCGGCTTCGTCCGCACCAAACTGTCCGATCTGGTGGCGATGGCGTCGGCGCTTGTCGCGATCGCCGTCACCCTCGGGTTGACCGCAGTGGGTGATGCCACGCTGATGACCAAGATGCTGGGCTGGCTAGGCATTCATAACTTGCCGCTGCTGGACGCGGCGCTGCGGGGCGTTTCGGTACTGATGTCGTTGCTGGTGTCGTGGGTGTTGTTCACTTGGATGATCGCGCGGCTGCCGAGGGAGTCGATCAGCTTCGTCAGCGCGATGCGGGCCGGTCTGATCGCCGCGGTCGGCTTCGAGGTGTTCAAGCAGATTGCCTCGATTTACCTGCGCTCGGTCCTCAAAAGTCCGGCCGCCGCGACGTTCGGGCCGGTATTGGGCCTGATGGTGTTCGCCTATATCACCGCTCGGCTCGTCCTATTCGCCACCGCGTGGGCGGCGACGTCACCGGAAAACCTGCAGGCGTTGCCCGTCGAACCTCCCGGCCCTGCTGTCATCACCCCGCGGGTACAGCTCGACGAGGGCTTGAGGCCGCGGCAGACGCTGGCCGCGTTGGCAGTAGGAGCCCTTGGCGCACTTGGGCTTTCCCGGCTTGTCCAGCGGCGCAGGAACTAGCCGCCTAGGCAGCTGGTAACGCCAGGCATTATCGAAGCGTTGGTCTCTTTCGCAAAACGATTTGGCCACGGTTATCCGCTTTGACACTTGACTGTGCCACCCTCGGATCACGTATACCCGCACAACGGTGAAGGTGGTATGTGATGTCTGCACCAACTATGTTCCAGCGGCTGGCAGCGGAGATGATTGGCACATTCTGGCTGGTCCTCGGCGGCTGCGGCAGCGCTGTTTTCGCAGCGAAGTTTCCCTCCGACGGCATTCCGGTCAACATCGGTTTTCTCGGGGTCGCGCTCGCCTTCGGTTTGACCGTGCTGACGGGCGTGTACGCCTTCGGCGCCATCTCCGGTGGGCACTTCAACCCCGCTGTCACGCTGGGTGCGGCGTTGGCCCGCCGCATTGAATGGAAAGCGCTGCTCGGGTATTGGGTCGTTCAGGTGATCGGCGGTCTGATCGCCGCCTTGGTGATCTACTTCGTCGCCAAGGGCAAGGCCGGTTTCACCGCGACCGGGCACATGGCGGCCAACGGTTTTGGCGAACACTCACCCGGCGGCTACTCACTGGGCGCGGTGATCCTGGCCGAGATCGTACTGACGGCGATGTTCCTGTTCGTCATCCTCGGCTCCACCGACGACCGGGCGCCGAAGGGCTTCGCTGGTCTGGCCATCGGGCTCACGCTGACGCTGATCCACCTGGTGGCGATCCCGATCTCCAACACCTCGGTCAACCCTGCCCGTTCGACCGCTGTCGCCTTCTTCAACGGCAACGGCGCCCCCGGGCAGCTGTGGGTGTTCTGGCTTGCGCCGCTGGTCGGCGGGGCGATCGCCGGTATCGCTTATCCATACCTGTTTGGCCGTCCCGAAGGGCACGACGTCCGCAGGCATGCCGTGCCAGATCAGCCAGGGTCCGCCAGCTGAAGTGCCGGTGATCGTCGGACTACCCGATGCCCTTACGCTGGCTTGTCCGGACGCCCACGGCGATGAGCACCACCGCAATCATCTTCGTGTCATGGCCTTTTCGAACTCTACGGCCACCCTCTGGGCGAACGCGGTGACTGCCTTGAGTGGACGGAGCATTACGGTGAGCTCGTCAATCAAGCCGTCCTCGCGGGTGTGCACGAAATCGCAGCCCTGAGTCTGCAGGCCACCCACGGTGGCATTGAACAGCAGAGCGTGATCGCCGGTGGCCTCACGAATTTCGTTGCCGCCGATCTGCTTTTCAAAGCGAAAACTCTCGAGCACGGTCGCCACCGCGGAGATTATCGCCGCGACTATGTCTCGGCGTTGGTATGGCCGGTGCGCAATCGGAATGTGGAGTACGGCATCTTCGGTGAAAAGGTCGGCGTTGGTATCGAATTCGCCGGACTCGATCGCGGCGCGGAATGCAAGCATTTCCTCTCCTTCGCGAGAACATAGAACAGTGGGCGCACGGTCACAGGCCGAGCGCCCTGCCGACAGCGACCATGACAGCGGCAACCAGGATCAGCGAAGTGGCCGCGACGTTGCTGGGTTCGCGAAGGTACGCGTGCGAGCCGATGGCGCCCACCATCACGACTTGCGAAGCCAGCAGCGGCTGCTGGGCTTAGGAACTCCGCCACCCCGACCAGTCGGGGCAGCAGGATCCCGACGGCGCCGAGCAGTTCAACAAAACGCGGTGACGCGGATCACGGGTAGCGGAAACGGCGCGACACCAGTTTGTCCCATCGCGATGAGCGGGTCCTTGCGCTGGCTGATCTTGAATAGCCCGGACACCGTGAAGATGACGGCAAGTTGCACCTGCAGAGTCCGTCAGTGCGCCGCTAGGGAAACCGGCGGCTTTAGCCTTCGGGGGAACCGAAGCTGGCGGACAGCTGGGCTGGCCCTTCACACCCAAGCGGCGTGAAAAGAAGCTGGCGGCTTCCAGCCGTCAGAGAAGTCACAGCAGCGCATTCATCGTGGCCCCTCCCTACTCGTTGGCGGTTCACAGGTAAGACGTGGCGCCGCAGCACGATGTGACGCGCCGCATCGTCGCCGAGCTTGGTCCGATTGCCCGGCTCCTCCCCACTCTGCTAAGCGGGCCGCATCGTCGCCGAGCTAAACCCCGACCTTCCACTCGCCGTTGGCCATGACGGCGGTCACCTGCAAATCTTGGTCTAGCACAACGAGGTTGGCGTCAAGACCAGCCCGCAGCCTGCCGACACTGTCGAGCCCGAGAACGCGGGCCGGTGTCGCCGAGGTCATCCGCACTGCGGCGGCCAGCGCCGCATCCGGGTCCGGACCGAAACCGGCGACCGCGCGGAATAGCTGATCCATGGTTGCGGTGCTGCCCGCAATGGTCGACGTCCCACGAACCCGGGCCACGCCCGAGACGACGTCGATCGGCAGCGCCCCGAGCCGAAACGATCCCTCGGGTGATCCGGCCGCCGCGGTGGCGTCGGTAACCAGAGCAACCCGTTCGGGTCCCGCAGCCTCGATCACCGCACGTACCAGCGCGGGGTGGAGGTGCACGCCGTCGGCGATGAGCTCCAAGGTCGCCCCGGGATCCTGCAGGAGCGCAAGCGCGGGTCCGGGCTCGCGATGATGCAGTGGCCGCATCGCGTTGAACAGGTGGGTGCCGACCGTCGCGCCGGCGGTGATCGCCTGCCGCGTCTGCTCGTATGTCGCATCCGTATGCCCAATGGCGACAACAACACCCGCGCCGAGGAAGCGGTTGATGGCGTCGCCGCTGCCGGGAAGCTCGGGTGCCAGCGTGACCATCCGGATGGCGCCGTCGCCGGCAGCGAGGACGGCGTCGATTTCGGCGGGGTCCGGATCACGCAACTGCGCGTGATCGTGTGCCCCGCATTGCGTCGGGCTCAGCCATGGGCCCTCGAGATGGATACCGGCGACGGTACCTGCTCGGGTCGCCTCAGCGAGCGCACGCACCGCAGTGAGCAGATCGGCGGGCGACGCGGTGACCAGGCTGGCCAGCGTCGTGGTGGTGCCGTGCCGCAGGTGAAAGTCGGCGGCCCGCACGATATCCGGCGTGCTCCCTTCCGTGTAGGACGCGCCGCCGCCGCCGTGCACATGCATATCGACGAAACCCGGTGCCACAACCGCATCGGAGAAGTTGATGTCGGCCGGCCGCGGCGGCGTGCCCGCCCCGCAGACGAGGAACTGTCGACCAGATGTCTGCACCCACCCGGGCCGGCAGATCCGCCCATCGAGGGCGATGGCACCGGCGCCGATCAGCGTCATAGCGTCTCCGTGACCTTGTGCAGGCCGCGCGGCTTGTCGGGGTCGCCGCCGCGGGCGATCGCCAGCTGCAGTGCGAGTCGCTGCAGCGGAAGGATTTCCAGCAACGGCGACAGTTCCTCGGGTATCCCGCGGGGCAGAGTGATCCGGTCGGCCAGGTGCTCCAGCGCAGGTTCGGGACCGACGGCGACGACGTCGGCGTTGCGCTCTGCCAGCCGGGACAACACCGGCAGCATCGCCTGTCCGCCAGCGCCCTCGGGGACGATGGCCAACACCGGCACCTGTGTATCCACGGTGGCGAGTGGACCATGCAGCAAGTCAGCGCCCGAGAACGCCTGAGCCGACAGGTAGCACGTCTCCATCAGTTTCAGCGCGGCCTCCAGTGCTGTGGGATAGGAGTAGCCACGCCCAATCGTGATCAACCTTTGCGCGAATCGGTAGCGCTGGGCAATGCCACCGATATCGCAGGCCAGTACGCGCGCGCCGAAGTCAGGCAACCGGGCCGCATGCCGACCGTCGCCGCCGTGTGCACGGTCGAACAGCAGATACAGCGCCAGCAGCTCGGCGGTGTAGGACTTGGTGGCCGCGATCGATCGTTCCCGTCCGGCGAGCACGTCGACGTGCATCTCGGCGGCCGCGGCCAGGGCGGAGTTCGCATTGTTGGTCACCGCTAGAGTCAGCGCACCCTGCTGGCGGGCGACCTCGACTGATCGCACCAGATCCGGCGAACCGCCCGACTGGCTCACCGCGATGTACAGCACGTCGCGCAGCTTCGGACGCGTGCCGTACACCGTCATGGTCGACGGCGACACCAGTCCAGCCGGTAACCCGTGGGTGATCTCGACGAGGTACTTGGCGTAGAGCGCCGCGTGATCACTGCTGCCGCGACCGACGAACAGCACGAACCTTGGTGCGGCATCGGCGATCCGGGCCGCGACCGTAGCGATGGCGTCGGCACCGTCAGCCAACAAACGGTGCCACACTTGTGGTTGCTCCGCGATCTCTGCGGCCATGAGCCGGCCCGGGGTGGTCATGTCCGGCTACCTGGCGCAAGTCATGACCGGAATTCAGCCGTCGCCACCAACCGGCACCCGGCTGCGCAGCAACTCGATGACTCGGTCCGGTTCGTCAGGAGTGACGCATGGCTTCACCGGGCGGCCGAGATCGAAGATCACGAGCGTGCTCTTACCGGCCCGCCGCAGGTCGAGCGGAAACCAGTAGCCTGGGTGCGCCGTTCCCCATCCACGGTCCTTGCCAGTCCGCCAGGTCAGCGGCCGGGCCCGTACATGCCGGATTGTGCTGTACGCGATGCGCTTTGGCCCAGCCCACGGAAAGTAGTAGCGGCGGATTGTAACCGCGTCCTTGTCGAGCTTGAGGCCACCGTCGTCGTAGAGGGCGTCACTCACGTCTGCCAGCCTAGTGCTCGGCGAAGCCGTGCGCGGCGGGTCGCCACCCGGCAAATCTAGTGCTGCGGCCGGCGGTTCAGCGAGCGGGCGACCATCATCAGCGCGAACACGATGACGGAACCGATGACCGCCACGCCCACCCGCACCGGCAGCGCGGCGCCTGGCGACAAGATCGCGGCGCCTCGGGCGGTGTTGGTGGCATCGGCGTCGGCCTTGGCAGGTACCAGCGCGGGATCGGGTTCGATCAGCGTCCCCACCCGGGTGCCCGGGGCGGTGGCGAACCCGTAATCCAGTAGATGGGCCGCCTGCTCCCACGGCGGAATCGGCTGCCGCGTCCCGTGCAGCAACACCGCCATTAGCCGGCGCCCGTCCCGGTTGGCGGCGCCCACGAACGTCTGCCCGGCATCGTCGGTGTAACCGGTCTTGCCGCCCAGCGCGCCCGGATACTTGTAGAGCAGCTGGTCATCGTTTTCCAGCTGGTAGCCGGGATGATCGCCATGACCGGGGAAATCGAACGTCCGCGTCGCGACGATGTCGCTGAAGGTGCGGTTCTGCCAGGCGTACCGGTAGAACAGGCCGATGTCATAGGCCGAGGTGCTCATGCCGGGTCCGTCCAGCCCAGATGGCGTCGCCACTCGGGTGTCGCGGCCGCCGAGCTTGCCGGCCAGCACGTCGATCTTCTCCAGCGCGGTCTGCATCCCGCCGAGCTGCAGGGCCAGCGCGTGCGCGGCGTCGTTGCCCGAATGCATCATCAGCCCGTGCAGCAACTGGTTGACGGTATAGGTGCCGTCAGGGCCAACGCCGACCTTGGTGCCCTCGGCGGCGGCGTCCTCGGCGGTGCCGGCGACCGTTTTGTTGAGGTTGAGCTCATTGATCGACGCCATGGCGACCAGCACCTTGATGACGCTGGCGGGGCGATGACGCCCGTGCGGATCTTTGGTGGCAATGACGGCGCCGCTGTCCAGATCGGCCACCAGCCAGGCTTCGGCGGAGATGTCGCCCGGCACCGGCGGCGTGTCGGGCGCGGTGATGACGCCGCAGCCGCCCAGCGCGTTCCCGCCGACCGGGGTCGCGGGCACCGGCAGCGGAAGCGGCGGATCGCCGGCCTGGGGAACCTCCGACGAGTCCACCGCGGGCGGTGGGGACGCCACGTACGGGCAGCTGCCGGGCGCGGCACCGGGCCCGGCATTGGGCTCGGCGGCCGCGGCGGGCAGGCCCGGTGCGGCCGCCAGGAAAACCACTGCTGCCAGGCATGATGCAGAACGTAGCGAGGCCATCGTCTGTGCAGAGTAGGCGATGCGAGGCCGGATTCCGGGGAGCCGCGCTGTAACTGGTGGGACGAAAGTTACAAGATGTTACAAATTCAGATAGGCGACGGCGGGTGCACCGATGCAGCCGAGCCACAGCCGGTCGCCGGTTTCCGCCACCCCGGTGGCCAGGCCGAAGGCCGGGTGCTTGGTGCGGAGTTGGGTCAGTACGTGACCGTCGTCGGCGTCGAATGCGATCACCCACACCACGGCCTTCGGGTTGGGCAGCCATCGGTAGGGCAGCCGCCAGAGCAGTTTGCGGATGATCGGGGCGCGCGGGCTGAGCCATTCGCTGATCGGATTGCGATCGGACACCATGGCGACCCAGATCCTGCCGTCGTGGCCCGTCGAGATGTTGTCGGGGTAGCCGGGCAGGTGCGACACCAACGGAGTGATCGAGCCAGCCTGCGGCCCGGTGAGCCAGTACTTGGACAGCCGACAGCCGGTGGTCTCGGCGAACACGAGTGCGGACTCGTCAGCGGTCAGGGTGACGCCGTTGGCGAAATGCAGACCGGACGCCAGCACGCTGACCGCGCCCTCAGGGTCACGGCGGAACAAAGACCCCGTGGCGCGTGCCTCGAGCACCGCGCCTTTGTAATACTCGTAGTGGACGCGGTTCGTCGATTCGGTGAAATACAGTGTGCCGTCGGATGATTCGACGACGTTGGAGCAGAACATGAGCGGCCGCCCGGCCACTTCGGTGACCAGCGTCTCCAGCGTCCCGGTGGTGGGATCCAGTCGTAGCAGCCCGCGGTGGCTGTCGCAGATCAGCAGGCGACCGTCGCGGGCGACCGCCAGGCCCAGCGGCCGGCCGCCTGTGTCGGCGACTACCTGCTGCGAGCTGGCGTCGGGCGTGATCCGGATGATGCGTCCGTCGTCGACGCCGGTCCAGATGTTGCCGTCGGCGTCGGCGACGACATCTTCAGGGGCGTTGCCGGGCAGCGTGACCACGCTCAGCGTGCCCGCCAAGTCAGGTTCGGGCAGCGGGCGTGACGGCGGTGGTTGCCACCGGACCGGGTCGATGCGCGGCTTGGTCACAAGGCCACGATGCTAGATCTGATTGCCCGGCTCCACCTCGGGACGTTCGCGTCCCGCATCGTTGCCAGGCTAAAGGCGAGCTGAGGCGTCCGTGAGCACACTGCGCAGGATGGATTCGATGGTGTCGAACTCGGCCTGTCCGCTGATGAGCGGTGGCGCCACCTGGATCGCCGGATCGCCGCGGTCATCGATGCGGCAGTACAGCCCGGCGTCGTAGAGCGCCGACGATAACTCGGGCAGCAACTTGCGGCGTTCCGCGGCAGTGAAGGTTTGTTTGGTCGCTTTGTCCTTGACCAGTTCGATGCCGTAGAAATACCCATCGCCGCGCACGTCGCCGACGATGGGCAGGTCGTACAACTTCTCCAAGGTGGCGCGCAGCCTGGGCGCATGATGCTTGACACGGTGGTTGAGACCCTCGCGCTCGAAGATGTCGAGGTTGGCCAGCGCGACCGCCGCCGACACCGGGTGACCGCCGAAGGTGTAGCCGTGCGGGAACATCGTCGTGCCGTCGTTGAACGGCTCGAACAACCGGTCGCTGGCGATCATCGCGCCGATCGGTGAGTAGCCCGACGTCAGCCCTTTGGCGCAGGTAATCATGTCGGGCACGTAGCCGAAGTCGTCGCAGGCGAACATCGACCCGATCCGGCCGTAGGCGCAGATCACCTCGTCGGACACCAGCAGCACGTCGTACTCGTCGCAGATCTCCCGGACCCGTTCGAAATAGCCGGGCGGGGGCGGGATGCAAGCGCCGGCATTCTGCACCGGTTCTGCGAACACCGCGGCGACGGTGTCGGGCCCCTCGAACTCAATCGCCTCGGCGATCCGGTCGGCGGCCCA
This sequence comes from Mycobacterium sp., assembly GCA_035625875.1. GTDB lineage: Bacteria > Actinomycetota > Actinomycetes > Mycobacteriales > Mycobacteriaceae > Mycobacterium. The sequence goes on along the minus strand of DASPOT010000395.1, from coordinate 59,511 downwards.
CTGTCCGAACGCCTTGATATTGGTGTGCAACGGTTCCGGCGCGCGGTAGAAGTTCGTGTTCGGCACCCGGACGCTGCCCGGTGTCAACGGTTCGAACGGCGCCTTGTACTTCGGCACGCCGGTGATCGCCAGCGCCCCCTGCGGGGTGCCGTGGTAGGCGACGGCCCGGGAGATCACCTTGTACTTGCCGGGTTTGCCGGTGAGCTTGAAGTACTGCTTGGCCAGCTTCCATGCGGTTTCGACGGCCTCGCCGCCGCCGGTGGTGAAGAACACTCGGTTCAGGTCACCCGGTGCGTAGTAGGCGATGCGCTCGGCGAGCTCGATCGCGGTCGGGGTGGCGTATGACCACAGCGGGAAGTACGCCAGTGTGCGGGCCTGCCGCGCGGCGGCCTCGGCGAGTTCGTCGCGCCCGTGCCCGACCTGCACCACGAACAGCCCTGAGAGCCCGTCGAGGTAGCTGCGGCCACGGTCGTCCCAGATGGTGACACCCTCGCCGCGAGTGATGATCGGCGGCGTGATGCCCGCGCCGTGCCGAGCGAAATGGCCCCACAGGTGGCGATCAGCCTTGGCCGACAGGTCGGCTGAAAAGCCTTGTCCGGCATCAGCAGTCGTCATCGTGTGCCCGGTCTCCTTTCGGAGCAGCGCCAACTCGCGAGCGTAACTCCAGCGCGCGGTTCGGCGTCGAAAGTCACTCTGACGTTACGCTCGGGGCATGACCTCGGCCCAGCAGGTCAGCGAATTCGAGGCGTTGCGGCCGCATCTGCTGGCGGTCGCCTACCGGCTGACCGGCACGGTGGCAGACGCCGAGGACATCGTCCAAGAAGCCTGGCTGCGCTGGGACGCGGAGAAGCGCCGCGCGCGGGACCGGGCGATCATGGATTTGCGGGCGTGGCTGACGACGGTGGTGAGTCGGCTCGCTCTGGACCGGTTGCGCTCCGCCGCGCACCGGCGGGAGAGCTATATGGGCCAGTGGCTGCCGGAACCGGTGGTGAGCGGTTTCGACGGCGCCGATCCCCTGTCAGCGGTGGTGGCTCATGAGGATGCCCGGTTCGCGGCGATGGTGGTGCTCGAGCGGCTCACCCCCGACCAACGGATCGCGTTCGTGCTGCACGACGGGTTCGCGGTGCCGTTCGCCGAGGTGGCTCAGGTGCTGGGAACCAGCGAGGCCGCCGCCCGAAAACTGGCGTCGCGGGCGCGGCGGGCCGTCGCGGCAGAGCCGCCGCCGGACCCGGATCCTCGTCACGACGAGGTGGTGGGCAAGCTAATGGCGGCCATCGCCTCGGGGGACTTGGCCGCCACGGTGGCCCTGCTGCATCCCGACGTCACCTTCACCGGCGACTCCAACCGCAAGGCGCCAACGGCCGCCCGGGTTATCCACGGGCCCGAAAAGGTGGCGCGCTTCCTGTTCGGCCTCGCGAAACGCTACGGACCGGCCTTCGTCACGTCGAATCAGCTGGCGTTGGTCAACGGTGAACTAGGTGCCTATACACCCGGCACACCTGGCCGTGACGGGTACTGGGAGATGATGCCCCGCATCACCGCGATGACGGTGCGCGACGGAAAGGTTTGCGCCGTCTGGGATATCGCCAACCCGGACAAGTTCACCGGTTCTCCGCTGAAGCGGGGTCCCGCTGGCTCGATGCAGGCGTCCAGTTAGCGGCCGCGTGTGATCACGGCTGCGGCACGGGTGTGATCTCGATATAGGCCGTGGGTATACCGAACGCTTCGCCACCTTTGTCGAGACTGCGCTCGAACACCTTCATGGGCATGCTCCAGTTTGCTGCTATCACCTGGTCCGCGTGCGCATGCTCAGAGTCGGGCAGAATCCTGGCTAGTCCGGCTACTGCTTGCCCTTTGGGTTTTCCTCGAAGAGTGCTTGGCACCACCACGACACGCGGATTGTTGCGCAGGCGTTTAACCTTCCCGGTAGAGGCGTCGGTGCGGACGTAGATTTTTCCACCGGCGACACCGTAATTGATCGGCGTCGGCATCGCCTCCCCGGAGCGTTTGAACGTCACGAGCAGGATTTGACGCGTCTCGCCGAAACCCGTGAAGTCCTTGCCTTCGGGAGTCATGCCGCCGACGTCGAAGGCGCCGCGATGCCGCATCTTGTCCATCCCGCGGAATAACAACGCGCTCAGCTGCTTGGTGGCGTTACCGGCCATGCGCCCTCTCCAATCTGTGGTTGGCTCGGTCTATTATCGCCGACCGCGGCTGGTAGGCGCGTGCTCAAGATGGGCTGTCCTGATTTTCGGCAGCCCACGGAACCCGGCAGGCCTCACCGGAATTGAAGCCCTGCTCGGTGATGCCCAGGGCCGCATACATCCGCGCCCGCATGTTCTCCACACCGATCTGATAGGTCAACTCGATCACGCCGGCGTCGCCGAAGCGGGCCTGTAGGTCCGCGATCTGCTCGTCGGTGACGGTGTGCGGGTCGGTCGTCATCATGTCGGCATAGGCGATGGCGGCGCGTTCGTCGTCGGCGTAGCGCGGTGAAGTGGCGTAGTTGTCGATGTCTTTAAGCCGTTCGATGTCGAGGCCGTCCAGGCGCTGCAGCATGGAACCGAAGTCGACGCACCACGAGCAGCCGATGGTGCGAGCGGCCCAATAGACCGCCAGGTCGCGCACACTGGCCGGCAGCTTGCGGGACGCCGACTGCAGCATGGCCTCATGCACCGCGTTGGCGACCAGCAGCCGCGGGTGATGGGCGGCGACGGCGAACGGCTCGGGAACTTCGCCGAATCGGCGCTTGGCGACCCGGTACATGGCGCGGGTCAGCAGGTTGGCCCGCTTGGGGGGCAGGGGAGCTATACGCGTTTTCTGTGTCATACCCGTCAGACGAAGAAGCCGCCAAAGGTGTGACAGTGGTGCTCAACGTGAGGTGTCAAACGCGATGTGTGGGCGCTAGAAGTCACGTCGCAGGCTCATCGGCGTGGTGGCCGGCATATCACCGCCGGCGATCACAGCTCGCGCGATCGGGGTCAACGTGTGGAACAGCGTCTCCACCTCGCCGTCATCGAGACCGTCGAACGCGTGGAGCGCGAGCGTGTCGGTGGTGGCCTCGATGTGGTCCTTGAGGTCACGTCCGGCGGGCGTTAACGACCCGTCGTTGTGGAGAAGACCGCGTCCGGTCAGGCTCTGCTCGCAGGCGCGCCACTCGGCCTCGTCGTAGTGGCGGGTGCGGGCGATGTAGTCCCGCGGCACCGCGCCGGCCGCTGCGTGCAACACATTGGACTCCCGCCCGGAGACGCCGGCCGCGGCCAGCGCTGCCACGTGGCCGTCGCCGCGATGCTCGCGCAACAGGGTCGTTGCATGCCACAGCGCTGCCACCGGATCGGTCGGCCAGCGCAGGGCGAGGTTCGCCGCAAACAATGGCCGCCCATCCACGGGTGCACGCTGGGCCGCCTTAGCAGCCAACTCGGCTGCGATGCGGACGTTTTCGTCATCCAGGAGTCCGTATCGCCGTAGCGCGGCAACGGCGGAGTCTTGACGAGCGCGCAACGCGAGCTGCGGGCCGGCGATTTCCCAAGCTGCGGGAAGCGCTTTGGCGACACGCCACGGCGCGAAGTTGTAGAACACCGCCGCCACGACTTGCGGGGGAACCGGGCCCAATGGGGCGGATCGAGCGGCGAAGTAACCCATCCAGAACCCTCGATAACCGAGGTTGTCCAGTGCCGCGCGCGCCTCGGGGGCGAAATACGCGATCGCGTGGACCGGTTCGAAGCGATCGTAGAGGCGACGGGCCAGTTCGGGTACGCGTTGCATTGCTTCATACTGCGCGCTACGAAGTATGTGCGGGTAGGCCTAAAGCGTGTCGAATAACTTTGGTGAATTGGTCGGCACCGCCCTTCTCGGGCGTCGTCGGTTCAGGCCGCTGATGCGGTGCGAATGTCGGTTCCCGTGTCATCCGGGCTGGTTTCACCGGCACACGAAGGGTGCTGGCCAGCGCCGTCCCGTCGGCGGGCGTTGGTGGCCTGGCCCCGCTGCTTGGGGGTCCGGGGATCTGGTGATGCATTGTGATGGGTCTGGCCCCAGCGGGCCAAATTCACCGCGGCGTTGCAGTCCCGATCCGCGGAATACCCGCACTCGCACCCCTGCTTTGGCCCGGATCCGCAATAATCGCGACGTCGACGGCGACGTCGTCCGGCGGTGGGGCGCGGACGAGACACGGAAGAGCGTCGCTGGCCAAATCGAACGCCTTCGGCGCCGCGGGCGCTGAGATTCTCGAGCACCGAAAGACGGCAGGGTTAAAGCATCAGCGGCACAAACGCCAAACTCTATGGCTTGCGGTCACTTCGGAGGTGCCCTCCGGCATGTCTGACAAGTCGACGTCAGTGCGCAGCACAGCCCCCGCTAGCGCGCGAACATCAACGCGCGCTTGACCTCCTGGATCGCCTTGGTCACCTCGATAGCGCGCGGGCAGGACTCGGTGCAATTGAACGTGGTCCGGCAGCGCCATACCCCGTCGACCCCGTTGAGGATGTCGAGACGCTCAGCGGTGGCTTCGTCGCGGCTGTCGAAGATGAAGCGGTGCGCGTTGACAATCGCCGCCGGGCCGAAATAGCTGCCCTCATACCAGAACACCGGACAACTGGTGGTACAGGCTGCGCACAGGATGCACTTGGTGGTGTCGTCGTAGCGGGCGCGGTCGGTCGGGCTCTGGATCCGTTCCCGGGTCGGCGGGTTCCCGCTCGTGATCAGGTACGGCTTTACCGCGCGGTAGGCGTCGAAGAACGGCTCCATGTCGACCACCAGATCCTTCTCCACGGGTAGCCCGCGGATCGGTTCGATGGTGATGGTCAGCGGCTTGCCCGGCTTCTTCGGCAGCAGGTCGCGCATGAGCACCTTGCAGGCCAGCCGGTTGACCCCGTTGATCCGCATGGCGTCGGAGCCGCACACCCCGTGGGCGCAGGATCGCCGGAAGGTGAGCGTGCCGTCGAGATAGTCCTTGATGTACATCAGCAGGTTGAGCACCCGGTCGGTGGGCAGGGTGGGTACGCGGAAGCTTTGCCAACCGGCGGTATCGGCATACTGGTCGGGGTTTTCGGGGTTGTAGCGGGCAACCCGCAGGGTCACCATTACCGAGCCCTCGGGGGTGGGCGGCAGTGGCGGGTCGCCCGGTTGTGGTGTCTCCACAGCCTTGCCTGAAGAGAAGGCCATCAGTACTTCCGTTCCTTGGGTTCGTAGCGGGTCTGCACCACGGGCTTGAAATCCAGCCGGATGTCGCTGAGCAGATCGGCGCCCTGTTTGTAGGCCATGGTGTGGCGCATGTAGTTGGTGTCGTCCCGGTTCGGGTAGTCCTCGCGGGCATGCCCGCCGCGAGACTCCTTGCGATTCAAAGCGCCGACCACGGTGACTTCGGCCAGCTCCAGCAGGAAACCCAGCTCGATCGCTTCGAGCAGATCGCTGTTGAAGCGTTTTCCCTTGTCGTGCACGGCAATTCGGGAATAGCGCTCCTTGAGCGAGTGAATGTCTTTGAGCGCCTGCTTGAGCGTCTCCTCGGTGCGGAACACGGCGGCGTTCCTGTCCATCGTCTGCTGCAGGGCGCCGCGGATATCGGCGACTCGTTGGTCGCCGTGCTCGGAGAGGATGTCGCCCACCCAGCCGAGGACCATCGCCGCCGGCTCCGGCGGCAGCTCGACGAAGTCGTGGCCCCTCGCGTAGTTGGCCGCCGCGATGCCGGCCCGGCGACCGAAGACGTTGATATCCAGCAGCGAGTTGGTGCCCAGCCGGTTAGCGCCGTGCACCGACACGCACGCGCATTCGCCGGCCGCGTACAGCCCGGGCACGGTGGCGGCGTTGTCCCGCAGCACCTGCCCGGTGACGGTGGTTGGGATGCCGCCCATCACGTAGTGACACGTCGGGTAGACCGGGACTAGCTCCGTGACCGGGTCCACGCCGAGATAGGTGCGCGCGAACTCGGTGATATCGGGCAGCTTGGCGGCCAGCACATCCTCGCCGAGGTGGCGGACGTCGATGTAGACGTAGTCCTTGTTGGGACCGGCGCCGCGGCCTTCCAGCACCTCCCGCACCATCGAGCGGGCAACGATGTCGCGAGGCGCCAGATCGACAATCGTCGGGGCGTAGCGCTCCATGAAGCGCTCACCCTCACCGTTGAGCAGCCGACCGCCTTCGCCGCGCACGGCCTCGGAGATCAAAATGCCAAGGCCCGCCAGGCCGGTCGGGTGGAACTGGTGAAACTCCATGTCCTCCAACGGAAGTCCCTTGCGGAAGACAATGCCCATGCCGTCGCCGGTGAGGGTGTGCGCGTTGGAGGTGGTTTTGTATATCCGGCCCGAACCGCCAGTCGCGATCACGACGGCCTTGGCGTGGAAGACATGGATGTCGCCGGTGGCCAGTTCGTAGGCGATCACCCCGCTGGTCACCGGCCCGCCGGGGGTTTGGGTGAGCGCCAGGTCGAGCGCGTAGAACTCGTTGAAGAACTGCACGTTGTGCTTGACGCAGTTCTGGTACAGCGTATGCAGGATCATGTGGCCGGTGCGGTCGGCGGCATAACACGCCCGGCGCACCGATGCTTTGCCGTGCTCGCGAGTGTGCCCACCGAAGCGGCGCTGGTCGATGCGGCCCTCGGGGGTGCGGTTGAACGGCATCCCCATCTTCTCCAGGTCGAGCACCGCGTCGATGGCTTCCTTGCACATGATCTCCACGGCGTCCTGGTCGCACAGGTAGTCGCCGCCCTTGACGGTGTCGAAGGTGTGCCATTCCCAGTTGTCGTCTTCGACATTGGCCAACGCGGCGCACATCCCACCCTTGGCGGCGCCGGTGTGGCTGCGGGTCGGATACAGCTTGGTGAGCACCGCGGTGCGCACCCGCGGCCCGGCCTCGACGGCGGCCCGCATCCCGGCACCGCCAGCGCCGACGATCACTACGTCGTATCGGTGTTGGTGGATCACGCTAGTCACGAGATGTCCGGATCGAATGTCAGCAGCACATAGGTCCCCAAGACCAGGGTGAACACCATCGAGGACGCCAGCAGCGTGTTCAGCCAGAAGCGGGTGGAATCCTTGCGGGTGTAGTCGTCGATGATGGTGCGCAGACCGTTGCCGCCGTGCAGCTGCGCGAGCCACAACAGCAACAGGTCCCAGGTCTGCCAGAACGGCGAGTGCCAGCGCTGCGCGACATAGTTGAAGTCGATGCGGTAGACGCCGTCGTCCCACATCAGCGTCACCAACAGGTGTCCGAGCGCGAGGAGCACCAGCACGACGCCGGAAAACCGCATGAACAGCCAGGCATATTTCTCGAAGTTGGGCATGCCGGCGCGCCGGCGCGGCGCCCGCGGGTTGTCCAGGCCGGCGGGACGGTCGTGGCTGCGTCCCAGCACCGGGGCGATCCGGCCGCGGCCGAGAATGTCGGGCGGGCTCATCCGAAGCGCTCCATCATGTGGATGCCGATCACCACGGTGGCCGGAACCATGACGAGCAGCCAGACGATGCCGATCACCCACAGCATGAGCCGCTGGTAGCGGGTGCCCTGCGCCCAAAAGTCGATCAAGATCACCCGGATGCCGTTCAGCGCGTGGTAGAGCACCGCGGCCACCAGCCCGAGTTCCATCAGGCCGACGATCGGTGTCTTGTAGGTCTCGATGACCTCGTCGTAGGTCTGCGGACCCACCCGGACCAGCGCGGTGTCCAGGACATGCACGAATAGGAAGAAGAAGATGGTCGCGCCGGTGATGCGGTGTAGCACCCACGACCACATACCGGGATCACCCCGATACAGGGTCCGGCGCACCGGCCGTGCGCGGGGTGATGCCGACGCTGCCGGACTCGGGGATGTCGTCGTCATCAGCCCCTCCAACGCCATCGGTGTGGAACCATCGGCTGGACTCTAAACCCATTTGCCGTGTCGGATGCACCACTCCGCACCTGACGACGCCTGTGAGGGCATGAAGTTATGGTGGCCGTGGGAGTTGACCGACGACTGAACGGGGCTGCCGAATGCAATCAGAACATGGTTGGCATCGCGATAATGACCGCCGCGATTGACTGGAATGTGCTGCGGGACAAGGCAATCCAAGCAGCAGATGGAGCGTATGCGCCGTATTCGCGGTTCCGGGTGGGGGCGGCGGCGTTGGCCGACGATCAGCGCGTGGTAACCGGATGCAATGTGGAGAATGTCTCATATGGCCTAGGTCTCTGTGCCGAGTGCGGTGTGGTGTGCGCCCTGCACTCGACCGGTGGCGGCAGGCTGCTCGCGTTGGTGTGCGTCGACGCGCGCGGATCGCTTCTGATGCCGTGCGGACGGTGCCGTCAGGTGTTACTGGAGCACGGCGGCCCCGACCTGTTGATCGACCATCCGGCCGGACCCCGTCGGCTTGGCGACTTGCTGCCCGACGCATTCGGGTCCGATGACCTGCCCCGGCAGTCACCGTGATCTTCGACGCGCCGACGGTGATCAAGACCAAGCGGGACGGCGGCCGGCTGTCCGATGCCGCGATCGACTGGGTCATCGATGCCTACACCCACGGCCGGGTCGCCGAGGAACAGATGTCGGCGCTGTTGATGGCCATCTTCCTGCGCGGCATGGACTACGGCGAGACCGCGCGGTGGACGGCGGCGATGGTGGCCTCCGGTGAGCGGCTGGATTTCACCGATCTGCGCTCACGCGGCAAGCCGCTGGCGACGGTGGACAAGCACTCCACCGGTGGGGTGGGAGACAAGATCACGCTGCCGTTGGTGCCGGTCGTCGCCGCGTGCGGCGGTGCGGTGCCGCAGGCCGCCGGCCGCGGGCTGGGCCACACCGGCGGCACCCTGGACAAGCTGGAGTCCGTCGCGGGCTTCACGGCGAATCTGTCCAATCAGCAAGTCCGACAACAACTTTGCGATATCGGGGTGGCCATATTCGCCGCCGGTTTGTTGGCGCCGGCTGATGCGAAGCTGTACGCGCTGCGCGATATCACCGGCACGGTGGAATCCCTGCCGTTGATCGCCAGCTCGGTGATGAGCAAGAAGCTGGCAGAGGGAGCGGGCGCGCTGGTGCTCGACGTGAAGGTCGGTTCCGGGGCGTTGCTGCAGTCGGAGGCGCACTGCCGTGAGCTGGCGCGCACCATGGTCAGGCTGGGCACGGCACACCAGGTGCCTACCCGTGCGCTGCTCACCGACATGAACAGCCCGCTGGGCGCCGCCGTCGGCAACGCCCTCGAGGTCGCCGAGGCCCTGGAGGTGCTGGCCGGCGGCGGGCCGCCCGACGTGGTGGAGCTGACGGTGCGACTGGCCGTCGAGATGCTCGAGATCGCCAGGATCGACGGTTGTGATCCCGCACAGACGCTGCGTGACGGCACCGCCATGGACCGATTCCGTGCGCTGGTCGCCGCGCAGGGTGGTGACTTGTCGGTGCCGTTGCCGATTGGTGCGTGTTCGGAGACCGTGACCGCGAGTCGGGGCGGCACAATGGGCGACATCGACGCGATGGCAGTGGGGACGACGGTGTGGCGGCTCGGCGCGGGCAGGTCCCGCCCGGGCGAGCGGGTGCAGCCCGGCGCCGGCGTCCGGATCCATCGCCCCCCAGGTGAACCGGTCGCGGTCGGCGAGCCGTTGTTCACGCTGTACACCGATACCCCGGAACGTTTCGGCGCCGCGATGGCCGCACTGGACGGCGGCTGGAGCGTCGGCGATACGCCACCGGTCCCACGGCCACTGATCATCGATCGGATCACATCATGACGACACCGCTGAGCCCGGAGATGATCGGGCAGGCACCCAAGGCCCTATTGCACGATCACCTTGACGGCGGGCTGCGACCGGCCACCGTCTTGGACATCGCCGGGCAGGTCGGCTATGACGACCTGCCCGCCACCGATGTCGACGAGCTGGCCCGCTGGTTTCACACCACGTCATACAGCGGCTCGCTGGAGCGCTACCTCGAGCCGTTCTCACACACCGTGGCGGTGATGCAGACGCCCGAGGCGCTGCACCGGGTGGCCTACGAGTGCGTGGAGGATCTGGCCGCCGACTCCGTGGTGTATGCCGAGGTGCGGTTCGCGCCCGAACTGCACATCGAAGCCGGGTTGTCATTCGACGAGGTCCTCGACGCCGTGCTGGCGGGTTTCGCCGACGGTGAGAAGGCTGCCGCGGCCGCGGGCCGCACCATCACGGTGCGCTGCCTGGTCACCGCGATGCGGCACGCCGCGCTGTCCCGGGAGATCGCCGAGCTGGCGATCCGGTTCCGCGACAAGGGTGTGGTTGGATTCGACATCGCCGGCGCCGAGGCCGGCCACCCGCCGTCCCGGCACCTGGACGCCTTTGAGTACATGCGAGACCACAACGCCCGCTTCACCATTCACGCCGGCGAGGCGTTCGGGCTGCCGTCCATTCACGAGGCGATCGCGTTCTGCGGTGCTGACCGGCTCGGTCATGGGGTGCGGATCGTCGATGACATCGAGGTCGACGACGAGGGCACGGTGCGCCTCGGCCGGCTGGCATCGATCCTGCGGGACAAGCGAATCCCGTTGGAGCTGTGCCCCAGCTCCAATGTGCATTCCGGCGTGGTCGCTAGCATCGCCGAGCACCCGTTCGATCTGCTGGCCCGGACCCGGTTCCGGGTGACCGTCAACACCGACAACCGGCTGATGAGCGACACGTCGATGAGCCGCGAAATGCACCGGCTGGTCAAGGCGTTCGGCTACGGCTGGAGCGACCTGGAACGCTTCACCATCAATGCGGTGAAGTCGGCATTCATCCCATTCGACGAACGGCTGGCCATCATCGACGAGGTGATCAAGCCGCGGTTCGCCGTGCTGATCGGCTAGTGTGCTAATCCGGTTTTTCGGTCAGCCCGGATGCGACAGCACCGAGGGTGAGGAGCTTAAGCGGTGAACATTGCGTTGGAAGATCGACGCGAGTGGGGCAGATCCCGCCGAGCCGATGTGCCCAGATCCGCACTGGCAGAAGTTGTCTCGAGCGACACCCGCTTCGATCCGGTTTCGCTGCTGGAATCTCAGGCGCGTTCACGGATCCCCGAGCTCGTTGCAATTCGGTACGGGCGGATGCTGGCGTCGCCGTTCGCGTTCTTTCGTGGCGCTGCTCTGATCATGGCCGCTGACTTGGCTGGTGAGATGAACACCGGACTGACCGCGTAATTGTGTGGCGACGCGCACCTGTCGAACTTCGGCCTCTTCGCCTCTCCTGAGCGCAATCTCGTTTTCGACATCAACGATTTCGACGAGAAATTGCCGGGACGATGGGAATGGGATGTCAAACGATTGGCCACAAGCCTGGCACTTCCCCTCGCAACGCCGACAAGATATCCAAGGGGTAGGGAGCAGTGATGAGCGACGTTCAGCAGGCCCCGGGAGCATCCGGAGGCCTTTTGCATCAGCTAGGTAAAGAGCTACGCGGCGATGTCGTTTCGACCACGCGGAACTGGTGGCTTCTTTTGGTCACCGGCACGGCCTGGGTTGTCATTGCGATCGTGGTCCTACGGTTCAACTACGCGTCGGTCGCAACTATCGCCACTTTGTTCGGTTGTTTCTGTTTTCTGGCCGCCGCCAATGAGGTGCTGGTGGGAGCAATATCGTCGCGGGGCTGGATGATACTGCATTGGCTGCTTGCGGTGCTGTTCGTGGCTGTGGGGGTGGCCGCTGTTTTTCCGGCCCGGAGACACGTTCGTCGGTTTGGCCGCGGTGATGAGCTTCTACTTCGTTTTCAGGGGTTCGTTCGATATCGCCATGGCCATTGCCGGCAGCAGGTTGAACGGGTGGTGGGTTTTGCTGCTGGCAGGGCTCGCCGAACTGGCCATCGGGTTCTGGGCTGCCGGGTCGTGGAAGGTATCGGTCGTGTTGCTGGTGTCGTTCGTGGCGGCCGGCGCCCTGATCCACGAGATTGGCCAGATTGCGTCGGCATTTCTTGTCCGCAAGGTCGGGCGGGTGTTGGCCGAATAGGCGCCGCGGGGGGGCATCGAAGGTGTCGCCGCGTGAACATTTGTAGAACAGTTTGACTGTCGAGCGTCGCCCGGTCTGTACTTGACGGCGATGACCTTGCCACTGTTGGGCCCGTTGACGCTCTCGGGCTTCCAAGACCCCTGGATTTTCCTGTTCCTGCTGACCGCGCCATTAGTGGTCGGACTTTATGTCGCAGTGCATTTCACCCGCCGACGGCGGGTTCTGCGGTTCGCCAACATGGAGGTGCTCGAGCGCGTCGCGCCGAGCCGCTCCGGTCGGTGGCGCCAGGTGCCGACCGTTTTGCTGGTCATGTCGTTAGTGCTGCTGACGACGGCAATGGCCGGGCCGACTCACGACATCCGGATTCCGCTCAACCGTGCGGTGGTGATGTTGGTCATCGATGTCTCAGAATCGATGGCCGCCACCGATGTCACGCCGAGTCGGTTGGCCGCCGCGCAGGAGGCCGGTAAGCAGTTCGCTGACGAGCTGACGCCGGGGATCAACCTTGGGCTGGTGGAGTTCGCAGCCGACGCCACGTTGCTGGTCTCCCCGACAACGGATCGCGGCGCCGTAAAAGCAGCGATCGACAGCCTGCATCCGGCGCCGAAAACCGCGACAGGGGAGGGTCTTTTCACCGCGCTGCAGGCCATCGCGACGGTCGGCGCGGTGATGGGGGGCGGCTCCGGTCCGCCACCTGCGCGCATCGTGCTGGAGTCCGACGGTGCCGAGAACGTACCGATGGACCCCAACGCCCCGCAGGGTGCTTTCACTGCGGCCCGGGCCGCGAAAGCGGAGGGTGTGCGGATCTCGACGATCTCCTTCGGCACGCCCTACGGCACTGTCGTTTACGAAGGCGCAACCCTTCCGGTTCCTGTCGACGACCAAACCCTGCAGAAAATCTGCGAGATCACGGGCGGTCAAGCGTTCCACGCCGACAGCCTGGACGCGCTCAAGAACGTCTATTCGACGCTGCAGCAGCAGATCGGCTTTGAAACCGTTCACGGGGACGCCAGCGGCGGGTGGATCCTGCTTGGCGCGGTCGTCATGGCTGGCGCCGTGCTGGCGGGCCTGCTCCTGAACCGCAGGCTTCCTGCGTGAGGATCACGTTGGAAGTCGCCGGTTGATCAACACCGCCAACACCGTGGCGATGGTGGCGGTGATGACAGCGAGGCGCAGCCAGCCGGCACTGCCCGGGCCCGGCACCGTGCGATAGCCGATCTCCTGCTTGATGGCGTCGTAGCTTCGGTTGAGTTCGGCGATGTTGGTGGCGGTATAGGACTGTCCTCCCGACAGTCGGGCGATAGTCGTCATCTCATCGGTCTCGACGGGGACAGACACACGCTCACCGTCCAGGTCGATGGAGCCTGCCCGCGTTCCGAAGGAGATCGTCGAGATGGGCACTCCCTGATCCTTGGCGAGACGCGCCGCTGTGTAGGCACCGTGCGGATCGTTCGGCTCTGCCGGCTTGTTTTCGCCGCCATCGGAAAGAAGCACGATGCGGGCCGGCGGCGGGGCACCGCCGCTGACGACGGCTGTGGCGGCGATCGCATGCAGTGCCGTGAAGATGGCCTCGCCGGTCGCTGTGCTGTCGGCAAACTGGAGATTCTTCAGCGCATCCAGCGTGGCGTGGTGCTCTGTGGTCGGGGGCACCAGGAGGTAAGGCGTTCCTGCGAACGCGACAAGTCCGAGGTTGACGCCCTCCGTCAGCTGACTGGCGAACTGTTCGGCGGCCTGCTCGGCGGCCTTCAACCGATCAGGCGGGACATCGGTTGCGCGCATGGACTGCGACACGTCGATCACCAGCATGATGACAGCGCGGTTGCGCGGTATGCGGACGCTGTGGCTGGGCGTAGCCAGCGCCACGGTCAGCAGCGCCAGGCAGACGAGCGAAACGATGATGGGTAGGTGCCGCCAGAACGACTGCGGCACGCTCGCCTCGGTGAACCGACGCAGGCGTTGTCGGCGCCGAGCCTGGACAATCAGATAGACGGCCAGAAGGGCCAGCGGAACCACGCCGAACAGCAACATGTCCGGGCGTTGAAACCCGGACAGCGGTAATGCGCCGATTCCTGGCAGCGTCATATATCGTGCTGAACCGACAGTGGGTCGCGTCTGTCCGCCACCGGCTCACCTCCACGTCTGGGCGCCGCCATTGAACGCTGGCGGATGCCGTCGCCAGTAAAGAGCAATCTTGATTCCCCGTCAAACGCTCAGGCAGACAGAGCGTTAACCGGAAGCGGCTGGATGTAGACGCTGGCGCCGACTAAGCTGCGGCGTCTTGGCCGCCAGCACCGTGCGCAGCGTTTTGGCGAATTCTCCTGGTGCTGTGAGGAATCCGCCGTGGTCACCCGGGAATTCGACCGACGGCACGTCGTCATCCGATGAGGCGCGCCGTACCATTTAACACGTCTCGCACCAAACAACGTCGTGACAATTTTCTGGTCTACCTGGCGGTGCCTGGTGTCGCTGGCTACGTCCCAAAGGAAGTCAACCAACGGCCCGGCGGGGCGCGCGCTCCTGGAGCTGATGGCGCCGGTGAGTTCAGACGCGGTCTGATAACAAGCAAAGGCCGGGCAACCGCATCGATTGCCCGACCTTTGGCCGCAAGTCTTCAGAGCCACCGGAAAGGTTGCTCCGAAGACCGGCTAATTCAGTGCTCGACGACTGTGGCCTCGGCGTCCCCTGGCTTCCAGGTGACCGTGCCGTGCTCGAAAGTGGTCTGCTTGCCACCGTCGGCCGTGTCGGTCTCGTCGCTGGTCGGGTAACCAAGCTTGCCCTGCGAACCGCCAAGCTCGTTCCACTTGTCACGGATCTTGCCCCATACGACGTAGGACCGCGTCGTGTGGACGATGACGCCGTCGTCGAACTGCTGGTAGACACCGCCGTCGGGGTTCTTTACCTCGTTGCCGGTCGGCTTGCCGAGTGACGTCTTAGCAGCGTCGCTAAGGGAGTTGTACTTCTGGAGAATGGCCCCCTGAATCGTGTACTCCTTGCCGTCAGCGCCGGCGATCTGCGTCGTGCTCGCAGGGGGGCTCTCGGTCGCTGTCCCGCTTGGCGCGGCAATTGCCGACGACACCGACGACGTCACGGAACTCGCCGTCTCGTGAGCCTTCTCCTTGGGATGGGCACAACCCGAGCCTATGAGCGCGATCCCCGCAATTGCGGCGGAGAATGCCGCTGCTCGTTTCGTAATCTTGCGCATGGCGGTCCTCTCGAATTGGATAGGGCCCCGCGATCGACGCAGCCCGGCGAGATCGTATATCGATCGCGACCGCGTGGCAGACATATTGTGCAAATTCGAACAGCAGGTGAACATTCAGTGGTTTTCTTCGCCGGGCACGAAGTGGTTTGCGCCATCGCCCGCGTATAGCGCAGATTACTGTATCCAGTCGCCAGGGTTCGGAGGTAGTCGCAGGTGGTCGCTTTGCGCTCGGACTGTCGGTCCACGAATATCCGGGGCCCCGACCTGACTGCATACCGTAAAAAACTGCCGCGTTGGTCAGCCCGCAAGCACATTTCGCAATATCGGCGAATTCTCCGGGCACCCCCAGGATCCGCCGTGATCACCGGGGAATTCCACTGGCGGCGCGCCGAGCCGCTCGGCCAGCGCGACGCCGGTCCGATGGGCGAGTTGGCCGCCGGAGGTGGCGCCGGTCCCGACGACCACCCTGGCCGGGCCCGGGTGAGCGCGGCGACGTCGAGAATCGCCGCGACGTCGTCGGCGCGCAGGTCGGGGGTCGAATCTCGTGCGGGGTCGTCGACGGGGCTGCCCCCGATGCCGCGAGGATCGGTGGTGACGACGGTGTGGTCGCCGGCGAGCGCGTGCGCCAGCGGCATGAAGTCCGCAGCCGGCATCGGCGAGCCGAGGTGCAAGAGGAGTGGTCCGTCTCCGCGTACCTCGTAGTGCAAGCGAGCGCCCGGCACGCTATTCGCGTCTTAACCGCGACGCTGGGGCTCTATGTCGTCGCCGACCGGCGGCGCTATTCGCGACGCAGCCGCGACTCCACGAACCGCTCCAGCTCCTCCCACTCCCGCACCGCCTCGGCATATGGGCTGACGGGTTTGCCGACCGAGCCGGGTTCGAGAACATAGGCCACCAGCTTGCCCAGCGGTCGGTCGGTCTGCAGCGCCTTGTCGACGGTGTTGTCCTCGGCGTAGTCGCCGACGTCGCGGAGCAGCTCGACCGCCAGGTCGAGCTGCTCACGGTCCACCGCGTCCGGTCCGTCGGCAAAATCGTCGGCCAGGCCGGTCAGCACGTAGACGTTGTCGTCGGTGACGTCGATCTCCAGTGAGCCGTCGGTGGCGGCTGTGCGGATGTCGTCGTAGGTGCTCAGGTCGGACAAGTCATGGTCGTGCTCGTCGGCAAGGTAGCGGGCCAGGGCCCGCTCGGAGCTGAAGACGCTGATCCGTCCATTGCGGCCCAAAAAGATCGGGCGGTCGTCGAAATAGCAGCGAAGCGTGTAAAAGGTGCCCGCACCCGTCATGACCTGGATCGGGTCGATGCCCACCTTCAGCCAGAAGTCCTCGTCGCTACCCAAGACGACACGGTCGTCGGCCGCGCGGGTTTCTTTGCCGTCCTTGGCGTCACCGGTTTCCTCCGCGACCTGGACCGCCTCCTCCGTGTCCTCCTCGGTGGTGACCGCCTCGTCATCCGCGCTTTCCACGTCCTCATCGTCCACAGGCTCGACCAATTCGTCGGCGGCCCGGGCGGAGGTCTCCGCGTCCACGTCGGGCGTGCGGACGATGCCGTCGATCGCGGTGAGCACGTCGTCCCAGCTTCGCCCGATGATCTCGGCGATCGCATTCCAGCGCTTGAGCCCGGCCCTGCCGGTGAAGTGGTCGATTCCGCCGGCCAGCGAGCCCAGGCTCGGGTTGCCGTTGAAGAACTTGGACACCGCCGCCAGCTCGCAGATCGACCCGATGGAGGACACGATCGCCAGCGTGCCCGCCAGCGCCGTGACCGACTCCTCGGTCGGCTTCTCCGAGACCAGCTCCTCGACGCCGACCAGGTCGAACTGCTTGTCCTCGGTCGGGTCCAGCTTGTGCGCGTTGGCCTCGGTCAGGTCCTGCCACGCCGGGTGGTCGACCAGATCGTTGTCGGTGTCGGCGCGGACGAATGCGACCAGGTCAGCGACGGTCTCGAAGCCGTACAGGTCTTCGTCCTTACCCAGAAACGCCTCCCACTCATCGCCGGAATCGCGCCAGCGGGGTGCCCACAATGTGTAGCGGTCGCCCGCGGTCAGGCCAAGGCGTATAGGCACGAGGTCAGCAGCCATGCGGCACAGAATAGCGACGGGCACCACACGCGCCGGACCGAGTCCACGGGTAGCCGGGTGCGGGCGATGCCCGCTTGACGTTAGGCGCCCCAGATATCGCTGATCGCAGGAGCATTCGCCGCGTAACCGGTCTTGGGCAGCCCGTACATGTCCTCCACGGTCGATAACACGTTGTAGTGGCTGATCGGCTCATCGTAGGTTCCCGTCTTCACGTTCGCGCCGTAGAAGATCGTCGGGATTTGGTTGCGTGCGGTGTTGTCGTCCTCGTCCCAGGTCAGGATGAGCAGGCTGCTGTTGGCCTTCGCCCATTCGGCGTAGGAGGACAGGTTGTTGCCCAGCCACGTGTCGCCCCCAGCGATCGAGCCGTCATGCATGTCGTTGTCGACGTTGGGAATGACGAACGACACCGTGGGCAGGCTGGCGTAGTTCGACGGGGCCGGAAACGCGGAGAACGGCACCGACGAGGTGCTCGGCACGTTGGTGAAGCTGACCCAGGGCGCGTGCTTGCGTGCGTACTTACCGGAACTGCAGACGACTGAGCCGACAGCGGGCAGGTCCTCGGCGTATCCCATGAATGTGTAGCCGGCAGCGAGCAATTCGGAAGCCAGGTTGGCGGCGGCACCGGCGTTGACAGGGCAGCTGTTCTCCTTCAGCCCGAATGTGCTGCCGGCGAACAGTGCGAAGTAGTTCGGTTCGCTTGGATGTGTTTCGGCGAACGACTGCGTCATCATGGCGCCATTGGCGGCCAACGCATTGATGTAGGGCGCCGACTTGTTGCCGATGATGTTGGCCTGAGAGCGGTTCTCCTCCACCACAATTACGATGTGCGCGGGGGTCGGCACGGCGGCCGCCGCGAGGTTCACCTTGTCGGTTGCGCTGACGAAATGCGCTGACGGGGACGAGGCCACCACCGCGGACACCGCCACCGCCCCGAACAGGCCGATAGCTCGGTACCGGCGGCTCGTCCGCCGTCGCGGGCGTGGCATGCCGGGAGTATAGGAGCGGCCTATCCGGTCGGCGGGTACGGCGCACCATGTCGGGCAATCAGGTCGGGCGATGTCGACGGTGCAAATCTAGTGAATTTCGTCACATCGGGTGCGCGGCGGGCTCATGATATGCCCATATCGCCGGGCTGGGGACGGCTCGGTGGGCGGTCACGGGCTTGGAGGTCGCGATGACGCGCGTGGGATTCCATTCGCTGGGTGCGGTTCCGTTAGCGATCCTCTGCGCCGCCCTCATGGGCGTGACGTCGATGCTGACGTCGGCGTTCGTGTTCGGGGTGAAAACGATCATAGCGGAAGCCGTGCTGCTCGCCGACGAGGGCTGGATCATGAGTGGCACCGGAGTTCCCGTGCCTCCCCTGGACTACATGAACGAAGTCGAAGCGCTTTACCTCACCCAGTTCACCGGCTACACCTTTCAGGGCCTGACCACGCCGGAGCAGTTTTGTCCGATAATCTGCGTCGCCGGCCAGCCTTACCTGACTTTCGGCGACTCGGTGAACCAAGGCGTCACCGACCTGAACAACGTGATCGTCCCGGCACTGCAGGACGGAAACAACGTCGCCGTTTTCGGCTACTCGCAGAGCGCCACCATCGCCACCCAGGAGATGACCAACCTCATCAACAACACGCCAACCGGAGTAGACCTGAACAACCTGAGCGTCGTGCTGATCGGTGACCCCAATAGCCCGATCGGCGGTATCCTGGACCGCTTCCAATTCCCCGACGGCGTCCAAGCCTTCAGCTTGCAAAGCGCCCCCCAACACCTTCCGTTCCTGAATGTGCCGCTCAGCATGGCACCAACCCCGACCGCCCCGTTCCCGACCGACATCTACACCGGCGAATACGACGGCTGGGCGAACTGGCCGGAGAACCCCAGCAACATCCTGGCCGACATCAACGCCGGAATCGGCATCGAGACGGTGCACCCCTACTACCCGGACCCGACCCCCGGTGTGAACTTGGACATTAATAACGTGATTGATCTCGGCACCATCGGCAACACCCACTTTTACGACATTCCCGCGCCGCTGCCGGTGCTGGCGTTTATGTACGACGGTGGACCCGCCGGGCTGTTCTTCTACGATGCCTTCAACCCGTATTTGAGCTTGATCAACAACTGGGCCTACGGCAACCCGGGCGACCCGGGCGCCGGCATCCCGATCGACGGGGTTAACCCGATCGGTGCTGCCGGCCCCTGGCAGGTCGACGCGACGGGCCAGCTTGTGGTCTCCGGCGTCGCCGGGTTCCTGCCGAAGATGGATCCGCTGCAAATGCTGGCCGGCGAGGAATATGCCGGAGTGCAGACTTTCGTCGGCCCGATCAACGCCCTTCTGCAGGATGCCGGGCAGTCGCCGCTGCCGGAATCGTTCGTCAACTCTTTGCTCTCGGGCTATGACTTCACCAACCAACTGGATGCGTCCCTGCTTACCGGGTGGACCGATCTGGCCACGGCGCTGAACGTCTCGGACCTTCTTGGCCCGGACGCCATCTTCAATGGGGCGCCGCTGATCTCCGGGCAGCCGCTGATCGACCTCGTCGGCGTGGTTTTCGACATCTTCAACTTCTTCGGCGCCTAGCCGCGGCCGTGCTGGGCGGCCCGTGCTGATGGCCCGCCTTCTCCTCATCGCGCTGCGCGTTCTGCATCGTCGGCGGGCTAGGGTCAAGTCCCGTGGATGTGCGCGTGATCGACCACCCGCTGGCCGCGGCTCGGCTGACCACACTGCGCGACGAGCACACCGATAGTGCGGCGTTTCGCGCCGCGCTGCGCGATCTGACCCTGATGCTGGTTTACGAGGCCACTCGCGATGCGCCGCGCGAGACGGTCAGCGTGCGCACACCATTGGCCGAGACGGCCGGGACCCGGCTGGCCAAACCACCGCTGCTGGTGCCGGTGTTGCGGGCCGGGCTGGGCATGGTCGATCAGGCGCATGCGCTGCTAACGGAAGCGCGGGTGGGGTTCGTCGGCGTCGCCCGCGACGAGGAAACCGTGCTGCCCATACCGTATCTGGAGTCGCTGCCCGACGATTTGAGCGGGCAGCCGGTGATGGTCCTCGACCCGATGCTGGCCACCGGAGGGTCGATGACCTACACCATCGGGTTGCTGCACCGCCGCGGCGCCGACGACATAACCGTGCTGTGTGTGGTCGCGGCGCCGGAAGGCATTGCCGCCCTGGAGAAAACCGCTCCCGACGTGCGGGTATTCACCACGGCCATCGACGACGGGCTCAACGAACATGCCTACATCGTGCCGGGTCTCGGCGACGCCGGAGATCGCCAATTCGGACCACGCTGAGTTACCAGCGCCGCACCAGATCAACCAGGTCGTCGCGCAGCGCGACTGCGCGCTGCCGTGCGCTGTGCAGGTCTTCGGCCGCCGCGCAGCGAACCTCCAGGTAGCACTTGAGTTTCGGCTCGGTGCCCGACGGCCGCACCACCACCCGCACCCACGTGTCGTCGGCAGCGCCGGTGAAGACCAGCGCGTCGGTGCGGTGCTCGCCGTTCTCCAGCAGATCGGTTGTGCTGGCCGTGAATCCGGCCAATCGCGTGGGCGGGTCGGCCCGCAGCCGACGCATCAGCGTCGCCGCCTCGTCGAGGTCGGTCACCGGCCGCGACACGGCGGCGACCACGTGCACCCCATGTCGGCGTGCCAGGTCGTCGAGCAGGTCGAGCACCGAACGGCGTGCGCGTTTCAGCGACGCGACCAGATCAGCGGCCAGCACCGCGGCGCTGATCCCGTCCTTGTCCCGTACCGCGGCAGGGTCGACGCAGTAGCCGATCGCCTCCTCGTAGGCGTAGATCAAGGTGCCGCCGGGCAGATTCGCATCGGCGCGCGCCAGCCATTTGAAACCGGTGAGTGTCTCGACGTGGTGCGCGCCGTAGTGGGCGGCGATCGCCGCCAGCATCCGCGACGACACCACGGTGCTGGCCAATACGCTCGTCTTCGCCGAGTGGGTCTGTGACAAGATGTAATCGCCCAGCAGCCAACCGGTTTCGTCTCCGGAGAGCATCCGCCAGCCCGACGAGGTAGGTATCCCGACCGCGCAGCGGTCGGCGTCGGGATCGAGCGCGATGGCGATGTCGGCGTCGACGGCGGCCGCCAGGGCGAGCAGCGCGTCGGCGGCGCCGGGCTCTTCGGGATTGGGGAAGTCGACGGTAGGAAAGTCGGGATCCGGCGCAAACTGCGCGGCAACGGTGTGCACGTCGTCGAAGCCGGCGCGGTGCAGCGTCTCGAGGGCGAGCGCGCCGCCTACCCCGTGCAGCGGTGTCAGCGCCACCCGGACCGAACCCGACGAACGCCGCACCTGCGCGGCCCGCGCGCTATAGCGGTCGACCAGGCCGCGGTCGGTGGGTTCGACGGGCGCCCGGGGGATCAGGTCGGCGAACGGCGCGGCCGCCATGGCTGTTTCGATCTCCCGGTCGGTCGGCGAGATGATCTGAATGCCGCCGTCGAAGTACACCTTGTAGCCGTTGTCGGTCGGCGGGTTGTGCGAGGCGGTGATCTGGATCCCGGCCGACGCAGGGAGGTGCCGCACCGAGAAGGCCAGCACCGGAGTCGGCACCGGGTGCGGCAACAGCACCGCCGAGAACCCTTCGGCAGCAAGCACTTCCGCTGTTGCAGTGGCGAATTCGGCTGATCCGTGTCGAGCGTCGCGCCCGACGACCACGGTCGAGCCGGACAGCCCGCGGTCCTTGAGCACCGTCGCCACCGCCCAGGTGGCGCGCAACACCGTGGCCACGTTCATGGCGTCCGGCCCGCCGCGCACCGGCCCGCGCAGCCCCGCGGTGCCGAACGTGAGCGGCCGGGCGAACCGCGCGGCCAGTTCGTCGGGCCCGCAGGTGGCGAGCTCGGCGGCTGTCACCGGGTCGGGGTCGTGTGCGATCCACTCCTGCGGCGTCATCAGCCCACCTCAGAGCCGGGCGATCACGCCGGCCAGCAGAGCACCCAGCCGGGTCGCCGACGCGGCGCCGGCCGCGAGCACCTCGGCGTGGCTGAGCGGCTCGCCGGTGATCCCGGCTGCCAGATTCGTCACCAGCGATACGCCCAGCACTTGGGCGCCGGCGGCCCGGGCCGCGATGGTCTCGTGCACCGTCGACATGCCCACCAGGTCCGCACCCAGCAGGCGCAGCATCCGGATTTCGGCGGGCGTCTCGTATTGCGGTCCGGGCAGGCCCGCGTACACGCCTTCCGCCAACTCCGGGTCGACGTCGCGGGCGAGCTCCCGCAGCCGCGGCGAATACGCGTCGACCAGGTCGACGAATTGCGGGCCGACCAACGGAGAACGCGCGGTGAGGTTCAAGTGGTCGCTGATCAGCACCGGTTGGCCGACCTCGAGGTCGCTACGCAGTCCCCCGGCCGCGTTGGTGAGCACGACAGTGCGCGCTCCCGCCGCGCAGGCCGTCCTCACCGGGTGCACGACGTGGCGCAGGTCATGGCCCTCGTAGGCGTGTACGCGACCGGCCAGCACCAGCACCCGGTGCTCCCCGATGGGCACCGACAACACCTGGCCGGTGTGCCCGACCGCGGTTGGCGGGGTGAACCCGGGCAGTTCGGCCATGGGCAGCACCGCGGTCGCAGAGCCGAGTGCCGGAACGGCCGGCGCCCACCCCGATCCGAGGACGATCGCGACGTCGCACTCGGCTATCCTGGTGCGCTCGGTGATGACTTGCGCCGCCTGCCGCGCGAGTGCGTCGGGATCGGGCGGGCGGTCAGTCACAGTCGGCGAGCTTAATGGGCCATCGGATCCAGTCGTTGTGATCGTCGACATTCGCCGGGTGAGATACTGCCAGCATGCCCCCAGCCACCGCATTGGACACTGTCGAGGATGCGGTGCGGCGCCGTGGCACAGACCTCGTCGAGTTGTCCCACGCGATTCACGCCGAGCCGGAGTTGGCTTTCGCCGAACACCGCAGCTGCGCCAAGACGCAGGCACTGGTCGCCGAACACGGTTTCAAGATCACCGCGGCCGCCGGTGGTTTGGAAACCGCGTTTCGCGCCGACTTCGGCAGCGGACCGTTGGTTGTCGGGGTGTGCGCCGAATACGACGCGTTGCCCGGGATCGGACACGCCTGCGGGCACAACATCATTGCGGCATCAGCGGTGGGCACTGCGCTGGCGCTGGCCGAGGTCGCCGACGAACTGGGCCTGACGGTGGCGTTGCTCGGCACGCCCGCCGAGGAGTCCGGTGGCGGGAAAGTCTTGCTGCTCAAGGCGGGAGTCTTCGACGACATCGCCGCGGCCGTGATGGTGCACCCTGGGCCGACGGACATCGCGGCAGCCCGCTCGCTGGCATTGACCGGAGTCCGCGTTGGCTATCGCGGCCGGGAGGCACACGCGTCTGCCGCACCATACCAGGGGGTCAACGCTGCCGATGCGGCCACCGTTGCCCAGGTGGCCGTAGGGCTGCTGCGCCAACAGTTGGCGCCCGGACAGCAGGTGCATGGCATTGTCACCGACGGGGGCCGGGCCACCAACGTCATCCCTGGTCACACCGAACTGCAGTACACGATGCGGGCCACCGAGGCGTTGTCGCTTCGCGAGCTGGAAGCCAGAGTCGGGGACTGCTTCCTAGCCGGTGCGGTGGCCACTGGCTGCGACTACAGCGTCGACCGGATCGAGCCTGCGTACGACGTGCTGAAACCCGACCCATGGCTGGCCGACTCGGTCCGCGCCGAGATGGTGCGGCTCGGGCGCACACCGGTTGACCAGGACGTCGAGTCGGCGCAACCGCTCGGCAGCACTGATATGGGAAACGTCACCCAGGTTTTGCCCGGGATCCATCCGATCGTGGGCGTCGACGCCAATGGCGCTACGCTGCACCAGCCGGCTTTCGCCGCCGCGGCAATCGGTTCCAGTGCCGACCGCGCGGTTATCGACGGCGCAATCATGTTGGCGCGCACCATTGTCCGCCTCGCCGAGACCCAGCCCGAGCGTGACCGGGTGCTGACGGCGCAGCAGCGTAGACATCTCAGGGCCGAAACATGAGCCTGGTCGACAGCGCCGAATCGTGGCTGGCCGCGCACTACGACGACCTGGTCGAGTGGCGGCGACACATCCACCGCTACCCGGAGCTGGGCCGCCAGGAGTACGCCACCACGCAGTTCGTCGCCGAGCGGTTGGCCGACGCCGGGCTCAACCCGAAGATGCTGCCCGGCGGGACGGGTCTGACCTGCGACTTCGGCCCCGAGCAGGAGCCCAGGATCGCGCTGCGAGCCGATATGGATGCGCTTCCGATGGCCGAGCGGACCGGCGCGCCGTACGCCTCGACGATGCCCAATGTCGCGCACGCCTGCGGTCATGATGCGCACACCGCGATCCTGCTCGGCACCGCGCTGGCGCTGGCATTGGCCCCGGAGCTGCCGGTCGCCGTGCGGCTGATCTTCCAGGCCGCCGAAGAGCTGATGCCCGGCGGGGCGCTCGACGCGATCGCGGCCGGAGCGTTGGTCGGGGTAACGCGGATCTTCGCCTTGCACTGCGATCCCCGGCTTGCGGTCGGTCAGGTCGCGGTGACCCACGGCCCCATCACATCGGCGGCGGACACGATAGAAATCACGCTGTATTCACCCGGCGGGCATACCTCACGGCCACACTTGACCGCCGACCTGGTCTACGGACTGGGCACGCTGATCACCGGGCTGCCCGGTGTGCTCTCCCGCCGCATCGACCCGCGTCACGGCACCGTCATGGTATGGGGCGCAGTCAACGCCGGCACAGCCGCCAACGCCATACCTGAGACCGGCGTCCTGTCCGGCACTGTCCGCACCGCCAGCCGGCAAACATGGCTTGAACTGGAAAACATCGTCCGTCAGGCCGTGTCTGCGCTGCTGTCGCCGCTGGGTATCGATCACACGCTGCAATACCACCGCGGAGTGCCGCCGGTGGTCAACGAGGAGGTCTCGACACGCATCCTCACCCACGCCATCGAAGCCCTCGGCCCCGATGTGCTGGCCGACACCCGGCAGTCTGGCGGCGGAGAAGACTTCTCCTGGTATCTGGAGGACGTCCCCGGCGCGATGGCGCGACTCGGGGTGTGGTCGGGCCGCGGACCGCAGTTGGACCTGCATCAACCGACGTTCGACCTCGACGAGCGAGCCCTGGCGATCGGGGTGCGGGTGATGGTCAATATCGTCGAGCAGTCGGCGGCGTTCTAGGTCCCCGGACCGATGTTGCGAGCCGGGCGGGTGCGTAGGTCGTGTACGTAATCAGCTGGAGCACCAGCGATCTCGGCAGCATCAGCCATCACGCCCAGGTAGTGCGCCGACGGCAGCCCGCCCTCCCAGGCGTCCAGAACGTACAGCCATGCGAGTACCGGATCGGTTGTGGTGTCTGAGGATAAACGCTCCACCCGGCATCGGATCTTCTTGTGTATGCCGAGCTCAGACCCCTCCCACCTGTCCAGGTTCTTCTCGTCCGCTGGTGTCACGTCGTAGAGCACGACGAACACTTTCGACGCCGGATCCTCGACGACCGTGGCCAGTGCCCCCTCCCAGCCGATATCCTCGCCGCCGAACGTCAGCCGCCACCCGTGCAGCCAGCCGGTGCCGGCCATCGGCGAGTGGGGTGCCCGCTGCATCATCTGCTCGGGATGCATATTCGACCCATAGGCGGCGTAGAGCGGCACGGGGAAAGCTTAAACGGCAGCCGCTGGCCCGGCGCTCATCCGACAGGTTGCTGGATCTGATGGCCCGGCTCCTCCTCCCGCCGCTGCGCGGCGTGCATCGTCGCCGGGCTAGGTTAGGGCTGTGGTGACCCGCATTGTGATCCTCGGAGGAGGGCCGGCCGGTTACGAGGCGGCGCTGGTCGCCGCCGCCCGCGACGCCCAGGTCACCGTCATCGACTCCGACGGCATCGGCGGGGCGGCCGTGCTGGACGACTGCGTGCCGTCGAAAACATTCATCGCCTCCACGGGGTTGCGCACCGAATTGCGGCGGGCACCGCAACTTGGCTTCGACATCGACATCGAAGACGCCAAGATCTCGCTGCCGCAAATCCACGACCGGGTTAAGACGCTGGCCGCCGCGCAGTCGGCCGACATCACCGCCCAGCTGCTCAGCATGGGCGTCGATGTGATCGTCGGGCGGGGCGAACTCGTCGACCCCGGCCCAGGTTTGGCGCGTCACCGCATCAAGGCGACCGCCGCCGACGGCACCACCAGCGAGCATGACGCCGACGTTGTGCTGATCGCCACCGGCGCCAGCCCGCGGATTATGCCGTCGGCGCAGCCTGACGGTGAGCGCATCCTGACTTGGCGGCAGCTCTACGACTTGGACTCGTTGCCCGACAACCTCATCGTGGTGGGCTCGGGCGTCACCGGCGCCGAGTTTGTCAACGCTTACACCGAGTTGGGTGTCGCGGTGACGGTAGTGGCCAGCCGGGACAGGGTGCTGCCGTACGAGGACGCCGACGCCGCATTCGTCCTGGAGGAGTCGTTAGCCGAACGCGGCGTCAAGCTGGTCAAAAACGCACGCGCGGAATCGGTTACCCGCACCGACACCGGGGTCCTGGTGGCCATGACCGACGGGCGCGCCGTCGAGGGCAGCCATGCCCTGATGACCATCGGGTCGGTCCCGAACACCGGCGGCCTGGGCCTGGAGCGGGTAGGCATCGGACTCGGACGCGGCAATTATCTGACCGTGGACCGGGTCTCACGGACATCGGTGCCTGGTATCTACGCCGCGGGCGACTGCACGGGTCTGCTTCTGTTGGCGTCGGTCGCCGCGATGCAGGGCCGGATCGCGATGTATCACGCACTAGGAGAGGGCGTAAGCCCGATCCGGTTGCGCACCGTGGCGGCGACAGTATTCACCAGGCCCGAGATCGCTGCGGTCGGTGTGCCGCAGTCGGCGATCGACAACGGTTCGGTGCTTGCCCGGACCATTATGCTGCCGCTGCGGACGAACGCCCGCGCCAAGATGTCCGAGCTGCGGCACGGCTTCGTCAAGCTCTTCTGCCGGCAGGCCACCGGCGTGGTGATCGGCGGTGTCGTGGTCGCGCCGATCGCGTCCGAGTTGATCCTGCCGATCGCGGTGGCGGTGACGAATCGCATCACGGTCGACGAGCTGGCGCAGACGCTGGCCGTCTACCCGTCGCTGTCCGGTTCGATCACCGAGGCTGCCCGCCGGCTGATGGCGCACGATGACCTGGACTAACCGTTGCAGGTAGCCTTGGGAGCCAGCGCCCTACCGACGAGTAACCGACAGGGAGTCCCTTCCGTGACCGACCCGATCTGTGCACCGAATGCGCAGGCCTGGCCACCGTCCGCTTTAGGACCTCAGCAACGCGCGTCGGCCTGGGAGCGACTCGGTGCCGAGCTGTTCGACGTGGTGGTCATCGGCGGTGGTGTGGTGGGTTCCGGCTCTGCGCTGGACGCTGCCACCCGCGGGCTGAAGGTGGCGCTGGTCGAGGCGCGTGACTTCGCCTCCGGCACTTCGAGCCGCTCGTCGAAGATGTTCCACGGCGGGCTGCGCTACCTCGAGCAGCTCGAGTTCGGGCTGGTGCGCGAGGCGCTGTACGAGCGCGAGTTGTCGCTGACCACGTTGGCGCCGCACCTGGTCAAGCCGTTGCCGTTTCTGTTTCCACTGACAAAGCGCTGGTGGGAACGCCCGTACGTAGCTGCCGGCATCTTGCTCTACGACCGGCTCGGCGGCGCGAAATCGGTTCCGCCGCAAAAGCATTTCACCCGCGCAGGTGCGCTGCGATTATGCCCGGGCTTGAAGCGCAGCTCGCTGATCGGCGGCATCCGCTACTACGACACCGTCGTCGACGACGCGAGGCACACCATGACGGTCGCGCGCACCGCCGCGCATTACGGCGCGGTGGTACGGTCCTCCAGCCAGGTGATCGCGCTGCTGCGCGAAGGCGATCGGGTGAGCGGCGTGCGCGTCCGTGACTCCGAGGACGGCGCGATCACCGAGGTCCACGGCCACGTCGTGGTCAACGCGACCGGGGTCTGGACCGACGAAATCCAGGCATTGTCCAAGCAGCGCGGGCGGTTCCAGATACGAGCGTCCAAAGGCGTGCACATCGTCGTGCCGCGGGACCGGATCGTCAGCGACGTCGCAATCATCCTGCGCACCGAGCGGTCGGTGATGTTCGTCATCCCGTGGGGGAGCCACTGGATCATCGGAACCACCGACACCGACTGGAACCTCGATCTGGCGCACCCGGCCGCCACCAAGGTCGATATCGACTACATCCTCGGTACCGTCAACACGGTGCTGGCCACCCCGTTGACCCCAGCCGATATCGACGGGGTGTACGCCGGGCTACGCCCGCTGCTCGCCGGGGAGAGCGACGACACCTCCAAGCTGTCACGAGAGCACGCCGTGGCGGTGCCAGCGCCCGGCCTGGTGGCCATCGCGGGCGGCAAGTACACCACCTACCGGGTGATGGCGGCCGACGCGATCGACGCTGCGGCACAGTACATTCCGGCCCGGGTGGCGCCGTCGATCACCGAGAAGGTGCAGTTGTTGGGCGCCGACGGCTACTTCGCTTTGATCAATCAGACCGAGCATGTCGGGGCGCTGCAAGGGCTGCACCCGTACCGCGTGCGCCATCTACTGGACCGCTACGGGTCGCTGATCAGCGAGGTGCTGCCGCTGGCGGCCGACCATCGCGAGCTGCTGAGCCCGATCACCGCGGCGCCGGTGTATCTGAAGGTGGAAGCCGTGTACGCCGTCGCCGCCGAGGGCGCACTACATCTAGAGGACATCCTGACCCGCCGGATGCGGATTTCCATCGAATACCCACACCGGGGTCTCGACTGCGCCCGCGAGGTCGCCGAACTGGTCGCGCCGGTGTTGGGGTGGAGCGCCGAGGACGTCTACCGGGAGGTCGCTACCTACACCGCGCGGGTGGAGGCCGAGATACTGTCACAGACCCAGCCCGACGACGTGTCGGCGGACGCGCTGCGCGCCAGCGCGCCGGAGGCCCGCGCCGAGATCCTGGAACCAGTGCCATTAAGTTGAGGCCCGCGCCGCTTCCCGTTCGCGACGGATTGGGCCCGGCCCGTGTGCGGTTGCGCGGCGGTCCCGTACTGGCCGAGCTTGTTGCGCGGTTCGGCGCACCCGCTGGCGCCAAAGTGCTTGCGGGAGAAGTCGTCGACGCTGACGGCGCCGTGGTCGACGAGACGACCGTACTAGCGACCGGCTCGAGTATCTATTTCTATCGCGAACTGCCCAACGAAGTGCCGGTGCCTTTCGACATCCCGGTGCTGTACCGTGACGCCGACATCGTGGTCGTCGACAAACCGCACTTTCTGGCCACCATGCCGCGGGGCCGTCACGTCGCGCAGACGGCGCTGGTGCGGCTGCGACGTGAGCTGGGGCTACCTGAGCTGAGCCCGGCCCACCGGTTGGACCGGTTGACCGCGGGGGTACTGCTGTTCACCGCCCGCCGCGAAGTGCGCGGTCGGTATCAGACGCTGTTCGCCAGCGGCGCCGTGCACAAGACTTACCTGGCGCGGTCGGTCGCCGATCCGACGATCGACTTGCCGGCGCTGGTGCATAGCCGAATTATCAAGCGTCGGGGCTGTTTACAGGCCGTCGAGGAGCCGGGGCAGCCCAACGCGGAAACGCTGGTGGAGCTGGCATCGGCGGACGGCCTGTACCGACTTACGCCGCGAACCGGACGTACGCACCAACTGCGGGTGCACATGGCCTCGCTGGGCTTGCCGATCGCGGGCGATCCGCTATATCCCCACGTCATCGACGTGCCTGCCGATGACTTCAGCGCGCCGCTGCAGTTGCTGGCAAACTCGCTGGAATTCGTCGATCCGGTGACCGACGCACCGCGCCGGTTCGTCAGCCAGCGATCGCTGGTTTGAGTCGTAGCCGCTTGCGGTAGGCCGCCGGACCGCAGCCGAACCAGCGTCGGCAGGATCGGGTGAGCACGCTCTGCTCGGCGTAGCCTACTTCGCGGGTGAGGTGGGAGAGGCTGCTCAGGACAACTTTTTGACGTATGGGTACAGCGGAGTGCAGCGGAGTCCAAGAAACAGACCTGATCTGGAGGTTAGTGATGACCGAGATCACCGGCGGCGAGCTGTTCGCCCGCGCACTTGCGGCGGAGGGAATCGAGTTCCTCTTCGGCCTTCCGTCCCCGGAGATCGATCCGCTACTGGCCCAACTAGAGGCGCACGGCATCCGGATGGTGCCGGTGCACCACGAGGCGGCCGGTGTACACATGGCCGAGGGCCTCTACAAGACAACCGGCAAGGTCGCCGCGGTGCTCGGCAATCCCGGGCCCGGCTCGGCGAACCTGCTGCCCGGGGTCGTCACCGCAATGCACGAGGGTGTTCCGGTGCTGGCGATCACCTCCCAGCACCGGCTCGGGATCGTCTACCCAACGCCGCCCTCGACGTTTCAGGGCCAGGACCAGCTCGACCTTTTCCGGCCCGCGGTCAAGTGGGGTGGCCCGGTGTTCGAGTGGGCGCGGATCCCCGAAGTGCTTCGGCTGGCGTTTCGTGAGATGCACAACGGACGCCCGGGTCCGGTGCACGTCGAGTTACCGGCGCCGGTCCTGTATGAGACCGGTGACCCGCAGACGGCGCCCGTGTGGCCGCCGGCCGCCTACCGGGTGCGGCCACCGCAGCCATCGGAGCGCCAGCTCGACGAGGCCGCGGCGCTTCTTGCCGCCGCCCGGCGCCCGGTGCTGATCGCGGGCAGCGGCGTCGATCGCGCGGACGCACGCGGTGCCGTGCTCGAGATCGCCGAGCTGCTCGGCTGTCCGGCGATCAGCTCGATGGCCGGGCGCGCGAGCGTCCCGGCCGATCATCCCAACTACGTGTTCGGGTTCGGCCCGGCGGGTGACCTCGCGCGCTGCGAAGCTGACGTGCTGCTGGTCGCCGGGTCCCGGATGGGCAACCTCGACGTCCCCTACGACGCCTACTGGGGCGACCCTGGGGGCAAACGGCTGATCCAGATCGACATCGATCCGCGCCACTTCGGCGTCACCCGGCCACTGCATTTGGGCATCCTCGCTGACGCGAACGCCGCGCTCGACGGCATCGCCGCCCGGCTGCGCGCGAGCGACCTCGGCACGCGCGATGGTGCGGATCTGGCGCGCTACCGCGAGCTCGACGAGCAGGTGCGCGCGCAGGTGGCGGCGCCGATCCTGCAGTGGCAAGGCCCGGGCATCCATCCCGCGCACGCGCTCGCCGCGATCGGCGCGGTGTTCGGCCCGGACGCGGTGTACACCGTTGACGGCGGCAACACGTCCCTGTGGGCCTACAACATGCTGCCGCCCACGCGCCCGCGGTCGTATCACTCGATCCTCGAGCTCGGAATGCTCGGTACCGGTATCCCGTCGGCGATCGGCGCCAAACTCGGGGCGCCCGACCGCGAGGTCGTCTGCGTCACCGGCGACGGAGCCGCGGGCTTCAACGTCATGGAGCTGCAGACCGCCGCGCGCGAGAGCGTCGACATCACCGTGATCGTGTTCGCCGAGGGCTCGTGGACGATGGAGGAGCTCAACGAGCGCCAGCTGTACGGCACGACGTTCGGGACCGCCCAGGGCGAGATCCGCTGGGACGTCGTCGCCCAGGGGCTGGGCTGTCACGGCGAGTATGTGGATCGCATCGAGGACCTCGACGGCGCGCTGCGGCGCGCACGCGAGCACGACGGTCCCAGCCTGGTCTGCATGCGTACCGACCACGACGCCAACCTCGCGGTGCCCGCCGAGATGACGAGCCGCTTCTTCGAGGTCTACTTCGGGCCGGCCAAGCCGGCCACCGTCTAGGAGGTGGAATCACCATGGCCAAAGACATCGACCTGACCGGCAAGACCGCGGTCATCACCGGCGCCGGATCCGGGATCGGCGCGGCGACCGCGCGGCTACTCGCCCGGCATGGCGCCAAGGTGCACGTGGCCGATCTCAACGCCGAGGCGGCCGCCGCTGTAGCGCGCGAGATCGGGCGCGGCGCAGCCGATCACGCGGTCGACGTGAGCCGCCCCGAGAAGGTCGAGGCGCTGGCCAAGGCCGTCTTTGATGACGACGGCCGCGTCGACATCCTGCACAACAATGCCGGCATCGGCCACGGCGGCGACATCGAGACCACGACGGTCGAGGATTGGCAGCGGGTGATCGGGGTGAACCTGCTCGGTGTCGCCTATGGGGTGCAGGCGTTCGTGCCGCGGATGCTCGCACAGGGCCACCCGGCGACGATCGTCAATACCGCCTCCGAGGCGGGGCTCATCCCCGTCGCCAGGATGGCGCCTTACTGCGCCTCCAAGTTTGGCGTGGTCGGGATGAGCGAGTCGCTCGACGCCGAGCTGCGATCGCGCGGAATCCGCGTGGTCGCGGTCTGCCCGGGCATCATCAACACACCGATCGTGCACGACGGGATCATGCGCGGCCAGCTCGGTGCCGACCGGGAGAAGATCGTCGCCTTCTACGCCAAGCACGGCGCGTCGCCGGATACCGTCGCCGCGGCGGTGCTCGACGCGATCGCGCGGCCGCGTCTGATCGTCGTCTCGCCGCGATCGCACGTGCTGGCGCCCTACCTGCTGCACCGGCTCTCCCCGCGCCTGGTGCAGCCGCTGGCCCGCACCATGACGAAGATCGTCAGCCGCAGCTGAGCGGCTTCACCGCCGAAGTCGCTACGTGCACAAGGAGTTTGGTTATGAGAGGTGAAGAGCACGCGCTCGTCATCGTTGCCGGCTATCAGGACCTCGATTCGGCTCGCCGGGACTTTGAAACCCTCGCCGATCGAGTCAAAGACAAGAGCGTCGCGCTGCCGGGCGCGGTGCTGGTGGGCAAGGACGCCGAGGGTAAACCGGTGTTGGTCGATACCGGCAATCGTCTGGGCCGAAGGGGCGCGGCGTGGGGTGCCGGGGTCGGCCTGGCGGTCGGTTTGTTCTCGCCGGCGCTGCTGGCCTCGGCGGCGGTCGGCGCCGCCGCCGGTGCGTTGGCGGGCACATTCGCCGACCATCGGATCAAAAGCGGGCTGGGCGACAAGATCGGGCAGGCGCTGGCCGAGGGCACCGGCGTCATCATCGCCGTCACACCGCCGCAGGGCCGACTGGCAGTGGAGCAGGCGCTGGCCGGCTCCCCGTTGAAATCGGTTGCGGAGTTGGATCATTCGACGCTGAGAAGCCTGCGGGCGGCGTTGGAAGAGGCGATGGGTAAGTACGAACCGGACCGCACCCGTCTGCCGCTGCCCAACCGCAGCTTCGGCGGCACGATGGGCCGCACCATGGCCGAGTCGGTCGGTGACTGGACCATCGTTCCCGGCCCCAAGGCGCCCGACGGTGCGCCCAATGTGCTGATAGTGCTGATCGACGACGCCGGGTTCGGTGGACCGGAGACCTTCGGCGGCGCGATCCGTACCCCGACGCTGACTCGGGTAGCACGAAATGGCTTGGCCTACAACCGCTTCCACGTCACCGCAGTGTGCTCGCCCACCCGGGCGGCGCTGTTGACCGGGCGCAACCATCACCGGGTGGGCTTCGGGTCGGTCGCCGAGTTCCCCGGCCCATTCCCGGGCTACTCGTCGGTCAAGCCGCGCACCTGCGCCGCGCTGCCGCGCATCCTTCGCGACAACGGTTATGTGACTGGCGGTTTCGGCAAGTGGCATCTGACCCCTGACAATGTCCAGGGAGCGGCCGGGCCGTTCGACAACTGGCCGCTGGGATGGGGATTCGACCACTATTGGGGGTTTCTGTCCGGCGCCGCGGGACAGTACGACCCGATCACCACCCAGGACAATTCCGTCATCGGCGTGCCTCGGGGCAAAGACGGCAAGCCGTATTACTTCCCCGACGACCTGACCGACAAAGCCGTGGAGTGGCTGCACGCCGTGCGCGCGCAGGATACCGAGAAGCCGTGGATGATCTACTACTCGACCGGCGCCACCCACGCGCCGCATCATGTGTTCAAGGCATGGGCGGACAAGTACCGCGGCCAGTTCGACGAGGGCTGGGACGTCTATCGGAGGAAGACGCTGGAACGGCAGAAGAAGCTGGGGATCGTCCCGCCCGAGACCGAACTGACCGAGCGACCAGACCTGTTTCCCGCGTGGGATAGCCTGTCGGACAACCAAAAGAAGCTGTATGCCCGGCAGATGGAGGTGTTCGCCGGTTTCTCTGAGAACGCGGACTGGAATGTCGGCCGGCTGCTCGACGCGATTGAGGATCTGGACGAGCTCGACAACACGCTGGTCTTCTACATCTGGGGCGACAACGGCGCCAGTATGGAGGGCACTATCACCGGCTCGTTCAACGAGATGACGTTCCTGAACGGGGTGGTGCTCGAGGCCGATCAGCAACTGCAGCTGATCGAACAGTACGGCGGGATCGAGGCGCTCGGTGACGAGCACACCGCGCCGCATTTCGCCTCGGCGTGGGCGCACGCCAACAACACCCCATTTCAGTGGGGCAAGCAAATGGCCAGTCACCTCGGTGGGGACCGCAATCCGATGGTCATTGCCTGGCCGAGCCGGATCCGGCCCGACACCCAGGTTCGCGGCCAGTTCACGCATTGCGTCGACATCGGGCCCACGGTGTTGGAGGCGATCGGTTTGCCGCAGCCGACCAGCGTCGACGGCATCGATCAGGAGCCCATGGACGGGACGAGTTTCCTGCACACCTTCGACGACGCCGCCGCGGAAGAACGCCACACCGTGCAGTACTTCGAGATGTTCGGCAGCCGCGCAATTTACAAGGACGGCTGGTGGGCCTGCACCCGGCTCGACAAGGCGCCGTGGGATTTCTCACCGGAGACACTGCAGCGGTTCAGGCCAGGGGTCTATTACCCCGACAACGACGTCTGGGAGCTGTACTACCTGCCCGATGACTTCTCTCAAGCGCGCAACGTGGCGGCCGAGCATCCTGACAAGGTCGCTGAACTTACGCAGCTGTGGTGGCGGGAAGCCGAGCGCAACCGGGTGCTGCCGCTGCTGGGCGGGCTGGCGGTCGTCTTCGGCAACCTGCCGCCACTGCCCACCACCACACGGTTCACCTTCAAAGGAGACGTGCAGAACATTCAGCGTGGCATGATTCCGCGAATCTATGGGCGGTCCTACGCGATCGAAGCGAAGGTCTCCGTCCCCGACGGCGGTGCTCAGGGCGTACTGGTGGCCAACGCCGACTTTATCGGTGGGTTCGCGTTATGGGTCGACGATGAGCGCCGGCTGCATCACACCTACTCGTACCTCGGGGTGGAGACCTACCGGCAGGTGTCCAGCCAACCGATCCCCACCGGCGATGTCACCGTGAAGATGCTGTTCGAATCTGACCAGCCGACCCCGGCATCCGGTGGCCATGTGACGCTGTGGGCCAACGACGAATTGATCGGTGAGGGCGCTATGCCCAATACGGTGCCCATGGCCTTTTCCTCTTACGCCGGCATGGACATCGGCCGCGACAACGGCCTTGTCGTCGACCGCGATTACGAGGACAAGGCGCCCTACGCATTCACCGGAACCGTTCGCGAGGTGGTGTTCGACCTGCAACCCGTTCACCACGAAGCCGAAAAGGCGTTGCACGAGCACGCCGTCATCCAGGCCGTCGGACAAGGCGCCGCGGGCTGAACGCATTGCGAATGACGGCTTTGCGTTGATCGCGGCAATGGCCCCGCCTGGTCGCCGGTGCTAGCAGCGCTCGATGCCCCGGGGCATGATTCGCGGCATGTCTTGATCGACCTTCGACACCGGGTGCCGCACGTGCGCAATACCTTCCCCATACGCCCTATCGCGCATGGGCACCCCACCCGGCACGGCGACCACATTCCGCAGAGGCGCCACAGTCCGCGTGGGTGCCACCCCCTGCACGACGGCGCGGAGTCTGTCCCACGCGCGCGCCTTCAGGGAGCCCCCTTTGAGGGAGCCGATAGTCGTGAGAGCGCTGAGGCTGACATGGTTCTGCAGTGTTAGCACGCTGGTGTCCTTCAGTAATCCGGCGAGGTCGTTCGTCGATCTCCGGCGACGTCGTCGGTGCATTCCTCAGTGACTAACGCGAAGACCCTGTCTATAGGTGATCGGGGTCACAGGCCAGTCAGCGATGACTAACCGGCATTCGGCAACTTCTATTCCAAACTACGGTACGTGCCCGCAGACGGTCTCGCCCGGATCGGTGGCCCAACATCACGTGAACAGCATTTATCGGGTGCAAAACGAGCATGCCGTCGCAAACGGGCGATTCGCAGCCGTCACAGGACAGGCATGACAACCGTTCGGGCGGGGCAGCAGCGGCACGGGTTGGCCTCAGCGTTGGCAGTTCGGGCACCAGTAGGCGACGCGGTCGCCGCTGTTGTCAGACATGATCAGCGTGCCGCAGCGACGGCACTCCTGCCCGGCGCGTCCGTACACCCACAGTTGGCGGCCCGCGCGGGTGTCGCCGGTGGTGCACCGGCTCCAACGGAAGCGGTTGGCCCAAAGCATGTCTCGCGCTCGCGACACCAGCCGCTTCGGGTCGGTAATGGCGGCGACCGGTGCGGTCGGCAGATGGCCGCTGACGAAACACAGTTCGTTGCAGTAGACGTTGCCGATCCCGGCCAGCACCCGCTGGTCCAGTAGTGCCTCGGCGATCGGCCGGTCCGGATCGGCAATGAGGTTGGCGGCGGCAACCTGCGGGTCCCAGTCCTCGCCCAGCAGATCAGGTCCCAAGTGCGCGACGACGCTAAGGTCGTTCGCGCGGTCGAGGACCTCCAGCTGTGCCAAGCCGTTGCCGATCGCCTGAGTCTCGTTGGCCTCCAGGATGATTCGGACGTGGTGGTCTTCTCGCACCGGCCTTGTCGTCGAGCGAACCCACCAGCTGCCGTCCATCTTCAGATGCGAGTGGATGCTGGCCGGGCCGACGCGGATGAACAAGTGCTTGCCGCGGCTGATCACCTCGTCGACGGTCAGCCCGGTGAGGTCCGTGGTGGCAAAGCGGGGAACGCGGACGTCGCACCGGGTCAGCGTCTTTCCGGCCAGTGCCTCCCGCAGCTTGGCCGCGGTGTACCAGACCGTGTCTCCCTCGGGCATCGGCTACTCGCTCATCGCAGCCGTAGACCCCTTGGTGTGCGGGTGAACCCGACGTCGGCAAGAGCAGCGGTCACCACCGGGCTGGACGCGCCGGCGTGCGGCTCCAGCACCGGCACCCCGTTGACCCGCTCGACCACGATCGACTCGACGCGCCGCGCAGCGACTAGGTCGGCTAGCGCGCAAGCCGCCGCGTGGTTGGTCTCGGGATCCTCGGTGAAATTCAGCAGTGAGCGCCCTCCGCGCTCGAGGAACCAGGCCAGCTCGCCGTCCACCAGCACGACAAGCGCTCCAGCTTTGCGGCCTGGCCGGGCAGCCCCCTCGCCCCCCGATGTTTGGGCCGGCCAGGGCAGTGCGGCGCCATAGGGGTTGGCCGGGTCGGCGGCAGCCAGCACCACGGCCTGGTACTGCGGCTTCTCGGGGTCAATGCCGTCGAGGTAACTGCGCAGCCGGTCGACCGTTGACGCGACAGCGAACTGCGCACCACCCAACGACTCGACGAAATAGCCGCGCTGGCACCGGCCGGCGTCCTCGAATGCGGTCAGGACCTTGTAGAGCGTGGCGAACCCACCCGGTATCCCTTCGGAAGCCACGGCGCCCCGGGTCAGCACACCGTGACGGTTCAACAGCAGCTCGGCCTGGTAGTGCGCGCGCAGGGTGGAATCCGGCTCGGGAGCCGGCAGCGCAGACCATCGGCCGGCCACCGTCGGGTCGGTGGCGCGGGTCTGGGCGTGCGCAACGCTGTAACGGCTCAGTCGCGGCGCGCGCCGTTGCCGGTGTGCCGGCGTGGAACGCTTGCGGGCGCTGAGGCCGCCGCTGAGCATTGCGCGTACCGGTGCAAAGGTGTCGCCGCTGACCCAGCCGGCCCAAATCAGTTCCCACAGCGCCGCTTTGAGGACGTCGTGACCGGTTCCGTGCTGGGCGAGCTGGCGGAAGAAGAACGCGCCGCCACCGGCCAGCGTGTCCAGGATGCTGCGGTGCACGTCGGTGAACTCGATCCCCCTAGGAGCGGCCAGCGTCAACGGCGCGGAATCGGCGGGGTGCAGCGCGATCCAGCCGTCACTACCCGAGATCTGTCCGCCACCCGACCAGGTGACCTCCCCGGATGCCAGCAGTTCGTCGAGCATGGCCGGGGAGTAGTCGCGTACCCGCGCGGCCAGCACCAGCGGTTCGATCGCCGAGGCCGGCAGCGGAACACCGGCGAGCTGATCGATGACGGCAGCCAACCCCTCGACGCCGGCGTTGCTCGCAGCGCCCACCTGCTGCCAGGCCGGCAGGAAGCGCGCGTAGGCCGCGGTGCTCACCGGTTCGACCTGGGCCCGCAGCGCCGCCAGCGAACGCCGGCGGAGGATGCGCAGCACGTCGGCGTCGCACCACTGCTCGCCGACGGCTTCCGCAGTGAAGTCGCCGCGCACCAGGCGACCGTCGGCGGCCAGCCGCCCCAGCACGTCGGCTGTCACCCGCAGTCCCAGGCCGAACCGGGCGGCGGCATCGGCTGTGGTGAACGGCGTGTGCGTGCGCGCGTAGCGGCCGAGCAGCTCACCCAGCGGGTCGGCCACCGCCTCGGTGAAGCTGGCCGGCACACCGAGCGGCACCGCCACCCCGACCCCGTCGCGCAGCCGGCCGATGTCCTCTACGGCCGCCCACCAGCTCTGCCCGGCGAACGACACCGTCAGCGCGCGTTTGGCCGCGCGCAAACCCTCCAACCAGCCGCCGACATCGGCGACACTCGCCCGGGCGGCCACCTCGTCCTCAGTCAGCGGGCCCAGCAGCCGCAGCAGATCCGCGACCGCTTCGGCGTCGCGGGCGAGCCGGTCGGCCGACAGGTGCTGCAACTGCCGGCCGGTGGCGGCGACGACCTGCGGGTCGAGCAGCTCGCGCAGCTCGACGCGGCCGAGCAGCTCGGCCAGCAGGGTGCTGTCCAGCGACAGCGCCGCGGCGCGCCGTTCGGCTAACGGGGTGTCGCCTTCGTACATGAACGCCCCGACATAACCGAACAACAAGGACGCCGCG
Organism: Mycobacterium sp.; assembly: GCA_035625875.1. Classification (GTDB taxonomy): domain Bacteria; phylum Actinomycetota; class Actinomycetes; order Mycobacteriales; family Mycobacteriaceae; genus Mycobacterium. The sequence continues at coordinate 20,366 of DASPOT010000395.1, read as the reverse complement.
AACGGTGACGGCGTCGCGGTCTCGGCTTCCAGCACCCGCACCCGGCGGCCGGCGATGTCGGACATCAGCATGGTCAGGGTCGGCACGTCGTAAACGTCCTGCAGGCATTCGCGGACGGTTTCCAGCACGATTGGGAAGTCCGGGTATTTGCGGGCTACGTCGAGCAACTGGGCGGCGCGCTGGCGCTGGTGCCACAGCGGCGAGCGGCGCCCTGGGTGGCGACGGGGCAGCAGCAGCGCACGGGCCGCGCATTCCCGAAACCTCGACGCGAACAGCGCCGAACCACCAACCTCGTCGGTGACGATCGGGTCGATCTCGTCGGGGTCGAACACGAACAACTCAGCCCCTGGCGGCGCGTCCCCGGAATCGGGCACGGTGTCAGGCAACCGCACCACGATGCCGTCGTTGGAAGCGGTCGGCTTCTCGTCGAGGCCATAGCGTTCCCGCAGTCGCCGGCTCACCGCCAGGGCGAGTGGGCCGTGCACCCGCAGCCCGTACGGCGAGTGCAGGATCACCCGCCAATCTCCCAGCTCGTCGCGGAACCGCTCGACCAGCAGCGTGGTGTCGGTGGGCACCACCCGGGTGGCGGCGCACTGGTCGTCGAGCAGCCGCCACAGGTTGTCAGTCGCGAAGTCATCGAAACCTAAATCCGCACAACGCTTCTCGAACGCATGGCGATCGAGTCTGGTCAGCTCGCCGGTGAACGCGCCGAGCGCGGCGCCCAGCTCGGCCGGACGTCCGGCGTCGTCGCCGCGCCAGAACGGCAAGCGGGCCGGCTGCCCCGGGGCGGGGATCACCAACACGCGATCGTGGGTGATCTCGGTGATCCGCCAGCTGGTCGCCCCCAGCGAGATGACATCGCCCGGGCGGGACTCGTAGACCATCTCCTCATCGAGTTCACCTACCCGAGAAGGCTTTTCGGAATCAGTAGCCAGGTAGACGGTGAACAGGCCACGATCGGGGATCGCGCCGCCAGAGGTGACGGCCAGCCGCTGAGCGCCTGGTCGCGCGGTCAAAGTGCCGGTGTCACGGTCGTAGACCAGCCGCGGTCGCAGCTCGGCGAACTCCGTCGAGGGATACTTGCCGCTCAAAAGGTCCAGGACCGCCTCGAATGCGCTGCGCGGCAGTGTCGCGAACGGGGCACTGCGGCGCACGGTGTCGAACCACCGGTCGGCGTTCAGCGGTTCCAGCGCGGCCGCCGCCACGGTGTGCTGCGCCAGGATGTCGAGCGGGTTGGTGGGCACCCGCATCGTCTCGATCTGGCCGGCGAGCATCCGCTGCACGGCCACCGCGCAGCCGATCAAATCGGTACGGTGCTTGGGGAACAGCACCCCCTGCGAAATCTCGCCGACCTGATGTCCGGCCCGTCCGATGCGTTGCAGGCCGCTGGCCACCGACGGCGGCGCCTCCACCTGGATCACCAGATCAACCGCACCCATGTCGATGCCCAGCTCCAGGCTCGAGGTCGCCACCACTGCCTTGAGTTGTCCGCGTTTGAGATCTTCTTCGACCGCGGCGCGCTGCTCCTTGCTGATCGAACCGTGATGGGCTCGGGCCAGCACCGGCGGGGCACCGTAGGTCTGGCCGCTGCCCAACAGCTGCGCCGGTGCGCCCCCAGCGACCTGCGGGTTAGGCCCAGCCGACAGCGGGACACCCGACCGCTCAGCGTGAATCTCGTTGAGCCGTGCGGTAAGTCGTTCAGCCAGCCGCCGCGAGTTGGCGAACACGATGGTCGAGTTGTGCGATTCGATCAAATCGACTAGGCGCGCCTCGACATCGGGCCAGATGGTGTTGTTGGCCATGTTGGCCATATCCGGGACCGGCACCTGCACGGTGAGCTCGACGGTTTTGCCTGACGGGGGAGCGACGATGGTGGTCGGGGATTGCCCGGACAAGAACCGTGCGACTTCCTCGGGCGGGCGCACGGTGGCCGACAACCCGATGCGCTGTGCAGGCCGCTGCAGCAGGTCGTCGAGCCGCTCCAGCGACAACGCCAGGTGCGCGCCCCGTTTGCCGCCGGCGATGGCGTGCACCTCGTCGACTATCACCGTCTGCACGCTGGTCAAGGTCTGGCGTGCGGCCGAGGTCAGCATCAGAAACAGCGACTCCGGGGTGGTGATCAGCACGTCGGGAGGTTGGGCGACGAGTTGGCGGCGACGTGCCGGTGGGGTGTCGCCGGATCGCACCCCCACCCTGATCTGTGGCGTGGGCAGACCGCGCTGCTCGGCGATCCGGGTGACCCCGGCCAGCGGGGTGCGCAGGTTGCGCTCGACGTCGACCGCCAGCGCCTTGAGCGGTGACACGTACAGCACCCGGGTGCCCGCGTGTCGGTCGGGTGCGCCGGCCAGGATGTCGATGGCCCACAAGAATGCCGCCAGCGTCTTACCGGACCCGGTTGGCGCGATGACCAGGGTGTTATCGCCGTCGGCTATGGCGGCCCAGGCGCTGGCCTGGGCCCTGGTCGGCGCTGCGAAGGTACTGGCGAACCAGTCGCGGGTGATCGTGCTGAACCGGCTCAGCGGGTCGGCGGGCGCGGTGCTCACCTAGCCATGGTGCCAATCGACACCGACAAAAGCAGGTCCCTGATTGATTTCCCTGGCTCTCCCCGCAAGCGGGCGGTGCCCCCACCTCCCGCCGTCCCCTCGCAAGCTGGGTACCCCCGCGCGGCCCCCATCGTCGCCAGGCTGGTCACCGTCGTTCGGATGCTGCCGCGTCCACCAATTGGGCGGGAATCCCGGGCACCCGGGCGACCGCGTCCAGCAGTGCGTGCGCACAGGCGTCGGCGAGTTGGCCCGCGTCGGTCGAGGGATCCATGATCCGCTGCCGGCACATCTCGAAGGTGAACGCCAGCCAGCCGTACAGGATCACCCGCAGGTGCCGCTCGACATCCGGATCAAGATCATTTCCCGGGCCCTCGACCTCGATGCGGGTCATGATGTGCTGCATCTGGCGGTCCTTGGCCTCGTCGTCGATGCCGAGCAGCACCGGGTCGGAACGCCCGATGCCGACATAGGCGGCCCATGCGGAGTGCGGATGCTGTCGCTGGTACTCCATGTAGGCGAGCACGCCGGTCCGCACCTCTTCGAACATCGTCTGACCCGGTAGGGGCAAGTGGTTGGTGGCCTCGATCAGGCGGTCAGCCTGGTCTTTGACCACGGCGGCGAAGAACGCTCGCTTGTCGGGGAAGTAGTGATACATCAGCGCCCGGGACACCCCGGCTCGCTCGGCGATCTCGTCGATGCGGACGTCGTCGTAGGGCCGTTGACCGAAGACCTCCGCACCCAGGGCCAGCAACTCAGCGCGGCGATCATCGGGAGACAACCGCCGCCTAGTTGCTCGCATACCCGAGATAGTAACTTGGCTCTACCGGCAGGCCGGTCTGGGCTAGCAGCGGCCCGCCTCCCTGTCACGACGAGACGCTAGGTCCCCTCAAACCGTTGATTTTGGGGAATTTTGCGTCTCACGCGCAAGATGGAACAGGGGCCGGCGATGCCTTCGCCGCCGGCTTCCTGATCGGTGGCATGCAGCTTGGCCGGGCAGCGGCCGCCCGGGCAGTCTCGATGATGGGGGCGATGCCATGAGACCGGCGGCTGGTGCTGGGGGCGTGCTGTGGGTGGCCGACGAGGTTGCGGACGCGCTGCACTCGGGCCGCCCGGTGGTGGCGCTGGAGACCACACTTGTCTCGCACGGCTTCTCGCAGGGACGCGGCCTGCTCGCCGCGCAGCAGGCCGAGCGGCGAGTCCGCGCCGCCGGTGCCGTGCCGTGCACGGTCGGCATCGCGGACGGCCTCGTCCGGGCCGGGCTCAGCGCTGCGGAACTTGATCGCTTTGCCGAGGCGGGGAAGGCGGCACGGAAGGCGGGTGCGCGGGACATCGCGGCCTGCGTGGCCCAGCGTGCGCTCGGCGCAACCACCGTCGGCGGAACCCTGGCAATCTGTCGCCTCCTCGGCATCCGGTTCATGGGCACGGGCGGGATCGGCGGCGTGCACCGCGGCTTTACCGAGAGCCTGGATATCTCCGGTGACCTGGTGCAGCTAGCCCGCACGCCGACCATGGTGGTGTCGTCTGGGGCCAAGGCCATCCTGGACGTTCCCGCGACAGCTGAGCTGCTGGAGACACTCAACGTGCCGGTCCTGGGCTGGCGGACGGACACGCTTCCGGTCTTCTACAGAGGCGAAGGCGGCCCGGCGGTAGCCGCACGCATCGACAATGCCGTCGCCGCCGCTCGGGTGGCCTCGATCCACTGGCAGCTGGCAGGCTCATCAGGGCTGCTGCTGGGGCGGCCGCCTGATCCTGGGCTGGACATCGAGCCCGTGCTTACCGAGGCGATCGGCCGGGTACACAAAGCCGGGGTGACTGGTCAGGCGGTGACACCGGCCATCCTGGCCCTGGTCGAAGAGCTGACAGGTGGCCGGAGCGTGGCAGTCAACCAACAGCTCATCGCCGATAACGCCGCGCTGGCGGCCGAGATTGCGGTCGCCTATGCGGCCGAGCGGGCCGATCAGTCCGCGGACCGGCCCGGCCGGTGAGGCGGCTCATGTCGAATTTTGCGTCTCACTCGTGAGCACAGTCACCCGAACTCTACCCCCTGGGCCAGCGGCAACTCGCGCGAGTAGTTGACGGTGTTGGTGGCCCGCCGCATATAGGCCTTCCACGCGTCCGACCCCGACTCCCGCCCGCCGCCGGTCTGCTTCTCGCCGCCGAACGCCCCGCCGATCTCCGCACCCGACGTGCCGATGTTGACGTTGGCGATACCGCAGTCGGATCCATCGATGAAACGCTCCGCCTCCCGCATGTCAGTGGTGAAGATCGCCGACGAAAGACCTTGCGGCACCGCATTGTTGAGAGCAATGGCCTCGTCCAACTCATCGTGCGTCAGGACGTAGAGGATCGGTGCGAACGTCTCGGTCGACACGATCGCGGTCTGTGACGGCATCCGCACCACGGCCGGCGCAACGTAGTAAGCACTCTCCGGGAACCCGACATAGTGGCGTTCACCGCCGATGACCTCGCCGCCGTCGGCACCCGCCTGTTGCAGCGCCCCCACCATGTCGCGGTAGGCGGTCTCGTGGATCAGCGGGCCTACTAGTGTGCCCTCGGCCGACGGATCCCCGATGGGTAGCTGCCGGTAGGCGGCGACGATACGCGCCACCACCTCGTCGGCCACCGAGCGGTGCACGATCAGCCGGCGCAGGCTGGTGCAGCGCTGCCCCGCGGTGCCGGCCGCGGCGAACACGATGGCCCGCACCGCCAAATCCAGGTCAGCCGACGGTGTCACGATGGCAGCGTTGTTGCCGCCCAGTTCCAGTAGCACCCGGCCGAAACGCCCGACGACCCGGGGACCGACCTGCTGGCCCATTCGCACCGAGCCGGTCGCCGATAGCAACGCGACGCGGGCGTCGTCGACCAGTTGCTGGCCGACGTCGCGGCCGCCCAGGAGCACGCCGGTGACCTCGGGGGGCGCGCCGACATCAGCGGCGGCCCGGGTGATCAAAGCGCGGCACGCCAGAGCGGTCAACGGGGTCAGCTCCGAGGGCTTCCACACCACGGTGTCCCCACAGACCAATGCCACTGCGGTGTTCCACGCCCAGACCGCAACCGGGAAGTTGAATGCCGTGATCAAACCCACCACGCCGAGCGGATGCCAGGTCTCCAGCAGCCGATGCCCCGGCCGCTCGGAGGCAATGGTGCGCCCGTACAGCTGGCGCGACAAGCCGACGGCGAACTGGCAGACGTCGATCATCTCCTGCACCTCGCCCAGCGCCTCGGAGGTGATCTTGCCCACCTCGACCGTCACCAGTGTCGCGAGGTCGCTCTTGTGCTCGGTGAGCAGCTCGCCGAGCCGGCCCACCAGCGTGCCGCGCACCGGGGCCGGGGTGCTTCGCCATGCCGAAAACGCTTGTGCGGCATCGGCGATAATGTGATCCGCTTGCTCCGACGTGGTCTGGTCGACGGTGAACAGCACGTCGCCGGTGATCGGTGTGCCCGCCGGCATGCCGTGCCCGCCGGGATCGCCGAGCGTGACGTCGGCACCGATCGCGTCTAGGGCCCGGTGCACCCGGGCGCGCAACTCCTCGGCGGTGGGCAGGCGGGCGGCTTCCGCCCGGCGACGATGCGTGTCGGATGGCGACCCGGGGAGAAGCCGGGCAGTCGGGTCAGTGCTCACGCGGGTGCCTCCTGGGAGAGCGCTTCATACAGTGCATACGGGTCGTCGATGCGCCGGCCGATGGCCCCGGCCAACCAACCCATGCTGTAACCGGAATCGTCGCCGCCTTCACCGGCGGCGAATCGTTCCCGCAGCTGCCAGGTCACCACCTTTTTGCCCGGCTCATCGTGTGCCGCCACTGCGATAGTCTCCGGCCATGGCTGAGACGCTCGACGACATCGACCGGACCCTGGTGCGCGAGCTGGTCGGCAACGGACGCGCCACGCTCTCGGAGTTGGCCGCAAGCACGGGCCTTTCGGTTTCGGCGGTCCAGTCGCGGGTGCGCAGGCTGGAATCTCGCGGCGTGGTCACCGGGTATTCGGCGCGGATCAACCCCGAAGCGGTCGGGAACCTGCTATCAGCGTTCGTGGCCATCACCCCTCTTGATCCTTCTCGACCCGATGATGTACCCGCCCGCCTCGAACACTTCGAGGCGATCGAGTCATGTCACTCGGTGGCCGGTGAGGAGAGCTACATCCTGTTCGTGCGCGTTGAGTCCGCGCGGGCGCTCGAAGACCTGTTGCAACGCATCCGGACCGCCGCCAACGTCCACACGCGCAGCACGATCATTTTACAGACATTTTACAGCGGGCGACAGTATATACCGTAAAGTTTACGATGGGGCGTCAAGATAACGTAAAAATCTATGCTAAGGTGGTGTCATGACTAGCGTACTGGCACCTACCGATCGGCAGCTCCTCGAACCCGACCAGGTCCACGAGGTGCTGGCGCGCAGTATCCTCGTCGACGGCCTGGATCTGGTACTCGACCTGGATCGCTCAGCGGGCTCGTATCTGGTTGACGCCCGCGATGGTCGGCAATATCTCGACATGTTCACGTTCGTCGCCTCTTCGGCGCTGGGTATGAACCACCCGGCCCTGGCCTACGACGACGACTTCCGTGAAGAACTCACCGATGCCGCGGTCAACAAACCCAGCAACTCTGACGTGTACTCGGTGCCGATGGCCCACTTCGTCGAGACGTTCGCCCGGGTGCTGGGCGATCCAGCGCTGCCGCATCTGTTCTTCGTCGACGGCGGTGCCCTGGCGGTGGAGAACGCGCTCAAGGTCGCGTTCGACTGGAAGAGCCGGTACAACGAGGCGCGTGGCATCGACCCGTCCTTGGGTACCCAGGTACTGCATTTGCGCGGGGCGTTTCATGGCCGCAGCGGCTACACGCTGTCCCTGACCAATACCAAGCCGGTCACGGTGGATCGCTTTCCGAAGTTCGACTGGCCACGCATCGACGCGCCTTTCATCCGTCCTGGCACCGATATGGACGCGCTGGAAGCCGAGTCGCTGCGCCAGGCCCGGGCCGCCTTCGAGGCCCACCCGCACGACATCGCCTGCTTCATCGCCGAACCCATCCAGGGCGAAGGCGGCGACCGGCACTTTCGGCCGGAGTTCTTCGCCGCGATGCGTGAGCTGTGCGACGAGTACGACGCTTTGATGATCTTCGACGAGGTGCAGACCGGCTGCGGGTTGACCGGAACCCCTTGGGCCTACCAGCAATTGGGTGTCACACCCGACGTGGTGGCGTTCGGTAAGAAGACGCAGGTATGCGGAGTGATGGCGGGACGCCGGGTCGACGAAATCCCTGACAACGTGTTCACGGTTGCTTCCCGGCTCAACTCGACGTGGGGCGGCAACCTGACCGATATGGTCCGGGCGCGCCGCATCCTGGAGGTCATCGAATCCGGCGAGCTGTTCGAGAACGCCGCTGCGCATGGCGGCTATCTGCGCGCCCGGCTCGACGAACTCGCCGCTGACTTCCCGGCGGTGATGCTCGACGTCCGCGGGCGCGGCCTGATGTGCGCGTTCAGCCTGCCGACCACCGCCGACCGTGACGAGTTGATCCGGCAGCTGTGGCAACGTCAGGTGATCGTGCTACCCAGCGGCGACGACAGTGCGCGGTTCCGCCCGGCACTGACCGTTTCCCGCGGAGAGATCGACGAGGCGGTAGCCGCTATCCGCGGCGCGTTGAGCGCACTTGGCTAGATCCATTCCCGTCGCATCCTGTCCGCGATCGGGTTACCGTCGCTTATGGCGGGGTGTTCCGATAGCGCTCGACGAAGTCAGCGCCACAACACAGTCGCACGGACGATGTAACTGATGTGCCAGGTCGGACGATGGAACTATGAACAGCCGAACGCACGATAGAGGTTGAGGATGCAGAAACCACGTGAGCGTTCACGTGGCGACCGCTTGGGGCAGGAGGACAGCGAGGTCCAGGCGGCCGTCCGGTTCGCTGTCCTGGCCGCTGCCGCCGGAGTCGGCTTTCTCATCGTGGCCGCGTTGTGGGTCAGCACGTGCAATGGAGAAATCGGCGTTGACACCGTGGCCTGCGGTGCGCCCCAGCGCACGCTGTTGGCGTTCGGGGCGCCGGCGATCTTGCTGGGCGGTGGGATCTGGGCGTTTCTGCGTACCTACCGGGTCTGGCGTGACCGGGGTACCTGGTGGGCATGGCAGGGAGCCGGCTGGTTCTTGTTGATGCTGATGTTGCTGACGCTCACGATGGGCGTCCCCCCGATCGCAGGCCCGGCACTGACCGGCTGACGGTCGTTAGCAAATAAAGGGGTGGCGGTTCAGATACTCCGCCAATGCCGCCGTCGCGGCGACGCCATCAACTACACCCTCGAAATCGCTCAAGACCCTCACTAAATTACGCGTCGGATTTTAGCTTAGGCAGCACGCTGCCGTGGCCGACTATCGGGGCGCACGCGGCGTGCCCACTGCTCGTCCATGCGGGCCACGCGGCGAAGCTCCACGACGAACCATAGCGCTCCGGCGACCGTTCCGAGCACGGCGACGAGCACCGTCGTGGCGAGCCATTCGTAATGTCGGTAGGCGGCGACTGCCGCGGTGCTGATCATCCCGGACAACGCGACGGCTAGCAGGATGAACCCGGGCCAGAAGAGGTTATCCTTCATCGTGATACCAGCGTGCGGTTGCGTGGTCCGGGAATGATCCGTCGGATCGTGATGCGTGTCTCCCATCATCTCCCCTCCGTCATTGGATCAGATAGCACAATGCTACTCACTGGGCGGACACGGCGAAATGCAGAACTTTGCCGCTGACCAGCGGTTGTCCAGTAGGGCGAAGACTACTGGTCGCACTACAGGAGCGCCGCCGGTGGGTCATCGTCATCACGAACAGCATCAGCGGTCCCGAAGCTCCACCGCGCCGCACATTATCCGGCTCTGGCGTGCCCTGCCTCGATTTGGTCAGGTCGAGCCGACTTTACCGCGGACGAACACATCAGGCAGTGAAATCGCCCCGATCGTTGTCACGAGCCACACCACAACCGTTGCGGCAGCCCAGGATTCAATGCCGCGGATGCTGAGCCCGTGAGTTAATGCCGAGGCGAGACCCAACGCGGCGAGGGTCAATGCCAGGCCGGTGCCCCCGAGGAGCAGCGACGCATATCCATGGGGCAACTTCAAGATCAACAGCGACAAGGTCGCCTGCGCTACCGAGAACAGCACTACGGCGACGATGAACCCCGACGCCGATACCGAAACACCGGGAACAACCCACGCCGCTACCATCAGTCCGATCGCCCACGATCCCAGAAGCACAACTGCCCGCAGCAGAATTTGCCTCATGGCAATAAGCGTAGGTCTCGGGGCTGGGGCTGTGAAGAACCGCGTTGACTCATCAAAATGCCTGCATAGTCGAGTCGTTGCGAGGTGCTTCCGGGTTATTTCGCCATTCGGCCCGGAAGACACCCGGCCAGAGCCCGGAAGACACCCGGCCAGAGTCGCGTGAGGGCGCAGCTACTCTCGATACTCCTCACGGTCGTCACCGCCGACTTCCTGCAGCTGCTCCTGCCAGTCGCACGCATCCGCCTCTATCGGCGGACCGGACTCCTCGGGTGGGGTGGGCACGGGCGCGGGGTCTTGTTCCTGCGCGATCGCGTCGGCAACGGGGACCTCGTCGGAAAAATTGTCGCGGTCGTGCATCCCGATCTCCTATCCGTGGGTCAGATCGTCGGAACGGTGCACCAATATCACTGGGTTTTATTCACCGCGGCAAGCGGGTACCAGGTCTACACCATGATGTGCACTGAGCCAGCCAGGACGCCAGCCGACGCTATTGGGTTGCGGCGGCTACCCCATCATGGGGGAAAGGATCACAAAAGCGATCACGAAGACCGCTACTACAACCAAGATCATCACTATCAGCGTGACTCCGGCGATCACCGCAGCACGCCGGAGCCGCTGCGTCCGGCGTGTCTCGGTCGTGTTGGCCCCGCCCACGGCGGGTGGAATACCCGGACGTGGTCATGACTAACCGGCTTGAACGCAGAGGTAGTGTCGGTCAGGATTTCCCGGGAGGCCACATGACCGCCGAACCGCGGGGTGACAAGCAACGACGCGGCGATCGCGCCGTCGAACTGCGGGTCGCCGCACATCTGGAGAATCTGGCGGTGCTGCGTACGCTGGTCGGCGCCGTCGGCACCTTCGAGGACCTCGATTTCGACGCCGTGGCGGATCTGCGGCTGGCGGTGGACGAAGTGTGCACCCGGTTGATGCGCTCCGCGACCCCCAACGCAACGCTTGTTGTGGTCGTCGATCCGCGAGATGACGAATTGGTGGTGGAGGCTTCCGCGACGTGCGAGACCTACGATGTGCTGACACCGGGCAGCTTCAGCTGGCATGTTCTGACATCGCTAGCCGACGACGTGCAGACCTTCCACGACGGTCACGAGCCCGATGAAGGCGGCGGCGTATTCGGCATCACCTTGACGACGCGACGGGCGGGCGCCAACAGGTGACATCGCGAGCTGTCGGTGGTTCCGCTTCGCGACCCAATGAATACGCCGACGTCCTGGAGATGTTTCGTGAGCTGGCCGCTTTCGATGCGTACTCCGTGGGATTTCAGCGCCACCGAGACAAGATCGTGGAGCGGTGCTTGCCACTGGCCGATCACATCGCCCGCCGATTCGAAGGCCGTGGCGAAGCACGTGATGACTTGGTCCAGGTCGCCCGGGTCGGCTTGGTCAACGCGGTCGTCCGCTTCGACGTCGACGCCGGGTCGGATTTCGTCTCCTTCGCGGTGCCCACCATCATGGGCGAGGTCCGACGCCACTTTCGCGACAACAGCTGGTCGGTCAAAGTTCCGCGGCGTCTGAAGGAACTGCACCTACGACTCGGCACCGCCACCGCCGATCTGTCGCAACGGCTCGGGCGGGCGCCCACCGCATCTGAGCTGGCCGAGGAACTCGACATGGACCGCGCCGAGGTCGTCGAGGGCCTGGTGGCGGGGAGTTCTTACAAAACCCTGTCGATCGACAGCGGCGGCGTCGGGGACGACGACGACGACGCACGCGCAATCGCCGACACGCTCGGCGACGTGGACGCTGGCCTCGAGCGGATCGAAGACCGAGAGGCGTTGCGTCCGTTACTGGACGCGCTGCCGGAGCGCGAACGAACAGTGTTGGTGCTCAGGTTTTTTCAGTCGATGACACAAACGCAGATCGCCGAGCGGGTCGGAATCTCGCAGATGCATGTGTCCCGGCTGCTTGCTAAATCGTTAGCGCGACTGCGAGACCAGTTGGAGTAGTCGTCCCCGCTCGTCGCGGCTGGTCAGCACCGCGGCCACCGACTCCGCCGTCGGCAGCACCCCCTCGGGATCGCAGATGCGTAACAACCGGGAAACCGCCCGGCTCGGCACCACGGTCCAGTGCACATCAGCGCCTACGCATCGGATGTCGATCGTGTGCAGTGCCGAAAATCCAGCTGTGCCGAAGAATTCCACGCCACTTAGGTCGAGGACCAGCGACTTGGAATAAGTGGCGCAACGCTGGACGTACTCGGCTAGCTGACCGGCGTTGGAGGCGTCGAGTTCGCCGTGCGCGGTGATCACCGCGGCCGACGGCCCCCAGCGAGCGGTGAAACGGGCGGTGCGGCTTTCCCAGGGTTGGGAGGGAAATGCGGCGTCTATGCCGACGGCCGCGCCCGCAGATCGAGCTGTGTTCATGGCAGACATAGGTGACTCCATCAGTCGACGAGCATTCGTCAGTGGATCACGTCAAGTGCTTAGGGCCCCCACGGCAGGGAGTTCGCCTCTCCGCACGTCGTTGACGTTATTCCGGCGGCTGTGAACTCAACCTGTTTTGAACTCTACCTGGGGCTGGCTGGGCCGACAACGATCGCAGACAGATTCACGGAGACGCTGGTCAGAGGGCGTTTTTAGGCACCGTCGGTGGTTGGGCTATGACAATTCACCGCGGGGCAAGCGATCGTGGTGGCGAACCGCCGCACCGATACGGCGCCGGCCCTCGCCGCGTCTACCTGCCCATCCCGCGCTCGCGTGTGGATAGCTGCTGTCCGATGACCACTGTGCGGCGCAGCGTGCGACGTACTCGGGGTCGGTTTCCGAGGTCGGCCAGCGCGGGGGGTCGTCGACGCGACTATCCGCGCGCAGTGCCCGCAGATACCACGCGCCGGCGTTGATCGCGACAGGGTCCAGGGTGCCGCTACTTGATCTCGGCCAGCACCGTGCCCTGGGTGATGGCGGAGCCAGCCTCGACCGCCAGCCCGGTGATGGTGCCGTCCTTGTGCGCAGTGACCGGGTTCTCCATCTTCATCGCTTCGAGGACCACCACCAGGTCGCCGGCGGCGACCTCCTGTCCTTCTTCGACTGCGACCTTCACCACGGTGCCCTGCATGGGTGCGGTCACCGCGTCACCTGATGACGCCGCGCCGGCGAGCGCACCCCGCTTGCGCGGCTTGGGCTTTTTGCGGATAACACCGACCGGGCCGCAGCCGCCGCCATTGGACAGCGCGAGATCAGCAGGCAGCGACACCTCGAGCCGGCGACCACCGACCTCGACGACCACTTTCTGGCGTGGTCGGGCGTCCTCTTCGTCGAGGGGTTCACCGCCGGTGAAGGGTTCGATGGTGTTATTCCATTCGGTCTCGATCCAGCGGGTGTGCACCGAGAAACCGTTGTCATCGCCGATGAATGCCGGGTCGGACACCACCGCACGGTGGAACGGGATGACGGTGGCCAGGCCCTCGACCTCGAACTCGTCGAGCGCGCGCCGGGCCCGGGCGAGCGCCTCCTGACGGGTGGTGCCGTGCACGATCAGCTTGGCCAGCATCGAGTCGAACTGACCGCCAATCACCGAACCGGTCTCGACACCGGAGTCCAACCGCACACCCGGGCCACTGGGCGGTTGAAACTTCGTCACCGGTCCCGGTGCCGGTAGGAAGTTGCGTCCCGCGTCCTCCCCGTTGATCCGGAATTCGATGGCGTGCCCGCGCGGCGGGGGGTCCTCGGTGATGTCCAGCTTGTCGCCGTTGGCGATCTTGAACTGCTGCAAGACCAAATCGATGCCCGCGGTTTCCTCGGTGACCGGGTGCTCCACCTGCAGCCGGGTGTTGACTTCCAGGAACGAGATCGCGCCGTCCTGGCCCACCAGATACTCGACGGTGCCGGCGCCGTAGTAGTGCGCCTCTTTGCAGATCCGCTTGGCGGATTCGTGGATCTCCTTGCGCTGCGCGTCGGTCAAAAACGGCGCCGGTGCTTCCTCGACCAGTTTCTGGTGGCGTCGCTGCAGCGAGCAGTCGCGGGTACCGGCGACGACGACGTTGCCGTGCTGGTCGGCGATGACCTGCGCCTCGACGTGGCGTGGCTTGTCGAGGTAGCGCTCGACGTAGCACTCGCCCCGGCCGAACGCGGCCGTCGCCTCGCGGACGGCCGAGTCGTACAGCTCGGGAATCTCCTCGACGGTGCGGGCCACTTTCATGCCCTTGCCGCCGCCGCCGTGCGCGGCCTTGATCGCGATCGGCAGGCCGTACTCGTCGGCGAAGGCCACCACTTCGCCGGCGCCCTTCACCGGGTCGGGGGTGCCGGGCACCAGTGGAGCCTGGGCGCGGGCGGCGATATGCCGGGCGGTGACCTTGTCGCCGAGATCGCGGATCGACTGCGGGCTCGGTCCGATCCAGATCAGGCCGGCGTCGATGACGGCCTGCGCGAAGTCGGCGTTCTCCGCCAGGAAGCCGTAGCCGGGGTGGATAGCGTTTGCGCCTGACTTATCGGCGGCGTCGAGGATCTTGCCGAAATCGAGATACGACTCGGCTGACGTCTGCCCGCCTAGGGCGAAGGCCTCGTCAGCTAAGCGCACGTGCAGAGCCTCGGCGTCGGGTTCGGCGTACACGGCCACGCTGGGCAGCCCGGCATCCCTGGCCGCTCGGATCACCCGCACCGCGATCTCACCGCGATTGGCGACCAGCACCTTGGAGATCCTCGAGTTGGCGTGACTAGGCACTGCGCCTCCTGGTATGGCATATCTGCGGACGTTCTGTAAGAGAATTTCTTACAACAGCGTCGGGGGAAGTCTAAGCGCCACGCCGCGCGCCGAATGATGCGGTGCCCGGAATTCAGCCTGAGTCGCGCAGTTGCCGCTTGATCCCGGCAAGCATGGCCGACATCCCGCGCAGCCGCAGCGGGCTGATCAAAGCCGCCAGGCCTAGGTCGGTGTAGAAATCTTCGGGCACGGCCAGAATGTCGGCGGCGGGCTGTTCATCCAGCCCGGCGGCCAAAATCGAGGCGAACCCGCGGGTGGTGGGCGCTTCGGCCGGCGCGCTGAAATGCAGCCGCACCCGCATCGGATCGCCGGCGTCGACGTGCAGAAACAGCGGCGACTGGCACTCGGGCACCGGCTCCATCGCCGCCTCTTCCAAATCGGCCGGGAGTGCCGGCAATTCGTTGGCGAATTCCAGCAGCAGCCGCAGCTTGTCCTGGCCCTGGACTTCGGCGAAGTCGGACACCACCTCGGCCAATGGCGCAGGCAGGGTCATAAGACCGGTACAGCTCCCGGTTCTTCGCCCGCGACGATCGGTACCCGCACGGCGTTGCCCCATTCGGTCCATGAGCCGTCGTAGTTGCGCACACCGGGCTTGCCGAGCAGGTGCGTCAGGACGAACCAGGTGTGGCTGGACCGCTCCCCGATGCGGCAGTAGACGATGGTCTTGTCGTCCGGCTTGACGAAGCCGTAGAGCTGTTCCAGCTGCTCGCGGCTGCGGAACCGCCCGCTCTCGTCGGCCGCCTTCCCCCACGGGATGTGCACCGCCGTCGGGATATGACCGGCGCGCAGCGCGCCCTCCTCGGGGTAGTCGGGCATGTGTGTGCGCTTGCCCGTGTACTCCTCCGGTGAACGCACGTCGATGAGCGGCTGGCTGCCCAGGCTGGCCAGCACATCGTCTTTGAACGCACGAATCGGTCCGTCGTTGCGCTGCACGACGGGATAGCCGCTCGACGTCTTGCTCGGGACCTCCAATGTGGTCTCACGGTCTTCAGAGAGCCAGAGGTCGCGCCCGCCGTTGAGCAGCCGGACATCGGGATGGCCGAACAACGTGAAGACCCACAGCGCATAGGCGGCCCACCAATTGCTCTTGTCGCCATAGATCACCACGGTGTCATCGCGGGCGATGCCCTTTCGGTCCATCAACGCGGCGAATTGCTCGCCGGTGATGTAGTCGCGCACTCTCGGGTCGTTGAGGTCGGTGTGCCAGTCGATCTTCACCGCGCCGGGAATATGGCCGACGTCGTAGAGCAACACGTCCTCGTCGGATTCGACGATGACCAGACCGGGTTTACCCATGCTGCCGGCCAGCCAGTCGGCGGTGACCAGCCGTTCTGGGTGCGCGTAGCCGGACAGGGTGGGGCTTGGATCTTCTGGTAGCGGCACACCTCAAGCCTACCCACCACGGCCTTGCCGGGGCCAGGCGCCGAAATCGACAGCAGCGCGACAAAATCGCGAGCAACCGTCGCGCTAGCGCCGATTCCGGCGCACGGGGCTTAGGTGACCGGATTGGCCGCCCACAGCGCGGCGATGGACAACCCCGCGCGGTGAAGCAGTGACCGCGTCACCGGCAGCCCGATCCCCACCACCGCCGACGGGTCGCCTTCGACTCCGTCGATGAACCAGCCGCCCAAGCCGTCCAGCGTGAATCCGCCCGCCACCTGCAACGATTCCCCGCTGGCAAGGTAAGCATCGAGGTCTTCGGCCGAGGGCGCGCCGAAACGCACTGTGGTGATAGATGTTTCAGCACCGCGGTGGACGATTTCATTGTGCCGCAAACGGATCACACAATGGCCGGTATAGAGTTGCCCGGCACGACCCGCCATCGACTGCCATTGTGCGCGGGCGTCGGCGACGGATTGCGGCTTGCCGCACAGCCGGCCGCCAATGTAGAGCATCGAATCGCAGCCGATGACAACACAATCCGCCGCGGCAGCGCGATCAACGACGGCTGCGACCTGCTCGGCTTTGGCCCGGGCCAGTGTGCAGACTATGTCACGGGGTGAGGCGCCTGGCCCCAGACCAGCGGTGACCCTATCCTCATCGATGCCAGCGACCATGACCAGCGGGTCGATGCCCGCCTGGCGGAGCACCTTGAGCCGACCGGGAGAGGCGGACCCGAGCACCACCCGGGTCATCGCCGCATGTGGATCCGTTCCAGGAGCGTGACGCGCTGCCAGCTGAAGATCGGATACCGCAGCTTGTCGACCGGTAGCCCCCAGCGGTTGCGCTCAGGTTGCGCGGGCTCGGCCGGACCGCCGGCCGAGCCCAGCACCGCGATCATCAGCGCGGCCAGCTCCTCGTCGGTGGGCTCTCCCTTGAGTATCTGAACATGCGGTTCGTGCGGCTCATGCTCGGTCATAGCTGAATCGTTCGTCTCACTCCCGTCGCTCCCGCTCCGCTCGTTCGACTTCATAATGGAATGTTCCCGTGCTTCTTGGGCGGCAGCTGCGCGATCTTGCGTTCCAGCAGCCGCAGTGCGGTGGCGATGTAGCCGCGAGTGTGTGACGGCGGGATCACCGCGTCGACGTAGCCTCGCTCGGCGGCAATGTACGGGTTGACCAAGGTGTCCTCGTACTCTTGCTGCAGCTGCAGTCGCAGCGCGTCGACGTCCTCACCTTTCGCGGCGGCCTCGGTCAGCTGCGGGCGGTAGACGAAGCCGACCGCCCCCGATGCGCCCATCACCGCGATCTGCGCGGTCGGCCACGCGACGTTGACGTCGGCACCCATGTCCTTGGAGCCCATCACGCAGTAGGCGCCGCCGTAGGCCTTACGGGTGATGACGGTGATTTTCGGGACGGTGGCCTCGCCGTAGGCGTAGAGCAGCTTGGCGCCGCGGCGGATGATGCCGTTGTACTCCTGGTCGGTGCCCGGCAGGAAGCCCGGCACGTCCACCAGCATGACGATCGGGATGTTGAAGCAGTCGCAGGTACGCACGAAGCGCGCTGCCTTCTCCGATGCGTTGATGTCCAGGCAGCCGGCGAAGTGGGTGGGCTGATTGGCGACGATACCCACGGGGCGGCCCTCGATTCGGCCGAACCCGACGACGATGTTGTTGGCGTAACCGGCCTGCACCTCGAGGAACTCGTCGTCGTCGAGGATGCGGGTGATCACCTCGTGCATGTCGTAGGGCTGGTTGGGGGAGTCCGGGATCAGCGTGTCCAACTCGAGGTCCTCGGCGGTGAGGTTGTCCTCGATAGCGCCCTCGGGAACCGGCGCGGCATATCGCGGCGGATCGGCGTAGTTGTTGGGCGGAAGGTAGCTCAACAGGTCGCGAACCCACTCGAAGGCGTCCTGCTCGCCCGATGCGACATAGTGTGCCGTGCCGGACTTCGCCATATGGGTGTGGGCACCACCCAGCTCCTCCATCGTCACGTCCTCGCCGGTGACAGTCTTGATGACGTCCGGGCCGGTGATGAACATCTGGCTGGTCTGGTCGACCATGATCACGAAGTCGGTCAGTGCGGGCGAGTACACGTGCCCACCCGCGGCGGCGCCCATGATCAGCGAGATCTGCGGGATCACGCCGGAGGCCAGGATGTTGTTGTGGAAGATCCGGCTGTAAAGGCCCAGCGAGACCACGCCCTCCTGGATGCGGGCCCCGGCGCCGTCATTGATGCCGATGAGCGGGCGACCGGTCTTGATCGCCAGCTCTTGTACCTTGACGATTTTCTCGCCGTAGACCTCCCCGAGGCTGCCACCGAACACCGTGGCGTCCTGGCTGAAGATGCACACGTCGCGACCGTTGATGGTGCCGTAGCCGGTCACCACGCCATCGCCGAGCGGGCGCTTGGCGTCGAGGCCGAAGTTGGTGCTGCGGTGCCTGGCCAAGGCGTCCAGCTCCACAAACGAGCCCTCGTCCAGCAACGCGTAGATGCGCTCACGAGCGGTCAGCTTGCCCTTCGCGTGCACCTTCTCGACCGCGGCCTCACCGACCGGATGCAGCGTCTCCGTGGTCCGCTTGCGCAGCTCCGCCAGCTTGCCCGCGGTGGTATGGATGTCGATCGTGTGCTCGGCAGCCGGCTCCGCATGGTGATCGGTAACGCTCGTCATGGCTACCGAGCTTAGCGGCAGTTGTCCCTCTGCCCGCTACGCTGGGCAGCGATGGACGGTGATCCGCTCAGGGTGCCACTGGACGCGCCGGCGTTGCGCGACGGCCTGGTCGGGCCGGGGTTGCCGTGGCGCCAGCTCGACGTCGTCGACGAGACCGGCTCCACCAACGCCGATCTGCTCGCCCGGTGCGCGGCCGGCGTCGATATAGACGGATCGGTTCTGGTCGCCGAATACCAGAGCGCCGGTCGCGGACGTCAGGGCCGGCAGTGGTCGGCCCCGCCGCGCGCGCAGATCGCCATGTCCGTCGGGGTCGGCGCGTCCTCGGTCCCCCAGTCGGGATGGGGATGGTTGCCGCTGGCGACCGGTGTCGCAGTGGTCGACGCGGTGCGCGGGATAGCCGGGGTGGAAGCGGGTCTGAAATGGCCCAATGATGTGCTGGTGGGTGACGGCAAGCTCGCGGGAATCCTCACCGAAGTAGCCGCGCCGCAGCCGGTGATCGTGGTGGGTCTGGGGCTCAACGTGACGTTGACGATCGCCGAAGCCCCGGACCCGGCGGCCACCTCGTTGTTGATGCTGGGATCACCGGCGACTGATCGAAACGTGTTGGCCGCCAGAATTCTTCGCGAGTTGGCGCTTCGTATCGAACGATGGCGGGCCGCGGGGGGCGCGGACCCGGCGCTGGTCGCCGATTACCAGCGCTACAGCCTGACCCTGGGTTCCCGCGTCCGGGCGACGCTGCCCGGTGACCGACAGGTCGTCGGCGTTGCCCAATCCGTCGACGAGCTGGGCCGGTTGCACATCGACATGGGCGAAAAAACCGTGACGATCTCGGCCGGCGACATCACGCATTTGCGGCCGGTTGACCCTGGGTAAAGTGCCAGCGTGCGCTACCCCGACAACGTGCTGGCCGACGACGAGCAAGTGGTCTTGCACCGGCACCCGCACTGGAAATGTCTAATCGGGGCGGTGCTGGTTCTCATCCTGGCGACCGGGCTGGCGGCATTCGTCGCCGCGGTGGTCAACGCGACGAATTGGGATCCGACCGCCAAAAACGTCCTCTTCGCGGTCATCTGGGCAATCTGGTTGGTGGTCATCGGCTGGCTGACGCTGAGGCCGTTCCTGAACTGGTTAACCACCCATTTCGTCATCACCGACCGGCGAATGATGTTCAGGCACGGACTGCTGACCCGCACCGGAACCGACATCCCGCTGGCGCGCATCAACAGCGTGGAGTTCCGGAACCGGATCGTCGACCGGATACTGCGCACCGGGACGCTGATTATCGAGTCCGCGTCACAGGATCCGCTGGAGTTCTATGACATTCCGCGCGTGGAGCAGGTACACGCGCTGCTGTATCACGAGGTTTTCGACACCCTGGGATCCGAGGAATCGCCGAGCTGAGCAAACCGGCGCGACCGCCACGCGCCCAGCAGGGTGACGGTGCCGCCTTCCTCGATGGTGTCTTCGAAGACTTCGGCGATCCCGCCGGCGGTGAGGGTGGATTCCAGCGCCTTTTCCGGGTTGCGGCCGAACTCGTCGGGAAACACCCAACGCCGGAACGCCCAGAAGCGGAACGCCATCTGCAGCAGGTTGCCGATGATGTACGCGGAGATGAAGTCAGCGATGTTCTCCACGGTCAGCGACACCGTCGGCACCCGCAGCTGGAGGATGTAAGTGGAGAACCACAACGGCGCCATGGAGAGCAGCACGCCCACGCCGCTGAACGCGAAGAACAACAGTGCCTCATGGTGGCGCTCGCGGCCACCACGGTCGCGGAAGCTCCACTCCCTGTTCAA